>JANONW010000001.1:0-1646 GCA_031421065.1 Prolixibacteraceae bacterium
CAGCAGAAATCGGTCAAACGGAACATCAGCGTTGACTGTATCAATCACCCAATTGCGGTATCGCCAAGCTTCGCGGAACAGAAAGTTTTCGTCGAGACCGTTGGAATCCGCATAGCGAGCCAGATCCAGCCAGTGCCGTCCCCAGCGCTGCCCGAACTGCGGCGAGTTCAGTAGTTCATCCAGAATGCGTTCCCGTGCATCTGCCGACTCATCATTCAGAAAGGCCGTCACTTGTTCCGGTGTCGGAGGCAATCCGATCAGTTGAAAATACACTCGACGAATCAGCGTGCGACGATCGGCATCCTCCGCAGGCGTCAAGTTCGCCGCTTCCAGCTCCGCCAGCACGAAGGAGTCGATTGGCGATCGAGGCCAGTCAACCGCTCTGACGGTGGGACGCTCCTGCGATGACACCGCCAGCGGCCGAAACGCCCAGTGTTCCCGCCCGGCAACCGGGTCGGAAGGATTTCCTCGCCGGATCTCTGCGACCGACTCCTGGTCGCGCGGATCCGGTGCTCCGATCGCCACCCATCGTTCCAGTGCCGCGACCGCTTCCTTTGGCAATGCCTTGTCCGGCGGCATTTGCAGGTCCGGATCTGTGTATCTGACAGCCGAAATCAAGAGACTGGAATCCACATCGCCAACAACGATGGCCGGACCACGTTCACCACCGACAGACCATCCCGCCATGCTGTCCAAGACCAATCCGCCTTCACGTTTCTGCAAACGTGATGAATGACACTGGTAGCAATGCTCCGCCAAAAGCGGGCGAATATGCGTTTCAAAATACGCCACACCCTCAACCGCTGGCGGATCTGCAGCAAGGGAAGTCGCTGCCCCGCAGAACGCACACGCGAGAGCTGTCATGCAGATTTGTCGCCGGATGAGTTTCATGACGGCATTCTACCAGCTCCTCCATGAAGGCCGCAAACTATTGCATTGTCACAATCAGCACCATCGCCCATGCGATACGAAGCCCCTGAACTGAATCAACGTCCTTCCTGTCAAAAGAATGGGTTTGCAATCGACGATCTGTGGGACATGAAACCCAATGCTCCGTCGGAGATTCGCGGCCAGTTTCAACCGATCCCGACGAATGTCCCCGGAATAGAAATCTCCGAGCTGCTGCCGGAAGTCGCGAAGCGGATGGACAAATTGTCGATCGTCCGCACGCTGCATCACACACATGGAGGACACAATTCCGGAATGCACTGGTCGATCGTCGGCAAGCCTTATCGCATCGACAGCACTCTCATCAACCCCGGCCGCACCGACATTCCGAGCTTTGGAACGCTGATCAGCTGGCTCGCCCAGCGAGACGGATATTCCGGCAACGTGCCGCCGTATGTGATCACTCCGTTTCCTCACTGCGACAGCACAAAGTATTTGACTCCGGGGCAATTCGGCGGATGCCTAGGAAGTCGCTTTGATCCTTTTGTGCTGAATGCCGATCCCAACGCCAGGGACTTTCAGGTCCCTGGAATGAAACTGGACGCAGCAATTACTCAGCCACGTCGACGCCGGTCGCGATCATTGGCCCCAGTGCTATTCGATGGTACTCGCCGGGGGCGGCATCCGAGGCGGTCAGGTCATCGGCGAATCCGACAGGACCGGTGCCTATCCATTTGTGCGTCCAGTCACGCCGGCTG
>JANONW010000002.1:0-1641 GCA_031421065.1 Prolixibacteraceae bacterium
CGATCATGGCTTCGATGGAGTAGATGTCTTTTTCGCTGCGTACATGCTTTTGTGCAGCAAAATTGGCGACTATCTCAAACGGACCGTGTTGATGAAATATCTTTTCAAATACCCGGTCTCCAAAGTTAACGGGATAAGTAAATGAATTCGTCTGGTATGTTGTAATCTGTTGAACTCCGTAAATCGCGCACCAACTCGGTTAAGCCGTTTTCATTAATATCGACGACTACCAGTTTGCGGATATTGAATTTTAATATTGCCTTGATATAGGAGGATCCAATCGTACCTGCACCACCAATTACCAAAACACTTTTCCCGTTAATGCGTTTGTTGAGTTGTGAGTTGTATTTTAGAAAGTCTTCTACCAACAAACTTTGAGGGCGTTTGGTGACGAAGGTTGTAATGAAGTTGTCGAGATTGAAATTAGTTTGCATAAAATCAGGTTAAAAGAATATTTATAAAATTTAATTTTTTTTAATTGTATGCATCATGTATATGACGTATATTTACAGAAAAAAATTATGAGTGCCATTACATTAGCCAATAAGAAGAGAAAGAACATTGACTTGACGGAGGATACTTTCCGTTCGTTGTCTGTTTTAGCTTCTGCCAATGGAAAGAATCTTAAAGCTTACATTGAATCCATTTTAAATGATGAAGCCAAAATGCTTAATGAAGAAATGATCTACCGTGAATTTCTGAAGGATCCGGAAAGCCAGGAGATTATTTCTTCCGATGAAAAGGCAACATTCGAAAAGTGGCTTGGATTATGAAAGTGGAATATTCCAAACAATTCGTAAAAGCAGCTTATAAGCTTTCTGGTAAGTATAAACTATCTCTACAAAGAATCATTGTTGAGGTCATGCAGGCAAATGATGTGGCAGACCTGACAAACTGTATAAAAATGGTTGGTTTTCAAAACTCCTACCGCATAAAAATGGGTGATTACCGATTGATTTACATATTCAAGGTTGTTGATCAGGTTGTCCTATTTGAACTACTGCTTTCACGTGGTGAAATATATCGGAAGGAGCATGAAATGAATTTGAGGAAGAAAGAAAAGGATTGATTTTGAAGCTATTCCATCTTAGTTGCTCCCCATCGCACTTTCGTGCAGTCGTGTCGTCGTTCCCTCGCCCTACCTGCACTGAGCGAAGTCGAAGTGTCGCTACTTATGGAAACTTTCTAAAGTCTTTTTTAATCCAATAATGGCTGTAACCGGCATTTTCTCTATTCCCAGCGCCTTCTTAATTTTTTGATTGGAAACAAAATATGATTCCGTTAATTTTTTCAGCCGTTCACTGTTTAAAGGGAGATGAAGAACATCTCCAACCCTTGCAGAGAAGCGAACTAGTTTCTCTGGGATATTCCAGATTCTTGGGTTTCTTTTTTGGGCTAATGCGATTAACCGGATGATTTCGTTGGTTGAAATGGCAGTATCATCGGCCAGGTTATAGATGCCCGGTTCAATGTTTTTTTTCAATGATTTGATTGATTACAAATGTCAGATTATCAATAGAAGTGAATGATCTTTTGTTTTCAAAAGTGCCTAAAGGCCAGGGTAATCCTTTCTGAACCAACTTGTGCAACAGATTAAGATTTCCTTTGTTCCCCGGACCATGAATCATGCAAGGCCGAAGG
>JANONW010000003.1:0-1947 GCA_031421065.1 Prolixibacteraceae bacterium
CGATCATGGCTTCGATGGAGTAGATGTCTTTTTCGCTGCGTACATGCTTTTGTGCAGCAAAATTGGCGACTATCTCAAACGGACCGTGTTGATGAAATATCTTTTCAAATACCCGGTCTCCAAAGTTAACGGGATAAGTAATGAATTCGTCTGGTATGTTGTAATCTGTTGAACTCCGTAAATCGCGCACCAACTCGGTTAAGCCGTTTTCATTAATATCAACAACCACCAGCTTTTTGACATTAAATTTTAAAATGGCTTTAATATACGATGAACCGATTGTGCCTACACCACCAATAACCAGAACCTTTTTTCCGTTAATGCGCTTGTAAACTCTGTACTGTATTTAAGAAAATCATCGGCCAATAGGCTATGCGGGCGTTTGGTGACGTAGGTGGTGATAAAGTTGTCCAGATTGAAATTGGTTTGCATGAGTAAGTTTAAAGTTAAAGTTTCAAAGTTTAAAGTAAAAAAGCTGAGCAGGAAGTTCGCGGCGAGTTCCAGGTTTCACGTTCCAAATTACATGTTAATAAGGTAAATAAGGTTTGGGGCTGGGGTTTTATGTCCCGGTTACTAAGGTTAAAGGAAAGGAAAATAAGGTTTTTATTTGTTAATCATGCGAATTAAGGGTTGAGATATTGTTTTATAAATAATTCTCGTACAGTTTTTAATTCTTAATTCGCATTAATCACTAAATAATAACCTCCTGTTTTTCTGCTGCTCTGCCTTTCAATCAGATTCATTTTTTTCAAAATTTTGATATGCCTGTCAATCGTATCAATAGGCATATTTAATTGTAAACAAATATCTTTTACTTTAATTCCTTCATTCTCTTGAATAAGTTGAATTACTTTTTGCTGCCCGTCATTTAATCCGTCATTTAATCCGTCACTTTTCAAATCAGTCCCGAATATCCGGGATAGTGGAACTTTAGAAATAAAAATATCTTCTTCTGAAAACACAATTTGATCACTTCCTGAATAGGCTTTTGAATACTTATATACATTGCGGATCCCTGTGCCTAATTCTTCGGAACGGCCCATCTGAGTTCACCCCGTTAGATAACGTCCATATTATTACCTTATCAGATTTAATTTCTATCTAACGGGGTGAACAACTGAGCGATATTCGGATTTTTAGGAAAAGATTGAAATGTGTTTGGAAAAAGAAGTCCATATACATGGGGTTTCGTTCGAAAGAAATGATGGAAACAGTTTTTGCGGATTATTGCTCAGGTTAGCAATGTTTTTACAAAGCGCCTCCACCAATTTTGAATTCACACCTTCAACGATTTTATCATCGGTTATGCCCAAAATAATTGAACCCCCATTGCGATTAAGAAAAGCGCACACTGTTTCGAAGAAATTGTCAGGCAGTTGATTGGTTGCTTTCTTGAATTCAACAGAAATGCCTTCACCTTGTTTTAATAGTTGTAGTATGTTCGCATTCATTAGTAGTGTAAGTAGTTAATTTGAAATGCCCTGAAACGATTCAATCGTTTCCCTTATCCCTTCTTCTGCGCTTACCGGCATCTTTTCGATTCCCAATGCTTTCTTTAATTTCTGGTTTGATATCACGTACGATTCTGTCAATTTTTTTAACCGTTCAGAGTTAAAAGGAAGATGCAGGATATCCCCAATCCTGGCACCAAATGAAATTAATTTCTGATTGATTCTCCATATCCTGACTTTTTTGCCTTTCGATGCTGCAATGATTTTAATCAAGTGGTTGGTTGAAATGGCAGTATCATCGGCCAGGTTATAGATGCCCGGTTCAATATCTTTTTCAATGATTTGGCTGATAATGAATGTCAGATTATCAATAGAAGTGAATGATCTTTTGTTTTCAAAAGTGCCTAAAGGCCAGGGTAATCCTTTCTGAACCAACTTGTGCAACAGATTAAGATTTCCTTTGTTCCCCGGACCATGAATCATGCAAGGCCGAAGG
>JANONW010000004.1:0-1702 GCA_031421065.1 Prolixibacteraceae bacterium
GCCGGCCGCTATCCCGGCCAGGATGAAAACATGGGGGTAATAAATTCCGGACAGAAATGCCCCGGGGACAGCCAATGCAATCAAACTGGAGTCAATGGTGATAAGGAGGCGTTGCTGAGTGAACACGATGTGCGGAGGCAACCGCACTGTATCGCGTAATCGTCGATGATTACTAATCCAGTTTGAAAAAAATAACGTCAACAGGAAAAGCAATCCTGGATAACCCAATTCAGCCAGGATCATAAAGTAGATCGAGTGGGCATTCTGCCAGGCCATGGAAGTAGTGCTCTCCCCAGGAGGCCGGTATCGCATACCGAAATTGATAGAAAAATGACCTGCTCCGACACCGAGTATCGGATGATCATTAGCCATTTGAATGGCGGATTGCCAGATAATCAAGCGGGAAGATGCGGAACTCTCCGATTCATATTCCTTAATCGTATTCAATCTTTCAAAATATTCCGGTGGCGCAAAAGCGAGTATCATGGCCAGCACCGCGCCGCCAACCATGACGCCACGTGCCTTGTTCCGACTGCGTAACCATTGGTAGAGAAGTATTGCGCCCAAACCAAGCGTGGCACCGCGTGACTGGGTGCCCACAATCGCCAAAACCAGCGCCGCAACAACTACCATATAAAAATTCCTCATCCAGAATGATTTCGCCGTATGCAAGAGAAATATTGCCATTGGCAACACAATACAGAGCGACAAGGCAAAATCATTACCATCGCCAAGAAATCCGGCATTCGTAATATAACTTCGTGTTTCAGGATTCAGCAGGACTTTTGGATTTAAGACCAGGACAACGATGTGAAGCGCCACTAATACTAAAAAAAGGATGCGCAGTCGCTTCTCGTCTGTCACAAGCTTGGCAATCATAAAAAACAGAAAGACATAACCAAGCACTGATTTGAAACGATTAAAGGCAAACTCTGTAACCTCTGCGGTTAAGACTGATATCGTCACCATCCCTAAAAAGCTCAACATCAGTAATCCGTTCTTGTCATTGAGTATGCTGCTATTTTTGTTTTCGGTCTTCGATATCACCGACAAGGAAAATACGGAAAGCGCGAGCAACGTTCCAACAGGCGCGAGAGCAGGCACCCAAGTGTTGGGTCTCACATATTCAAAAGCAAGAACAACCAGCAATCCGAGAAAAACCATCGTTCATTCCTTGCGGTGCAAACCGTCGTAAAAAAGGTGGTCAATCATTATTAAGGGCATCTGAAGAATTCTATGAGAAATATATTCGGTCCGAATGCGAAACATTCTGAAATAATGTGCCAAGTAGTTTGGGTCAGGAAGCATCCTGTTCACGCCTCAGTGAACAGAGTGCATTTTCATTGCCTTCTCGTTTAGATATACCTCAATTGCAGTGTAGCCACCATCGCCGATTTGCGCATGGTCTTGCGCATCTAGTGGGTTCAGTCCGCGAGACTCCTCCCAAACATCCGGCATCCCATCATGATCGGTATCTACAGGCGGTTTGGCGCGCCGCAGGCCAGCTAAGAACCATGAATCTGAAGGTCGTTTCGGACCGTTCCGGCTCCAACCACCGGTGCCACGGCGTACTTCATCGAAGGTCCGCAGCGTTACTCGGTCACGCGGCCAGGCACCTGCTGCCGCCATCACCTGCGAGTACGCCTGTTCCGCCGAATTCGTCGCCACCTGGGCAACCGCTGTGGGCTCGGGAAGGACACCT
>JANONW010000005.1:0-1538 GCA_031421065.1 Prolixibacteraceae bacterium
TAAGAACTCAAATGCCCATCGAACCATTTCGTATAACCTCGCATGAGCTGCTGGACCGGCTGACACCTGTGTCCGGCTCGCCATTTGTCTGTCCGGGAAATTCCGCTGCCGTTTCGCGTGCGAATCATCAGGCGCGACTGAATGCCGCATGGCCTGGCTGCGATCAATGCGAATGGCGATTTGACTCAGAAGGGCTGGCCGAACGCACAGTGCTCGAAACCGAACGCATTCGCAGTCAGCGCATTGACGGAATTCAGCGAACAGAGTTTGGCATTCGAGGCCAATACATTAACGATCTGGATCGCCAGACCGCCGCTGATCTGACTCGAATCTTCTGTGCCTGTCTGCATGAGCAATCAGCGCCGGACGATGTTGACGCTGAGGCCGGGCGATCCCCGCGTGAGACTCGACCGGGGCGATCTCATGTGACGCCGCCAGAGATATCGGCTGCTGCTTTTCAGGCCGTCGCGCCCGTGATTGTTGGTTACGACGGACGCAGTGCGTCGGTTGATCTGGCGATCGGTGTTGTCGCAGCCAGCCGGGAATTCGGGCTGCCGGTGATGGATGTCGGTCGATGCACGGCCGCTTCAATTCAGGAAGCGGCCCGTTGTTTTCACGAGAGCTGCGGCGCGATTCTGGTGACCGGCGCGGGATCGCCGAATGCCTGGGCCGGAGTGGACGTTTTCGATCGCCGCGGTGATGCGGTCCCGGTCGTCTGGAAAGATTTCGGTGTGCAGTTGGAACACGTCAGTTTCGAGGCCGCAACATTTCTGAAACTTCGTTTGCCGGATACCGCAGTCCGCAGACGCTGGGCTCGCCGATTGACTCGGCAATCAGGCTCTCACGACGTCGTGAATTTCGAAGATCGCTATCGAGACTGGCTGCTGCAGTGGTATCCAAAGCAGTCCGGGCTGCGGATCCTTGTGCGCACCAATGACGTCCTGCTGCAGCAACGTCTGGCGTGGATCTCACGGGCAACAGGTCTGGAAATCATCTGTCGCGGCACGCATGATCTGGCCGTGACGCCACACGTCGCGCTGACGATGACAATCCCTGAGGATGATAGGCAGTCGCATGTCCTCAACGCCTGCGACCAACCCGTGAATTCTGAACGCTTGGCATTGGCACTCAATCACGCCATGCACACTCAGTCATCCCATATCACGGCTCATGCCGATGCTGCCTCCGACCGATTCTGGCTCACCGACGCCGCCAGAAGCGGATCCCGCCGATCGACCGAATCCATTTACGATGCCCTCGCGACGCTGGGACTGATCGCACGATTGACGGAAAGTAAACGGTTGACCGGCGACATGTAGGCGGCAACACAGGGATTCCGGATCAGCACCCTCGAACTACATCGAGACCAATCCCACGCGCAGATCCATGACGTTGGTGTGGGTCGGTCCGGTTTTGAACAGGCCGTCAACGGAGTCGAAGAACGAGTACGAATCGTGCCGAGCCAGATAGTCGTGCGGATCGAGACCGCTGGCGGCGATTCGTGCGATTACCGTCTCGTCGGCGATCGCGCCGGCGGC
>JANONW010000006.1:0-10419 GCA_031421065.1 Prolixibacteraceae bacterium
TCTTATTTTATAGGGTGACGGCTAACGGTTTGGGGGTTTGCGATGGCGGGGATTATTAGCACTAAACTTCATTCGGAGAACTGAACTTCCACCTTGCACAAATGTGTCTGCGAAGCACGGAACCCCCGCTATCGCAAACCCCTTGTTCAAGCGAAACCCTTCGTTTCACTTCGGGTAGCTTTTGCTCACGAATATACGTAAATGTCCATGATTTATTAACAAAAAAAAATAATCATGGAGAAATTTAATTCACAATCGCTTGAAGCTCTCGGGCTTCTTAAATTGACAATGGTTGCGCTGGATATTCCAAGCAGAGCCTTACCGCGTACATGCGTGAGGTCCGTTACATCTGCGCACCGTTCACCACGCTTCGTACAGCAAATGCAAGATGACCGCCCAGAGCGTGGCTTTCTTTTTCAGGCATGTGCTCAAACGTCCGTACGATGTCCCTTCGAAGCTTTATCCCAAACGGGAGCACAAACTGCCTCATTATCTGACCAAAGGGGAAGTATTGAAACTGATTGAAAACTGCCGCAGCGCCAAACAACGTGCAATAGTCGAAACCTTCTATGGTTCGGGGATACGGCTTGGCGAAGGTGGCGATTTTCACCACAAATGTTGATACGAAGCACTACTGTTTGTTGACCCACAAAACTGTCATACGAAGCACTGAACCGCCACTTTTGCCAAACCGCTGTTATAGGCTGGCGTTCTTGTCTGTCGTGGGTTACAACCATTTTTATGTCGTCTGTTAATGTCATTTGTCAATTACTTTTTTGTCTGGCTTGTGTGTCGGGTGTTTTAATTTTTTATTTAAAGCGTTGGAGAAAAAATTTTAAAATTCTTCTCGGGCTGGAAACTTGCAAGCTCTTTTGCAGCCATAAAAAACTTTTCTTCCGCTAAAAAAAAGCTGCAAATGTGCTTGCAAGTGTGTGTTGGCTTTTTCTTTTTCATTCCACTAAGTTGTCTGCCATTAGTTCTGCTTGTTTTAAAACTGTATCAATTGCTTTTTGTTGCTTGTCCGGTGGATAGCCGTATTTCGTCAATGTCCGTTTTACAAGCACCATAAGTTTTGCTCTTGCACTTTCCCTAATTGTCCAGTCAATAGTAGCGTTGGCTCTTATTTTGTCTGCGATTTCCCGTGCAATTTCTTTTAGTGTATCGTCACCCAAAACATTTACTGCACTGTCGTTTATTTCAAGTGCGTTGTAAAAAGCAACTTCATCATTTGTCAGTCCTAACTTTTCACCTTCCTTGTCTGCTTCCTTAATTTGTTTTGCAATATTGATTAGCTCCTGAATTATTTCTGCTGTTGTCAGCAAATTGTTTTGATATTTTTTAATTGCCGATTCCAACATCTCTAAAAGTTTCTTGCTTTTTACAAGATTTGTCTTTGCTCTCGCCTTTAATTCGTTGTTCAAAATCTTTTTCAATAATTCAATCGCTAAATTTTTGTGCTGCATCCCTTGAACTTCTAAAAGAAATTCGTCTGATAAAATTGATAAACCTGAAATTTCGGGCTTGTCAATTCCTGCCGCATCAAAAATGTCTATTACCTTATCACTGCTCAATGCTTCATCAACTATTTGTTTGATGGCAGTTTCAATTTCTATATCTGTTTTTCCACCGCCACCGCCTTCAAACTTTACCAACCGTGCTTTTACTGCTTGGAAAAATGCAATTTCGGGTAAATGCGTTTGCACTTCTTCTCTTGAAATACAAATTGAAAGTGCCTGACTTAACAAACTCACTTCACGAATAAATCTTTCTTTTCCCTCTTGCAATCCCAAAATATGTTCTTCTGCTTGCAGAATGATTGACAACTTTTCTTTTGCATCAACGGCAAAAAATCTTTTAAAATTAAATTTGTAACTGTTTTCATAATATGCTTCGGGTTCTTCAACCAAAATATCTTTTCGTGTGTTGCTGTCCTCGTTAAACATTTGCTTCACTACTTCTAATTTTTCCATGAACACCTCAATTGCTTTAGCAATGTTCTCGGCAGGGTTGCCTTTGCCTCCTGAATCGCTGTAAAATGAAAGTGCTTTTTTCAAATCGGTCGCAATGCCTAAATAATCTACAACCAAACCTCCAGGCTTATCTTTGAAAACACGATTCACTCTTGCGATTGCTTGCATAAGATTGTGTCCTCTCATGGGCTTATCAATATACATAGTCGTGAGGCAAGGTGCATCAAAACCTGTGAGCCACATATCACGAACAATAACCAACTTCAACGGGTCGCTTGCATCTTTCATTCTTTCGGCTAATGCTCTCCGTTGTGTCTTGTTGGTTTTTAATTTTGCAAGTAATGGTCCTTCATCGCTTGTAGAAGTCATTACCACTTTGATAACTCCTTTACTCAAATCATCGCTGTGCCACTCTGGTCGCAATTCAATTATTGCATGATAAAGGTCTGCTGCAATTCTTCTGCTCATAGCCACAATCATTCCTTTGCCTTCAAAAATTGTTTGCCGTTTTTCAAAATGCGTAACAATATCTTTCGCTAAATTTTTTACTCTTTCCGTGTTGCCTACAATGGCTTCCAATTTAGTCCACTTCGCTTTTGCTTTTTGCTTCTCTGTAATTTCTTCGTCCTGTTCCAAATCTTTATCAAACTCCTCAATCAATCTTCGTCCTTCTGCATCAAGATTTACTTTCGCTAATCTGCTTTCGTAATAAATTTTTACTGTTGAACCGTCTGCAACTGCCTGTGATATATCATACACATCCACATATTGCCCAAATACCTGCGGTGTGTTTACATCTGTGCCTTCAATGGGTGTGCCTGTGAAACCAATGTAAGTTGCGTTGGGCAAAGCATCTCTCATGTATTTTGCAAAACCAAACGCAATGCGTTTTCCGATTACTTCTTTTGTAACAGCATCTTTTTCATCAATTAGTTTTGCTTCAAAACCATATTGTGTTCTGTGTGCTTCATCAGCAATTACAACAATATTTTTTCTGTCAGAAAGTTGGTCGTAAACAGATTTTTTTTCATCAGGTAAAAACTTTTGGATTGTAGTAAACACAATTCCACCGCTTGCAACTTTCAGCAACTCTTTCAAATGTTCTCTGTTCTCCGCTTGTATTGGTTCTTGCCGCAATAACTGAACGGATGCAGCGAATGTGTCAAACAACTGTTCGTCTAAATCATTTCTGTCGGTGATTAAAACAATGGTTGGGTTTTGCATTTCGGGTGCTGTAATCAGTTTGCCCGAATAAAAAACCATGCTCAAACTTTTTCCGCTTCCTTGAGTGTGCCAGATGACTCCGCCTCTGCGGTCACCCTCACCCAACCCACTCCCAGAGGGAGAGGGCTTTACAATTTCTCTGATTCTTTCAAATACTTTTTCAGGAGTATTGATTAATTCTTCGTTTTTGAATCTTAAAATTTTAAACCCTGATGAAGTGAGAAATTTATCCCTTGTGCCATCATGCTTTTGCTGTTCAGTTGAATTATGAACTTCTCCGTCAAATTCAATGATTGTCTTGTTTTCATCGCAAAAAAAGTCAGCAATGTAATGCCCAACTTGGTGTTGTCTTCTGAATTTGAGATTTAAAAATTTTCTATTTCTGACTAATTGCCAAAACATTTCTTCTGCTTTGGTTTGATTTTGTCTTAACGCTCTTGCCTCTTTTAATAAACCTGAAAATTCTAAACCAGCACGATAATGGCTCCCTTCTCCCTTTGGGAGAAGGGCTGGGGATGAGGGTTGAAAGCCGGAAGCCCGAAGGGTGCTTTCAATAGCTTTGTTTACTGCATAGTATTGATGATACGCTGCTAATTTTTTCTCTGTGAAAATTTGTATTAATCCTGTTTTTGCATCTTCTTTTTTTGTTTTCTCAAACACAATAAAGTTGCGAACCAAATCCAAGAGGGTGGAAGGTTGCAACATACCTTTCAGCAAAGTTTCTAATTGTGGTTTGAACCTTGACGCTTCTTTCAATCCATCAGAAGTTTTCCAAGTCATGTATCTGCTAAAATCTGCTGATACACTTCCCGCCTTACATTCCAAGCCATCAGAAATAATACAAACCGAATTGTAAGTAAAGAGCGAAGGAATAATTGCCTTGTATGTTTGTATCTGCTCGTATGCCTTGCGTATGCTTGCGTTTTCATCGCTTGCATTTTTTAGTTCAATGACAACAAGCGGAAGCCCATTGATAAATAAAATCACATCAGGTCGTTTGTTCTGATTGTTTTCAATGATAGTGTATTGATTGACTACAAGGAATTGATTGTTCGTTATGTTTTCAAAATCAATCAAAGCAACTTCATGACTTCTTTCATATCCGTTTTGCTGATAAGGAATTTTCACTTTCTCTACTAACAGTTTGTGAAACTCCTCGTTGTTGTGCAACAGGACAGGTGAATAAATACGCAACACTTTTTGAACGGCTGCTTCCTGTGCATCTTGCGGAATGTGAGGATTTATTTTTGCAATTGCATTTCGCAAACGATTTGTTAAAACGATTTGCTGATAATTTTCTCTTTCACAAAACAAACCTTCGGGAGAAATTTCTTTTCCGTTTGTATATTCCCAACCCTGCAACTGCAAAATTTCAATCGCTGATTCTTCAATTATATTTTCGGTGATGGGTTTCAAATTATTTCTTGATGTATGGCAAAATTGTCTTTAATATTTTTTCAAGTCCGTTAACAGAAACATCTTCGCTGTCGCTTTTTTTCTCGTCAAACATTGTATGAGTTTTGCCGAAATATTTGCTTACTAATTCTTCTTTTATCTTTTGCTTTTTGTCCTCTGGCAAAAGTTCAATGAATGGTCCAATAGAAGCTAATTCCAATTCAAGATTTCTGTTTTGTGTTTCTAAGTTCCGATGCCTCGTTGATTCTCTTGCAGCGTAAACAGCAGGGTAAGTAAGAACTGCGGCTGCTAAAATCCGAACTAAAGATTTGTATAAATTAAAATCGCTGCTGCTTAATTCAATGATAGAGTAAATCAAAAGTCCTGACATTACAACCATGAAACCTAAAGCTACCCAACGAAAAAAATTTGCAGAATCTTTATTTTGGTTGGCTATCTTTTGATAGTTCCCTGTTACTCCAACATTGCCTACAATGTTTACGATTTTATTTGCCTCACCAAGTTTTGTTTTTAAATCTGTGATAACATCACTTGACTGTTTTTCTATTGCTGCTTTTTGTTCGTCAAAGATTTTCTTGTATGCTTCCTTATCAGCATCAAATTGGTCTTTGTAAATTTTTCTGTCTGCTTCTATGTTGTCATTAAATTTTTTCTTTTCTGTTTCAACTGAACTGTTGGCGGTTGTTTTTAGCGTTTCAAATTCTGTGTTGTAACTGGTCAACACATTTGCAATTTCAGTTTGCTTGTCAGCAAGTAATTTTTCAAGATTGGTTATTTGAGTTTGCTTGGCAACTAAATCATCCTGTGCTGCTTTTAAATCCTGTTGAAGTTTTCCGTTTGATGCTTCCAATCTTTCATAACCACCTTTTACAGTTTGTTGAAAATTGGAAATTGATTTTGAAAAATCAAAATCATTTTTTGAAATTGGGAAAGGAAGATTCTTAATTCTGTTTAATGCAGAATTGAAATTGTTGGTTGCATTATTTAGATGCCCAATGTTTTCGTTACCAATGAAAGTATTTATCTGAACATTGCCAGCTTCAATTTCGGATGCTAAACTTGTCAATTCAGGTTCTTGAACTAACAAAGGAATTGTGAGGTTCAGTTTGTCTTTGATGTAAGAATAAGTTGCTTCAAAAAAAGAATAGTTGTCAATGCCTAATTTTTCTTTAGCATTTTCAGAAACAAGTATTTGTTTTAGCTGTTCTAACTTTTCAAATACAATGTGATTGGTAAAAATTTCTGGTGTCATGTTCTTAAATTTTAATTTTCTACTCTTATTTCTCCACTCATAAGTTTTGGTAAGAGTGTATCACGGAGTTGGGTGAGGTTGCGAATTTGATTAGTGTTATTTTCTTTTTTCAAATACAGTTCTGTGATTGCATTTCCTTTTTCCCTTTGCAATTCCATTGGTGGAATTATTATGTCACAATCTTTTATTTCATCTGTAGAAAGATTTACCTGCACACCGCTATTTGCTTTGCTTTGAAGTGTTGCAATAAATTCTTTGTTGTTCAATTGAATGTAGAGCAAATAACTATTGATAAGTTTTTCATTTGACGGCAAATACATAACCACCACCAAAGGAGGTGGTTTTAACAGTTATAATAAATTCTCGCTACCCGTTGGTTCAAAACATACTTATCGCTTTTGTCAATCATGGCAGGCACTCCAAGAATTACAACATTGTCTTTCATGTCTGTCATTGCCATTACAATATCATTCTTGTTGAGTGTCCACCTTTTCAATTTTTCTTCTCTTGGAACAAAATCTCTTTTCGGATTTGTTCTTAACCCTCCACCTTTTTCTATGTGTCCCATCTTCAAAACTTCCAAATGCCCTTCTTGATAGGGAACATAATCTCTACTGCTGAAAGCATATCCATTTTGCACAACTGAAACAGCACCCAACTTTGCAACTTCCCAACTCCCCACTGCTTCCTCAACAAACCACTGCCTGAAAAGTGTTTCGGCTAATTGCTCAAGGGTTTTGTTTTGGCGGTGCAGTAAGTCAATTTTATCATCTAAACTGCTTAGGGTTTCGGCTATTGATTTTTGTTCGGGGAGTGGGGGAAGTTTGAAAGGATATTCTCTAACAGTTTGCAATGAAACATTCATGATTGTTGTGCCGTGAGCAAATGTTTCAATGTAATCTTGAAAATGTTTGTTGGTGACTACATACTTTATGAAATGTTTATCAACTTCATTTTTTACATTGAAATAGCAAGCGCTTTTTCCCAAAATACATTTCTCGTTGTTGTATAATGCTACATTACCGATTGTTCCATTGATGCCAAGTAGAATAGTTCTATCATTAAGTTCCTTTTTATATTTTAAGTATTCAGTGTGTGAAACCCTTTGTGTATTTTCTTTTATCACAATTTTTCCATCAACTAAGTTATTGCCATTGATAAAAAAATAATCACCGCTATTGTCATATTGTGGTGTGCCGTGTAATCCATCTCCAAGTTTGGAAACAACATCTTGTAATTTATATTCCTTCCATTCACTCATAAATCGTCCTTTGGGTTTTTGTTTTCACCATTAAGGTCAACTGCATCAACAGCATCTGCATCGGTGCTATCTTCAAATTCTCCATCAAACCAATATGAATCTGCTTTGGTTTTTATTTTCACGGGCTTCAATTTCAAAATATCGTTGTAGCCATCTTCATAACCTCTAATCACAATTTTTGTGTCGGGTGGCAGGGTTTGTAAATGTTTTATTAATTCGGATGCGGTCATTGTGTTTTATTTTTAGAATGGGCAGGGGTGAACCCAGCCCCTACATAAAATTTATCGTCATTCCATTTTGACGGATTGTTGATGATGTAATTGGAAATGGTTTGATACGATTGTTCGTTGCGGATAATGTGTTCGTGATAATTGCGTTGCCATATTTTTCCCATGGTTGGGGTAACCCTTGCGGTTGCCCTGTTCACCCCTGCCCATTTTTGTTTATGAATATCCAAACAACCGTTTGCGACCAATGATTTGTATGCACCCACAATATCGCCAACGGTTGCGTTTGTTTTTATTGTTTCGGTATGATGGGCAGGGGTGAACCCCGCCCCTACATTTGATTCCGCGACTGTAGGGGCAATCCCTTGCGGTTGCCCTTTTTGTTGCGGTTGCCCATTTACCATGACATCGTTCAATACAATAATTCCGTGCATGTGATTGGGCATTATTTGAAAAACATCCAATTCAAAATTTGAAAACCGTTCGGGTAATTTTAACCATTCATCGTATGCAATTTGTCCGTATTTATTCAAAATCATTTCATCATTTTCAATTTTACCAAATCTACATTCTCTATCCTGACAACAAATCGTAATGAAATATGCACCTGCCTGCGAATAATCATATCCTTTCAATCGGATTGACCTGCGATGATGTATTTGCGGATTGTATTTCATTCTAATTTATTCCGGTTGGTTTTTTTATACCAGTTCCTTTTTCACAAATTTTATTTTTGAAAGGTTGTTTGCAATTTTTTTATTCAGTTCGTCTTCTTCGGCAATTTGTTTTTCCAATTCCTTTTTCAGAGTGGTAAATCGTTCTTCAAAATTAAAATCTTCATCATCATCAGGCAATCCTACAAATCTTCCTGGCGTTACCACATAGTTCAATGCTTTTACTCCTCCGGTTGTTACACTTTTGCAAAAGCCCTGCACATCTTCATAAGCAGCATCACTCGTTCTCCAATTGTGGTAAGTGGTTGCCACTTTTGCAATATCATCATCCGTAAATTCAAGATTTTTTCTTGTCTTTAAAAATCCAAGATTGCGAGCATCAATAAAAAGAATTTCTCTTTTTCTTTTTTGTTTGTTGCGCCTCAAAAACCAAAGGCAGGCGGGTATCTGTGTATTCAGAAATAATTTTGCAGGAAGATTCACGATGCAATCAAGCAAATCATTTTCAATAAGCGCTTTTCGTATTTCGCCTTCGTTACTTGTTTTGGTAGTGAGTGAACCTTTCGCCAAAACAAATCCTGCTTGTCCGTTGGGTGCTGTGTGGTAAAGAAAATGCTGCATCCAAGCAAAGTTTGCATTACCTGCTGGTGGTAAACCATACACCCATCGTGCATCTTTTTGTAAAAGGTCGCCACTCCAGTCGCTGTCGTTAAAAGGCGGGTTGGCAATAATATAATCGGCTTTTAAATCTTTGTGTGCATCGTTCAAAAAACTTCCTTCGTTGTTCCACTTCACATTGCTGCTGTCAATACCTCGTATTGCAAGATTCATTTTAGCCAATCGCCATGTAGTTTGGTTGCTCTCCTGTCCGTAAATAGAAATGTGGTCGGCAGGGTTAAGAGAAAGTTTTTTTCCGTTGTTCTTTTTGTAGTGGTCTTGGTGGTGCTTGATAAACTTTTCACTCTGCACAAACATTCCACCGCTTCCGCAACACGGGTCAAACACTCTGCCTTCGTATGGCTCTAACATTTGCACTAATAATTTTACAACACTGCCCGGAGTATAGAACTGTCCGCCCTTTTTTCCTTCTGCCAAAGCAAACTCACCCAAAAAATATTCAAACACTCTGCCCAATAAATCTTTGCTCTGTGCTTCTTTTGTTCCAAGTGTGGCGGTGCTTACCAAGTCAACCAAACCGCCAAGGTTTGCTTTGTCTAATTTTTCCTGTGCAAAAACTTTTGGCAAAACTCCTTTCAGCGAAGTGTTGTCTTTTTCAATGGCATCCATTGCATCGTCAATGTCTTTACCAATGGTTGGGAGTTTGGCTCTGCCTTGAATCCATTTCCACCTTGCAGAAGGCGGCACATAAAAAACTTTTTCTGCTGTGTATTCATTCTTGTCTTCGGGGTCTGCACCTTCGCTTTTCTGTGCTGTTAGTTTTTCAAACAGTTCTTCAAACGCATCTGAAATGTATTTGAGGAAAATTAAACCCAACACTACATGCTTGTATTCGGCTGCATCCATGTTCTTACGGAGCTTGTCAGCCGCTTTCCAAAGTTTTTTTTCTGAGGGTTCTTCCTGTTCTGCCTTTACTTTTTTAGCCATTTATACTTTTTCTATTTTTCTTATCAAACAAAAGTCAATTAAAGCTCAAATATAATAAAATCGCTACGGTGCGAGGGCAAAATTGCAGCTCTTTTGAAAGCCTTTGGATTGAGCGTTGGCTTGTGGGGGCTTGCAAATGTGCTGCAATGTGCTGGGGCTGTTGATCGGTGCTTTCCTTTATGCGCCCAAAAGGCGCAATGCGCGTGGGGCAAAAAAAATTAAAACCCCTTGCAGAGGGGTTTCCAAAAGCATTAATCCCATCGGTCTTTTTATTTGCAGTCATTGTCAAGTCAGCGGTAATGTGTCAAAAAGCGGCGTTTGGCTTGCACCTAGTAAATAGCGGAAGGTTTATAGTACTTTTTGATGGTTCAATTAATTTCAATCCGCTTTGGTCCTTCATAATTGCTTGATTATTTGATCTGTTAAAAGTAAGTTGTTATGTTTAAAAATCAAAACTATTTATGGCTTTTTTTCAATCTTTTTATGGGTTAAATTACTTTGCATTAAACTATCAAGCGGACTAATGATGTTTTTTACTGCCTTTGGCGTAATGTGGGTATAAATCATCGTGGTTTTTATACTACTATGTCTAAGCAACTGCTGTTTAATTAGTGGCACTAAGAAAACTACCCATTTTTTCGATGGCTGCACATAATTATTTATGATAGGCTGACTTTTTTGGTTACCATCAATAAATTTTAATCCTATTGATCAGTTGACGTGATTTTCACTACCTAAAATTGAGTTTTGGTTCGATCGCGCCGTGCTTGTTTTTTAGCTTTTTAAACGG
>JANONW010000007.1:0-1794 GCA_031421065.1 Prolixibacteraceae bacterium
TTAAGGTCACAATTTGTGACCTTAAAGGCGGGGCGTGGCGCGTACCGCAAATATCATCCTTACGCCTTCACCGAACAAGGCGTTGCGATGCTAACAGGAGGCTAATAAAATAATGCCGCCAAAAAAGAAATCAAATAACACCACCCCCATCGACACCGTCAAACACAAAGACAAGCGGGTGAATATCCCGACGGAGGAGCTGCGCGACTTCGTGAAGGACGATGAGGCGAAGCCGAAGACGATCCTCTATCCCCGCGATCCGTCGCTGGACCCGCAGCTTGTGTGGAAGGGGAAGGATGAGCAGGACGCGAAAGACCTTGCCGTGCCTGCCGTGCCGATCTACATCCAGGAAAAGATACATCCCCAGGCGGTCATCGAGAACGTCCGCGCCGAGGGGAAGAAGGACAAGCCGGCGGCGCAGGTTTCCCTGTTCGCGGATTTCAACGGCATCAAGTTTGAGGACCTGATTGACTTCTATCAACACGAGCAGAACTGGTCTAACCGGATGATCCTCGGCGACTCCCTTCTTGTAATGACTTCGCTTGCCGAGAAAGAAGGACTCAAGGGCAAGGTGCAGATGATTTACTTCGATCCGCCCTACGGCATCAAGTTCGGCTCCAACTGGCAGGTCTCCACGCGCAAGCGCGATGTGAAGGACAGCAAGGCCGAAGACGCAACCCGTCAGCCTGAGCAGATCAAGGCATTCCGCGACACCTGGGAGCTTGGCATTCATTCGTATCTGGCGTATCTCCGTGATCGGCTTGTCATCGCGAGGGAATTGCTTACTGAGACAGGTTCTGTTTTCGTTCAAATTGGAGACGAGAATTTGCACCTTGTCAGGTGCTTGATGGACGAGGTATTTGGGAATGATAATTTTATTAGCGTGATTCAGTTCAGGAAGACGGCTTATCAAGCAACAGATTATCTTGCAAATACATGCGATTTTATAATATGGTATGCAAAGCTAAAAACGGAGACAAAAATAAGACAACTTTACTTCCCACGTCCTGTTGATATGGTCGAGTCGGGCTTTACCTGGATAGAAGGTGAAGATGGTTTGATTTCAAAAGCTGGGAGCGGAGAAGTAAAGGGCAGCCGCTTTCAAAGCTCGAATTTAACATCTCAAGGGGCCAGCGAAGGAGGTTCTTCGCCATTCATTTTTGAAGACGAAACATTCACGCTCGGTGGTAATAAACATTGGAAAACCAGCACTAATGGTTTGATAAAACTTGGGATAGCCCAGCGCCTATTTAAAGCCGGGAAAACACTTTCATTTAAGAGGTATGCTGACGATTTCCCTCTTGCTCCCTTTAGTAATATGTGGACTGATACGATACAAAGTACTTTTGCAATTCAAAATATCTATGTTGTACAAACGGCAACAAAGATCATTGAGCGCTGCCTCCTCATGACCACCGATACCGGCGATCTGGTGCTTGACCCGACATGCGGGAGTGGAACCACGGCGTATGTGGCGGAGCAGTGGGGCAGGCGGTGGATCACGATTGACACTTCGCGTGTAGCGCTGGCGCTCGCGCGAACGCGGTTGATGGGGGCGAAGTATCCTTACTATCATCTTGCTGATACGCCGGAGGGTTTGAAGAAAGAGGCGGAGGTGACCGGCAAGGTTCCGCCGGATTACAAAACCGAAAGCGACATCAAGAAGGGTTTCGTGTACAAGCGCGTGCCGCACGTGACGCTTAAGTCCATTGCGAATAACCCGGATATCAAAGAAGGCATGAAGCGGGAGGAGATTGACGCTGCCATTTCCCGGCATGCGGATACCGAGACGCT
>JANONW010000008.1:0-1893 GCA_031421065.1 Prolixibacteraceae bacterium
CGGCGGAAAATCGCTACGGACTTGTGGCGCTACCTCAAATAGCACTGCTGCCTCCGCTCACGGTTTGGATTGTCCAGTCTTGGGCGGGTCGCAGCGCAACGAAAGAAACATTATGATGAATCATACAGACGGATGGATGGGGGGATGGTCGGGCGGAGGAATGTGGCTTTGGGCGGTGATCGGCGTCGCGGTGGTGGTCCTGCTGGTCGTCGTGATTGGCAAGATGTCCAAGAAATAATCGTGCGTTCACGACTGGCCCGTGAAGTGAACTGTTAACCATAAAATAAAATCTATGTTAATCACATTACCGACTGAGAAAACCGTGAGTGAAGCTGCGGCTGCCTTGCAGGCCGCCGTCCAAGCCAATCATTTTGGCGTCATGCAGGTTCACAACCTCAAAGAAACCATGACGAAGAAGGGCGTGGAGTTCGCGCGCGAATGTCTGATCTTCGAGGTCTGTCATCCGCAACAAGCAAAGAAGGTGCTCGATGAAAACATGAGCGTCTCCACCGCGCTGCCCTGCCGGATTTCCATTTACGAGGAGGGCGGCAAAACCATTCTGGCCACTTTGAAACCAACCACGCTGCTGGCGCTGTTCAACACGCCGCAACTGAAGGGCGTGGCGCAGGAGGTGGAGGACACAATTGTTAAAATCATGCAGGAGGCGGCGACAGGCTGATTGGACCAAGCAATGAAAACTCATGACTGTTCTCAAACCGCCCATCGCCGGGCGCTCGCAAAACTGATGAAATCGGTGGTGGCGTTGTTGGGCAGCCTGACGCTGTTTGTGCCGGGGGCGGCGTTGTGGGCGGCGACGGTGGAATATGATCTTACCATTGCGCGGCAGGAGATGAACTTCACCGGCCATCCCGTCAAGGCGATGACGATCAATGGCCAACTGCCAGGGCCGAGCCTGCGTTTCACCGAGGGCGACCACGCCGTGATTCGCGTCCACAACCGGATGGACGTGGAGACCTCGATTCACTGGCATGGGATTCTGCTGCCCAATGCCATGGACGGCGTGCCCTTCCTGACGTATCCGCCTATCGCGCCGGGCGAGACGTTCACTTACGAGTTCGATCTCCGGCAATCCGGCACTTACTGGTATCACAGCCACACCATGCTCCAGGAACAGCGGGGACTGTTTGGAGCGCTGGTCATCGCGCCGAAGTCCGCCCGCGAATTTGACGGGGTCCGCGATCACGTCGTGGTGTTGTCCGACTGGACGGACGAGGACGCGAGTTCGGTGCTCCACACCCTCAAACGTGGCAGTGAGTGGTATTCAATTCGGAAAGGCAGCGGTCAAAGCGTATTGGGTGCGGCGCGACTGGGTCTGTTGGGCGCGTATTTCTCAAGGGAGCTTCAACGCATGCCGCCCATGGATCTTGCCGATGTTTATTATGATCGCTTTCTGCTCAACGGCGCTCCGCAACAGTCCCTCGCCGCCAAGCCGGGCGAAAAGATTCGGCTCCGGGTCATCGCGGGTTCGGCCTCCACGTTCTTCTATTTGCAGTTTGCCGGCGGCCCGATGCAGGTCATCGCGGCGGACGGACAACTGGTGCAACCCTTCGACGAGGAGCGGCTGCTGATTGCCGTGGCTGAAACGTATGATGTGATCGTCACAGTGCCGGCGGAGGGCAGCTACGAGTTTCGCGCGACGGCTCATGATGGATCGGGGCGCGCGTCCTTGTGGATTGGCACTGGCCCACGGCACGCCGCGCCCGACATCCCGTTGCCCAATCTTTACGTCAGCATGGGCGGTCTCACCATCAAACGCGTGCTGGCATTAACTCCGGGCGGCTCGATGGGCATGCCCGGCAGTGCAGTGCGTGCCGGTAAGTTCGATCAACCGGGCATGAACGGCATGAGCGGGATGAAAGAGATGGACGGAAT
>JANONW010000009.1:0-2430 GCA_031421065.1 Prolixibacteraceae bacterium
GGCAGCCGGCTGGCGCAGACGCGCGAAGTGCGCGCCGACCAGTACGGCATCCGCACCATGCTGCGCGTGGAGGGAGTCGAGATCAAGTTCGAGATCGTGCTCGAAGCAAGGATCACGCTCGACCCGCCGGGCGCCGATGACCGCCTCTGCGGCGTGGCCGTGCTGACGCCGCTCGATGCCACCGCGAGCAAGTTGCTGGCCCATTCCGACCGCTGGCGCGACGACGCGACGATGTGCCGCGACCTGATCGACCTGGCCATGATGGCGCCACCGAAGGCGCTGCTGCGTCAGGCCATCGCCAAAGCCCAAGGCGCCTATGGCGCCAGCATCGAGGCCGACCTGCGCAAAGCCATTCAGGACCTGCGCGAACGCCCGCACCGCCTGGACCATTGCATGCAGGCGATGCGCATGACGACGCTGCCCAAGGCCCTGCTGTGGAAGCGGATCAAGGCGCTGGAGCCTTGACCCTTGGCCCCGGGGCGCACCGGCCGTCGCGGCCCATCCCGCCGTTTCGCCCCTCCACCAGCCTGCCTGGCGCGCGTACCGTACCGTGCCTGCGGCGTGCCGCGCGCACGAGCCAATCGACCAGGCACAGCGCCACGGCCAGAACCGGCAGTGCCAGCAACGCGAAGTTGCGCAGCGGCAGCGGGAATACCTGGGCCAGGCAGCTTTGTTGAAGCCAAGACGCGGCGCGCATCGAGTAAGCGCGCTGAGGCCGCCGGGGCACGGCGCGTCCAAGCAAATACCCATCCGGCGGTCGACAGTGCGGAGTAAGCTCGTTTGCACCCCAACCCCTATTGGAGACTGAGCCATGAATCACCTGCGCTCCTTCGTCCTTGCTTGCGTGCTCGCCGCTGCAGCGCAGAGCGCTGCAGCGGGGACGATATTCCTGTTCATTCCTGGCGTGCCGGGTGAGTCCACCGACGATGGGCGCCGCGACTGGATCAACCTGCACTCGATGCAGGTCGGCGTGGAGAACAAGGTCTGCTCCGGCGTGACGGTCACCAAAGAGATCGACCTATCGAGCCCGGTTCTGTCGGGTGCGGCGCTGATCGGGGGCGCGTACCCGTCGATGACACTGGACGTGACGACGCGGGGCGACCGCCCGCAGACCTTCCTGACCTATGCGCTCGCCAACGTCACCGTGACCGCTGTGTCTGCGACTGCCTCCTCGGGTGGGGTAGGGGTGCATGAGACCGTGATGTTGAGTGCGACCACCCTGACCATGACCTACAGGCCAACACGGAACGACGGCACCCAGGGTCCACCCGTCGTCTTCACCCTGAACTGCACCAGGAAGTAGCGGCCACGTCGCCATCGGACTCAGCGCCGGTGGTCTGGTCTCAAACGTCGACGCCGCGCGTACGTTGAGCACGGGGTCGGCGTCAGCGTCCCTGACGATCAGGTCGTTCTGCCACGGTCCACAACGCCCGAGACGCAGCCGGCCCCCTCGACCCCGGGGCGCCGGGCCGCTTGGACGGCGTTGGGTTGGGTCGTGGTCAGTGCTTGGCGGGCCCAAGGGCGTTCTGGCGATCTGCCGGCCCGGCGCGGATCCTTCGAACGGCCCCGCCAGTAGCCGGGCTTTCGGCGCTGATGGGCCAAGGCCGCTGTGCGCCGTTCTGCGTCGTGCAGCAGATAGACGCTGCGCTCGAACTCTGCAATCAGCGCGCGCCCGAGTTCGGCATTGGCCCGCTACGCGTAGAACAGCGCCGCCTGCGTGAGCTCCTGCTCCGCAGCAACGGAAACCGAGGCCTTCACGCAAGTGCTTGTTTGGCGCGCGCGATGGCCTGCTCGGCAGGCACCAGTGTCATGCGACCGGCCTCGATCTCGGCGATACGGTGCTCAACCTCCGTGGCCCAGGCCTCGTCAATGTCACGTTCGGTCGAGAGGCTGGCCAGGAGGTGATCGGCCAGCGCTGCGCGTTCCTCCGGCGGCAACTTCAGGGCTTCGGCTTCGAGAGAGGTGAGTGGAGTGGGCATCGCGGGAATCCAAGCGTGGACTTGCGCTCGATCTTGTCGGCGCCAAGCCGTGCTGGCGCGGCGCAGCCAACTCAGCGACGGCATCGAAGAACGCGCTCGGCGTTGACCCCGTCGGCCAGCCCTTCGACAACTATTCCAGAAACTTGTCGCCCAGCGCGAACGCCACCGCCGCGCGCCACCAGCCGGCATCGACCCGGGCGGGCCAGTCGTTGTGGTCGGCGCCCTCGAACACCACCAGGCGCTTCGGGCCGGCCAGCCCGGCGTGCAGCGCGGTTCCGAAGCGCGCGGGCACGATGCTGTCGTGCTCGGCCACGGCCACCAGCACCGGGCGGGGAAAGCCCGCCAGGCGGGCCCGCGTGTCGTACTCGTCGCGCAGCATCCACGCCACCGGCAGCCACGGGTAGTGGTGCGCGCCGACCTGCGCGAGCCGGTCCCACGGCGTGATGAGCAG
>JANONW010000010.1:0-2583 GCA_031421065.1 Prolixibacteraceae bacterium
TGGCCGTAGATGTACGGGGCCATCTTCGGGTTCCAGAAGCGCGTTTGGTGTCCGAAATGGACCCCGGCTTCCAGCATTTCACGCATGGTGACGGACATGAAAACTCCAAAAAGGTTGGGTCTAGAATCCGGCGCGAATCGCCCTGCAATGCTGCGGGGCGACACCTTTCGATGGCCGGGTTCGCGATTTGTTTTTCCTTGCCGGCGCCACGTGGGTGCCGTCATCGACGCAGCCGTTGAAAAGCCCGCCGGAAAAACCCGCAGAGTATAGCCGAGCGACGATGCCCACCGACCTGACTCAGGCAGCAAACGACAGGGCCGCAGGCCGGCTCAGCGCGCTCGGCGCGCTTGAGCGCTCACTCGAAGCGGCGCGACGACCGGCCAACGCGTGCACCTTCACGCAGCGCTTCGACGCCTCGGCCCGTGCAGCCGCCGCAGCCTTCGATGCCGCGCATGTTGCGGGTGCTGCGCAGCCCTCAGCGCCATCGCTTTGCAGGCTCGCGGGCTTGGCGGTTTCGGTCAAGGCACTGTTCGATGTGCAGGGCCACCCCACCACCGCCGCTTCGCGCTCGCTCGCCACCGCTGCGCCGGCGCGCACCGATGCGCCTGCAGTGGCCCGACTGCGCGCAGCGGGCGCGGCCCTGGTCGGCCACACCAACATGACCGAGTTCGCCTTTTCCGGCGTCGGCATCAATCCGCACCATGGCACGCCGGCCAACCCCGCCACCCGGGCACTCGATGCCGAGCCGCGCATCCCGGGCGGCTCGACGTCGGGCGGCGCAGTCTCGGTGGCTACCGGCGCGGCCTGGGCTGCGCTCGGCACCGACACCGGCGGTTCGCTGCGCATTCCTGCGGCCCTGCAGGGTCTCGTCGGCTTCAAGTGCACCGCGCGCCGGGTGCCGAACGAGGGCAGCATCCCGCTGGCGCCGAGCCTGGACAGCACGGGCGCGATCACGCTGTCGGTGCGCGATGCCGTGCTTTTGCATGAGGTGCTGGCTGCGCGCACGGTCGCATCGAGCCCTCGGCCGCTGTCGGCCTGGCGCCTGGCCGTGCCACGCAGCGTGGTGCTCGATGCGCTCGAACCCGGCGTGGCCGACGCCTTCGAGCGCACGCTCGGCGTGCTGCGTGCCGCTGGCGCCCGGATCGATGAGATTGGGTTGCCGCAACTGGCCGAGGCGAACGAGCTGCAGCGCGGCGGCGGCCTGGCCGCAGCGGAAAGCTGGGCCTGGCATCGGCCGCACTTGACGGCGCACGAAGCCGACTACGACCCGCGGGTGGCGCTGCGCATCCGGCGTGGGGCCGCGCTCGATGCGGCCGAGGTGGCAGCGCTGCACCGCGAGCGCCGCGCCTGGATCCTGAGCATCGAAAACGCGATCGCAGGCATCGACGCCCTGCTCTGCCCGACGGTGCCGATCGTGGCGCCTCGAATCCAGCCGCTGGTCGCCAGCGACGAAGCGTTCTTCTCGGCCAACGCGCTGCTGCTGCGCAACCCGTCCCTCGTCAACCTGCTCGACGGTTGCGCGCTCTCGCTGCCTTGCAATCGCGAGGGTGACTGGCCCGTGGGATTGATGGTCTGGGGCCCAGCGATGGCGGACGACCGCGTGCTGGCCGTGGCATCGGCCATCGAAGCCGCGTTGCGCGCGTCGCGGGGCGCCCGCTAGTGCGCGTTGCAGTTGTCGGTGCCGGCATCGTCGGCGTCACCACGGCTTACGAGCTGCTCTCCGACGGGCACGAGGTCACGCTGTACGAACGACGCAGCAGCGTGGCCGTCGAATCCAGCTTCGCCAATGCCGGTGTGCTCGCACCCGGTTACGTCACCCCCTGGGCCGCCCCCGGCATGCTGCGCAAGGTGCTCGCTCAGGCGGGTCGACGCGACGCCGCGGTGCGCCTGGCAGGCCTGCCGAGCCCCGCACTGGCGGCCTGGCTGTGGCGTTGGTGGCGTGCCTGCGAGCCCAGCCAGCACGCAGCCAACCGCGCCGCCATGCTGACGCTGGCGACGCAGAGCCTGGCGCGCACGCGGGCCTTGAGCGAAGCGCTCGGCATCGACTACGAACGCGCCCGCGGCTTGCTGGTGCTGCTGCGCAGCGAACGTGAACTTGCCGCGAGCCGGGCCGGACTGCGCTTGCTCGCCGAGCTCGAGGTGGGCTTCCATGTGGTCGACGCCGACGTCTGCCGCCGCATCGAGCCGGCGCTCGACGCATCGACGACACTGCGCGCCGGCATCCACTTGCCGGGGGCCGAGGTGGGCAATTGCCGCCAATTTGCACTGGCCCTGAAGGCCGAACTGCAGCGCCGCGGCGTCACGCTGAAATTCAGTCAACCGGTCGAGCGCCTGACCACCGGGCGCGGCGTCGAGGTGCACAGCGTCGCGCTGCCGACCGATGCGGAATCGACCTTCGCCGGGCCTGCAGCAGTGGCGTCCAGCGGGGCCCCCGAGCGCGACCATTTCGATGCCGTCGTACTGTGCGCTGCGCTGCACAGCCAGGCGCTGCTGCGCCCGCTCGGGCTGCACCTGCCGCTGCAGCCGGTCTACGGCTACTCGATCACCTTGCCGGTGCGGCATTTCGAGGCACACCCTGACGTT
>JANONW010000011.1:0-5992 GCA_031421065.1 Prolixibacteraceae bacterium
ACGATGTGGCCAATGTAAACGGTGAAGCGTCATTTGAAGTAGTTTTTGAAAGAATTGCATCAGAAATCGAAAAAGGCTTTAAAAATTTGAGATAATTACTCCCTAAGAATAAGAAGAATAAAAATAGTTGAAAATATGCAAAACGATATTATTAGCCTGCAAGAAACAGCTGAAAATATTTGGCAGGCAAAGTACTGCGGCAATTATGGAACATATAACATCAAAATAAAGATTGGCAAGGGCAAAATAGATACTTTCTCCTGTTCTTGTCCAAGTGATTATTCTCCCTGTAAGCATATTGGTATGATCAAGAGCGCGATCGACAGCCGTATGGCAAAAGACAAGGAAAATCCCAAAGAGAGTGCGATTTCAGTTGAAGGATTATTGCACAATGCCCCTCATAAAGAGTTGGTTAATTTTATTGTCAGTCACGCTAAATACAATCCAGAATTCACCAATAAACTTCTTTTGGAATTTCTGCACGAGGCAACCGGTAAGCAGGAAAACAATTATACCCAGGCTTTGCGCAACTCATTAAAAAATATTGATCTTGACTATGATGATATATATGAGTACCACGAGGATTCCATCGAGATAGATGTTTTGGACGAATGGTTTACAAAAGCCAGGGATTATATTTTCCAAAAACGTTTTGACGAAGCAATTGCCATTTGCAAAGCCTGCATTGAAGAATATGCCGGATGGTTGGAGGGAATTGATGACGAGATTATCGAGTACATCGATCCTGTTTATAAGGAAAAACCTTTTGAGCTTTTGACAGGAATAGCATCAAACCCTGCAATAAATTCAAATAAACTGTTTCAATATTGTATGGCCGAAATGGGCCAGCCAAAATATGAAAGTCCGGATATGGTTGATAGCTTCAACGATCTTTTAGTGGAGCTTGCACGGACAAAAAATGAATTCACCGAATTTATTGAATTGCAGGACAGACTATTGCGGGATGTCAAGGACAAAAGTTCAAATGAAGCGCAAAAAATAATTGAACGAAAAATTGCTTTTTACAGGAAGAACAAACAACCTGAAATTGCCTGGCAGCTTGTTTCAGAAAATATACAAATAAAAAGTTTCCGCAAGCAAGTTGTTCAACAAAAAATAGCAGATGGGAAATTTGTAGAAGCGAAAAAGCTGATAGCTGATTTTCTGGGCACCAGTCAAAACGACAATATTTATTACCATAGTGAATGGAACGAGCTGGCATTGTCCATTGCTCAAAAAGAAAATGATATCCCTGTGATAAGAAAAATAGCTTTCGCATTTATTGAAAATTATTTTGAAACGAAGCATTACCGCATATACAAATCTTCGTTCAAATCAAACGAATGGGAAAGTGAGGTGCATAAAATTATTGCCCATTATGAAAAGAAAGGAAAAAACTTCAGCAATTCCGTAGCTGATGTTTTAGCCGAAGAGCATGATGCGCCCAGATTGATAAATTATATTGAGAAGCACCTTACGATCGAAAGGATGGGCCAATACCATACCCACTTTGCTTCAGATTATCCCAAAGAAACCCTTGATTTATTTCGGAAGGTAATCGATCAATATGCAGAAAGAAATATTGGGCGGAACCATTACGAATACCTTGCCCGATTATTTGAAAAAATGGTCAGCATTGAAGGTGGAAAGGAAATGGCAAAAACAATGATAGCCCAATTTAGAATTCTGTATAAAAACAGGAGAGCGATGGTTGAGATATTCAGCAAGATTCAACTTTAGATTTTAACTGGTATCGTTGAAAAAGAGATTGAAGACAAAATTAAATTGCAATTACCAATTAAATACAATCGTCTGTTTCAAATCAGGATGCACGCTTAACGGAACTGGACTGATACCTGCCACACTTTCGATCAACCGTTTTTCATCTTCCGTGTATCCTTTCTTCGGGAAGTTGAATTCCATCACCACTTCGGCCACTCGGCGCGGATCGTTGGCCATGATTTTAGTAATCTCAATTTCGGTTCCAGCAATGTCAATACCGTTGTCCATCGCCCTGATTCCCATAATTGTCATGATGCAGTTGGCCAGTGCGGTAGCCAGCATATCGGTGGGAGAGAAGGCTTCGCCTTTGCCCCGATTGTCGCAGGGCGCGTCGGTAATGATTTTGGTGCCCGACTGAAGATGAATGTTTTCGGTGCGCAAATCGCCCAAATAAGTGGTTTTTACTGTTGTCATCGTGTATATTTTTTCAGAATTGTTTTTTTTGTTGAGGAATCCGAATTTAGGCACTATTGTTTACCGACCATTATTCAAACTCAAGCGCTCCAAAGAATTCAGGAGAATGGAAGTTGGGCTTTTCTGTTTTAATCTTAGTCCACGAAACAAAATGTGGAACGCTCAGTTCGTCGCCGCATTTGTAAAAGTTTCCGCGCATTTTCTTTCCCTGTAACTGTTCGGGAGTATGTTTAAAAAATACTTTCCATGGAACAGCAATCGTAATTTGCCAATCCGTCTGAGCTTTTCGTTCCGGAAAAGTTGAATCTCCCAGTGTTGAAATTCTGCGGATAGCACCGATTTGACCGACTGTTGCATGAATGGCTGGTTCTCCTTTTTTCCTGAATCCGAGTAGTACAGTTCCGATACAGTTAATTTCCAGATTGTAATATTCATCATTTCCTTCAGGTGAAAGAAATAACTCAACACAACTGTCGGTCCAGACCCGCCCGTTACTTTTGGCGATTTCAGCTTTTACCGAGTTTTCAGTCACCTGATACCTTAGAAAAAGTTCATTTTCGTTGTAAGCAATCTGAACCGAAACATCCGGTTTGTAAGGGAATTCTTTCCAGTTCACCATTTCGAGCTGAAGCGGTCCAATTTCAAGATCGAGCGTTTCGGTTACCAATTCTAAAGGTGGATTGGAAAAACCGGGCAATATTTCAAGTACTTTCATTGTTTTATATTTATTGTCAGTATCCTCAATATTTATGTTTTGAGTAGTCTTTTGGTTGTTGTCTGAAAAAGGACTTGAATCAGTCCAGCTTAGCAGCAACAGCGCGAACAATCCGGCACATTTCATCATATTGTCCCTCCATACTTGTCAATAATTTATACTGGGCCAGGGTGCGCTGATAGTTGTGCTCCGGATGTTTGATCTTGTAATAGTTGTCGCCATCGATGTAATCCATCAGGAAACGAAGTACCTGTTCGTAAGTAATATATTTGGCCGAAAATGCGAGGTGTCCAAGTTCCTTTTCATTCAGGAAGCAAATCGTTTCAGAAAGGTAACCACGGGTAAAACCTTCGAAAATACGGATGTCGGACGATACATTGTTAAGGTCTGAATCATCCTCTTCGCCTGTATTTGTATAGGAACGCATGGCATCGCCAAAATCGTTCAGACAGGTGCTGTTAAGAACCGTATCGAGGTCGATCACACAAAGTACTTCTCCGCTCTGATCGAATAAAATGTTGTTTATTTTGGTGTCGTTATGGGTAACACGTGTGGGAATTTCGCCGTTTTCAACCAGTTCCCAGAAGTTGAGCATCTCCTCGCGACGGCTTTCAATCCAGCCGATTTCTTTGCCAAGTTTTGCTTTTCGGCCAACCGGATCGTTGGCCAGAACTTTGTCCCACTGCCCAAAACGGTAGCGAATGTTGTGGAACCCGGGTAAAATATCGGTCAATGGTTCGTTCAAATCAGCCACCATCGACTGAAATTTTCCGATTCCTTTTCCACCCTGAAAAGCCAGTTCAGGAGTTTTAGCTGCCTGATAGGTAATGGTGTCGGCAATAAAAATGCAAACCGCCCAAAATTCGTCTTCTTCATCTTTAAAATAAAGTTGTCCGTCTGTGGCAGGAACCACGGTCATCGCTTCGCGAAATGGATCACCGTTCCGGGCAATTACTTTTTCTTTGATGTGAGCGGTAACTTTCTGGATATTTTCCATCATTGCCGGCACATTGGTGAAAATACGCTTGTTTTTCCGCTGCAATAAATAATCAGGAGTACTTTCCCCAATGGTATGGATGATAAAAGTATCATTGATAAATCCTTCGCCCAGTTGTTCTACTTTTTCAACTTTCCCTTCCAGTTGAAAATTGGCCGCTATTTGGTCAAGGTTCATAAATTGTAGTATTAGCTTTAGAAGTTCCAAAGGTATATTTCATTTAAATGTTAAAACAAATAAATTGTTCATCTTTTAGTTGAATTGTGATAAATTACGAATTCAACCGTCTGTAATGCTTTTCTTTTTCTCCTGCGGGCATTGCGGTCTTGTATTTTTATTAATTTTGAACCAACTAAATCAATTTATAACCAACAAACCAAATTTGTATGCTGAAAAAGACACGAGAATTCCTCCGCAAACGAATATTTTTCCTCTTATTTATTTCGTTCGCCATCGGAATTTTAGCTGCCGTTACGGGCAATAAAGCTGTAGAATATACTTCAACCAACGAATTTTGTGCTTCATGCCACGTCCATCCGCATGTATTTGAATCATGGAAACTTTCTACCCATTACGATAACAAAGGTGGTATTCAAGTTCAATGTGTCGATTGCCATCTTCCACCCAAAGGCGAAGGTTATCTTTATCAGAAAGCCCGGCTTGGAATCAAGGACATTTATGGTGTGTTGATGAAAGATTCGGCAGAATTCAACTGGGAAGCCAAACGAACTGTTGAAAAGGCCCAGCATTTTACCTTCAAAGCTTCGTGCATAAAATGCCATGCCAACCTGTTTCCGCTTAAACTTAACAAGGAAGGACAAGACGCGCACCTTTATTATATCCAAAACGAAGCTAAGCTTGAATGTATAAATTGTCACCTGAATGTGGGGCACTACGATCCGAATGCCATACATGCCAGCAACTCCAACTTTGGAAAAGGCTCAGGTGTTAACCAAAGTGTTTATACCGAAGCAACCAAAGTGGAAAAATTCGCCAGTTTTACTGAAATGATTCCCGGATCCACAATTTCTTTCAGCATGATTGCCATTCCGGGCGGAAAGTTCAACATGGGAAGCCCCGAAAATGAGCCGTATCGCCGACCAGATGAAGGTCCGGTAAAAGAGGTTGAAATCAGTCCGTTCTACATGGCCGAGGTGGAAGTTAGCTGGGACGAATTCTTGGTTTTTTATAGCCAAACCGGAGGCGAAGGCCGCACTACCGATATAAAAGCTGCTACGGCTGTCGGAGCTGTTGATGCCATCAGCAGGCCAACTCCGCCTTATGGTCAACCCGATCAGAACTGGGGCTTGGGAAGTCGTCCGGCAATAACAATGCGTTATGCAACAGCCGAAACTTACTGCAAATGGATGTCGCTTAAAACAGGTAAAAAATACAGGCTCCCAACCGAAGCAGAATGGGAATATGCCTGCCGTGCCGGATCTCAAACTCCATATTTCTTCGATGGCGATCCAAAAAAATATTCGAAAAACCGTTTGGTGAATAAAATATTTGGTGCCGATACCACCAACATCGACCGTTACGTTATTTACTCCGGAAACAGCATGTCGAAAACGCAAAAGCCGGATGCGGTAAAGCCAAATCCGTTTGGCCTGAAAAATATGCTTGGCAACATTGCTGAATTTTGTGCCGACTGGTATGCTCCTGATGCCTATTCAGCATTGAATGATGGAGTTAAAGATCCAAAAGGTCCTGTGTCAGGAACTGAACGTGTGATCCGCGGAGGTTCGTTCAAAAGTGAACCGACCGATGTAAGAAGTGCCGCCCGGGATTTTACACAAGACGATTCGTGGATGAAATCAGATCCGCAGATACCAAAAAGTATCTGGTGGTATTCTGATTGTAACATGGTAGGGTTCCGGGTTGTTTGTGAACTGGATGAAACTACCGGCAAATAAATATTTGTAATTATAAACCAAAGTAAGTATCATAAATCTAAAAGAAACCATGAGTGAATCAAATTTTTCAAGGAGAAAATTCCTGGCCAATGCTGCAGCTATAAGCGCAGTGGGTGTCATTGGTGTTAACGCGTTGAGTTCATGTTCAGGCCCTAAAAAACCTGAAGT
>JANONW010000012.1:0-2477 GCA_031421065.1 Prolixibacteraceae bacterium
GGAACGGCATATAAAACTTTCACTTTTACAAATCCTAACGCCACGGTTGGTTGGGATATGTCTATAAATGCTTCAGCCGGAAGTTTTCAATTAGTTCTAAAAGACGCTTCTGGTGTAACTGTTTTGGACAAAACTTTAACAGCAGGCTCGGGAGCTCAGGATGCAAGTGGTACAAGCTCTTCTGGAGCAGCAGGCACTTGGACTGCTACTATTACGCTTACTAAACTTAATGGTTCTGGCGACTATTCTTTTCAATAAATAAAATTAATCTGATCTTAATAAGGGCTATTTCAAGCAGACGGACTGTGAAATTTAACAGTTCGTCTGCTTATTTTACTTTGGTTTCGTAAGACACCCGGCAACAGTAACAGATGACCCAAGCCAGCCCATAACAGCAGCTACCCAAAAGTGGCGGTGAAGTGCGAATACGAAGATTTGTGCATCTAATAAAGCTTGGTGCGTATAGACAGTTTAGTATTCCAAATCGCCACCTTCGGATAGCCGCCAAAACGTTACCAGCAATCCTCCTACTGTTGTAAAACAGTTGAGTTTTTCTGCTAACGAACTATCTTTGTGTTGAGCTCCGAGTCAAGGCCGGTTTTAGCAATGGTGTTTAATAAACCCGAGTGCAATCAAGGTTAGAATGTAAAAAGTCAGTGATGTTTTTTACTGACTTGGGTTAGAGTTTAATGGCGACCCCGATTAATCGGGGATCCCGATCGGAATATTTTCAAAGTTTAAGAGTTACATTCCATGGAGCTTTTTTACATTTTAAACATTTTAGATATGGGAAAAAAGAAAATGAGTTTAGAAGTTGTCAATCCCAATGCTGGGGGAATTGACGTAGGAAGCAAAAGCCATTGGGTTGCCATTGGTCAGGATGCAGAAGACATCAGAGAATTTGGCGTTTATAGTGAAGACCATCGGGAACTCTGTCGGTGGTTCTCTGAGAATGAAATCACCTCAATTGCCATGGAAAGTACTGGTACTTATTGGCAAACTTTGTTTAGTGCTTTAACTACCGAAGGTTTTGAAGTGATACTGGTTAATGGCAGACAAACCAAAAACGTGAAAGGGAAAAAGACCGATATTAAAGATTGCCAATGGATTCAAAAACTCCATTGTTTAGGTTTATTGAGTCATAGCTTCCTCCCTGATAGTACCACAGAAATAATAAGAACTTATTCAAGGCACAGGCAAAATCTAATAAGACAAACAGGACAGACAGTTTTGAAAGTTCAGAAATACCTCCGATTGATGAACATGAGACTGGACGTGGTTGTCAACGATGTTGTTGGCCTGACAGGGACCAAAATCATAACTGCGTTTATTGCAGGTGAAACAAAAGGGAAAGACCTGGCCAAATACCGACATTACAATTGCCGAAAGCCAGAAGAAGAAATAGCAAAGGCATTACAATACAATGGGCGAAAAGACTATCTGTTTGCCCTCAAACAAGAATGGGAAACTTATTTGCATATCCAAAAGCAAATTAGCGAAGTAGATGCCCAGATAAAAAAACTGCTCGAAGATATTATCGACCAGGACGATAACAAGAAACAGCACGTTGCAAATAAAAAATCATACAAGCGAAAAAACAAGAATACAATCAGGGGGACTAATATGAACCAGATCTCTTATAAATATTTCGAAGGAATCGATCTTATGGAGATTGAAGGGGTAAATGATGCAACAATAATGGCAATAATCAGCGAAATAGGCTTAATAGGGATTAAAAAGTTCAGTTCGGCAAAACAATTTACAGCATGGCTCAGGTTGGCTCCTAATAACAAAATTAGTGGTGGTAAGGTATTGAGTCACCACATACCCAAAGGGAGCAGCAGATTGAAAATAGCCTTTCGAAATGCAGCAAATGCAATTGGAAATCTGAAAGAAGGACACCTTGCTGATTTCTTCAGAAGGATCAATTATAAGAAAGGAAGGTCAACTGCAATTAATGCCACAGCCCGAAAATTGGCTGTTATCATTTGGAATATGCTGGTAAAGGGACAAAACTATAGTCCCCCAACTCAATATATGTTTTTAGATGAAAAAAGAAGACTGGGACTTGTGAAGAGATTACAAAAACAAATAACTAAATTTGATATTCAACCCGAACAACTCGGATTTACAACACACTGATAATGTGAAATATAAATTTGACGTTAGTCGGAATCCAAATAAAACCAATAAATCGAATCATAATATATTCCTTTTACCGGTTTATTTTCTATTTTTGTAACGCTTCATCCTGCATTGGTTAACAAAACACCTTTGTACCAATGAATAAATCACTGCCTTCAAGATTTTCTGTTTCCATTCCTGTAAAACCTTACGTTAAAAGGTTTCTCGACATCAATTTCGGACTTCCCGTAAACTTTACCCAAAATGCCCATTCACACAAGCATTTTCAATCCCTGTTTAAAAATCCGAATACCAGCCAGGACAAAAAATATCCCGACCAAATCTGTACCTAT
>JANONW010000013.1:0-15646 GCA_031421065.1 Prolixibacteraceae bacterium
TCTAATTGTAAAGTAAAAGATATCGAAGTGTGGGGAAAAAATAACCTGTGCAACTCACTGTTAGCAAAGAGAAACATGGTGTTTCAAAATTAAATGGGGGGAATTAAAAATTGAAATTGGTTTGTTTTAATTCACCCCACCTTAACTCTCCTAATCGTCGCCAAACGAAACGCCCATTTTACGGCATTTCATAACTAAATCATTATCAGTAGCCACCAACCTTAATTTACCGCCAACGTCTTCAAGCCGAACAGTAGTTAACTCATTTTTTATCAAGGCTACCATGGTTCCAAAATTTCCTTCGGCAATACTCTTCGCAGCATAAGCTCCGTAACGTGTAGCCAAAATACGGTCCATTGGCGAAGGTGTTCCGCCCCGCTGAGTGTAACCCAAAACTGTTTCGCGTGCTTCCACGTCAAGCTTTGATTGTATTGATTCGGATAAATACCTGGCTGCAGACATGTTTTTCGGATGTTCTATTCCTTCAGCAACCACAACAATTGTATATGGTTTATTGTGTTTGTACCGATACTTTATTTTCGAGATAACCGATTCCATAGAATATTCAATTTCAGGAATCAGGATAATATCGCCGCCACCGGCCATTCCTGCATAAAGTGCGATCCATCCGGCAGTGTGCCCCATAACCTCAACAATCATCACCCGCCCGTGAGAGTTGGCGGTACTGTGCAAGCGGTCAACAGCTTCAGTGGCAATATGTACGGCCGAATCAAAACCGAATGTCAGGTCAGTTCCATACACGTCATTATCAATGGTTTTGGGGATCCCGATTACATTTAAACCAATTTTAGACAATAAATGGGCAGTTTTCATGGTTCCGTTTCCACCGATGCAAACCAAAGCGTCCAAACCCAGGTCATGATAGTTATTTTTGATCAATTCAGGTTTATCATTGTCTTCGTCGGTAACAATTTTAAACGGTTTTTCGCGCGAAGTCCCAATAATAGTGCCTCCCAATGTCAATATCCCCGATAAATCTTTTTCTTTCAATTCCACATATTGCTTATAAATCAGGCCTGTAAAACCAGACGAAAATCCTATCACCTCCATCCCATATTCAACAATGGCCGTTTTTCCAATTCCCCTGATTGCAGCATTCAACCCGGGACAATCACCACCGGCAGTCAAAATGCCTATCCTTTTTACTTTTTTATGAACCATAAAATTTTGTTTATAATTGATTAAATATTAGTTGCTTAATCATCGTCAAAGCTACAAAAACGATCCTGGTTTCATCCTTCCGATACATGCTATTTTTTCAGTACAATCCATCAGGCAGGCTATTTTTTGCAGAAATTTTATTAACTTTGTGGTTGTCAACTGTAAACCAAAAATAAATTTTCAATAAACTAAAATTAATTTAAAATGAAAAAGATCTATTCATTTTTACTTGCTGGCACCATCGTTTTCACTTTGGCATCTTGTCAGGGCGGTCAGAAAAAAGCTGGAGAAAAATCAGCAACAGTAGCAGCTGTTCCTGCAATAAACCAGCTAAGTGCCGAAGAAGCCAATGCAGGATGGGCACTTCTGTTCGACGGAACAACTTCAAATGGCTGGAGAGGATACAACAAGACTGAATTCCCCAAAGGATGGGAAGTTGTTGACGGAACTTTGCATTGCATCGGTACAGGAACCGGCGAAGCTGGCGCTGAAAACGGTGGCGATATTCTTTACGACAAAAAATTCAAGAATTTTCAACTTAAACTGGAATGGAAAATTCAGGAAGGTGGAAACTCAGGTATTTTCTATTTAGGTCAGGAAGTTCCCGAATGGCCAATTTACAAAACGGCTCCTGAAATGCAGGTTCTCGACAATGAGCGTCATCCGGATGCCATGCTGGGAAAAGACGGAAACCGTCAGGCAGGATCATTGTATGACCTGATTCCGGCCAAACCACAAAACGCAAAACCTGTCGGCGAATGGAACACCGTTGAAATTATATGCTACAAAGGCACCGTTGTACACAAACAAAATGGTGAAACTGTTCTCGAATATCATTTGTGGACTGACGACTGGAAAAAACTGGTTAAAGACAGCAAATTCCCTGAACTAAATCCAAATTGGGCTGATGTTGCCAAAGAAGGATACATTGCCCTTCAGGATCATGGCGACAACGTATGGTACCGGAACATAAAAATCAAAGAAATGGAATAATACAATTATCTAAACAAAAAAAGCTTCCGAAAAGGGGGCTTTTTTTGTTTGTTCTAACATTGCAATAACCCTTAAATTAACCCCTAAAAAAAAGTGCTTTTACAATTAGCGAAGCAATCTTCGGATTTTCCTTCAAACGACGGGTCGAATAACCGAACCAGTCTTTTCCAAAGGGAACGTAAACCCGCATTTTGTGTCCTTGCTTTACTATATTACTCCTGAGTTCAGGTGTTACGCCGTACAGCATCTGGAACTCATATTTCGTTTTGTCAATTTTCCTCTCTTTGATAATATCAAGCGCTTTTTCAACCAGTTGTTTGTCGTGGGTAGCAATTCCAACATACATATTTTGGTCAAACATAAAATTCAAGTCGTCAATATAGTGTTCCTGTATTTTTTCAAACGACTTGAATGCAATTTGTTTGGGTTCCACATAAATTCCTTTGCAAAGCCTGAAATTGAGTTGGCCTCCGTTTACATGGATATTGCTCATATTCAGTAAATCATTTTTAGTCCGTCGCAGGTATGCTTGTAAAACCAAGCCAACATTGGCCGGATATTTTTGCTGAAGATTGCGGTAAAGCTCAAGTTCAATATCCACGCATTGCGAGTCTTCCATGTCGATGTGAATAAAGCTTTTCTTTTCGGCTGCCATTTTAACCAACTCTTCAATGTTGGCCAGGCAAACTTCTTTGTCTATCAGCAAACCAAACATGGTAGGTTTCAGCGAGAAATTCCCAACAATTCCTTCTGAGGTAAACCTTTCGATAATTTCGACGTATCTCTTTTTGTTTTCATCAGCCTGTTCGATGGTTTTGATGAATTCGCCAAGCAAATCAACGGTAACTTCAATTCCCTGTTGGTTCAACTGGCGGCAAGCCTTTAGCCCGTCTTCAATTGTTTCCCCAGCAATGTAGCGTTTGGAAAAAATCCAGATCAGCTTTTGGGGCATATAAGGCAATATGTTTGCAAGAAGTTGATGAAACATGTTATGTTGATTTCAATTCGAATTTTATAAAGCAAAAATACTTTACATTAACCCTTGAATTCAATGACGTTTATCAAGGTAAACCTATGATTTTGCACAGCTTTTTTTTGTTATTCCTCCTGAAAAAGGTTTCGGGCGTGGAAGGGAAAAATAATCCGTCTAATTAGTGTTTACTGGTAATTAATTTTTATTTTTGGGCAAAATTTATTGATTCGACGTATATGAAAAATACATCATTGGTACTTATTGTTATTTTGTTTATTGCAGTTGCAGGCATCTACATCCTGCATTTTAGTGTAAATAGATTGAATGGTTCTGGAAAAGATGGGGCTGATGATGGCAATACTTCTTCCGAATTAAAGATTGCATACATTAAAATCGACTCGCTGGTTGTTAATTACGACTTTGCCCAGGAAATGAATGATGGCTTTACCAAACAACAGGAAGCTTTTTCAAAAGAATACAGCGACAAACGCAGTCGCTTCGAGTCTCAGGCTGCCTCTTTTCAGGAAAAAGTTCAGCGCGGTGGTTTCCTTACCCAGGAAAGGGCAATGCAGGAACGTGACCGTTTGATGGGCGAAGAACAGCAAATAACCAAACTCGATCAGGAATTGTCAACCAAACTTTCTCAAATACAAGCTGAAAACAATAAACAATTGTTGGATAGCCTCATGAACTATTTGAAGATATATAACAAAGACAAAAAATACAGTTATATATTGAATGCAGGCGAAGTGCTGATTGGCGACGAATCGCACAATATCACCAAAGAAATTTTGGTAAATATGAATGTCCGGTATTCAAAAACAAAAGCAAAATAATTGATTGCAAAAAATTAAAAAAATCCGAATGGCCTTCGGATTTTTTTGTTTTTGGGAAGAACAAAATACTGAAAATTTCACCCATGTTTGCTGACCGGTACATCCAAAATAACATTGTTTATCCGCCATTCATCAAAGAAGAAGTCTCTCCTTCCCTTTCGATGATTGTAATGATTCCATGCCTGAACGAACCTGAAATAATCAAAACGCTTGAATCGGTGTGGGCTTGCGGGCCGGTTGGTTCGTTTTGTGAAGTGCTGATCGTAGTCAATGATTCGGAAAGCAGCCATGAATCGGTAAAAGCTATTAACCGTGAAACATACAACGAATTGCTGCTCTGGAAGCAAGCAAACGACCGCGCCAAATTGGTTTTACATCCGTTTTATGTTCCTTCTGTACAGGCAAAGTTTGCAGGTGCCGGGATGGCCCGCAAAATTGGCATGGACGAGGCAATCCGCCGTTTTAATGCAGTTAACCGGCCTGAAGGAGTCATTGTCTCTCTTGATTCCGATTGCCTGGTTTCGCCCAATTACCTGAAACGGATCGAGCAGGTTTTTTTTGAGCGCAAATCGTGTTTCGCAGCTACAATAAACTTCAGGCATCGTTTTGAAGAGATGGAGGATCCAAGACAGGAAGCGGGAATCCGATTATATGAAGACTATCTCCATTATTACAAACAAGCTTTGTATTTTGCCGGATTTCCAAATTCAATTTACACCATCGGATCGGCTTTTGCGGTCAGGGCAAGCGCTTACGTAAAACAAGGCGGCATGAACCGTCGGCAGGCTGGCGAAGACTTTTACTTCTTGCACAAACTCACCAAATTGGGTCAGTTGGCTGAAATTACAGATGCATTTGTTTATCCCTCCGGACGTGTTTCCGACAGGGTTCCATTCGGAACCGGAGCGGCCATGACCAAATGGATGAACTTTACCGAGGATTTGGCGCTGTCTTATCGTTTTGATGCTTTCCTGGACCTAAAGCAATTGTTTGACCGGGTGGATGGCTTTTATAATGTCATTTCAAATCGTTACACTGAAATTCTGACTTCTTTGCCACAAAGCATTCAGGAATATTTAAATGCCATTTCAATTGAAGGGAAACTTGCAGAAATTAACAGGAACAGTGCTACTCCTGAATCTTTCAGGAAACGTTTTTTTCAGGTTTTTGATGCTTTTCAAGTCCTGAAATTTTTGAACATGGCTCATGAAGGCCACTATCAACGGCAAAGTTTACCGGAAGCGATCAATCAACTTCAGGATAAAAAAATAAGGGACATCGAATAAAGAATAAGGAACAGCAAAGTACTGGTTCCTCATTTCTTATTTCTTGTTCCCTATTCGTTGTTTTGGCTTTTGATATTTTTATTTCGACTATTTCAACCCATTTGACAACAGATAATACAATTCATTCCACTTCAATTCTTTTTTGAAATCGGTAATACATGTGTCTTTGTTGATCTGAACAAGTTCGATACCTGCCATGTCGCAGAAGTCTTCAATATATTCAGCAGTAACTGCCTGACTAAATGCGTTGTGATGAGCACCTCCGGCATAAATCCAGGCGGCAGCGCCAACTTTAAGGTTTGGCATCGGAGTCCACAATGCGCTGGCAACCGGTAATTTTTCGAGTTTGGCTTCCGGTGCAACACATTCAACATCGTGCACGACCATTCGGAAACGGGTTCCCATATCAATAAGGCTTGTACAGGTTGCAGGGCCGGTCATGGTATTAAATACCAAACGGGCTGGTGCTCCTTTTCCTCCAATTCCCAATGGATGTACTTCAATTTTAGCTTTGCCATCGGCAATACTTGGGCAAATTTCGAGCATGTGCGAGCCTAAAGCTTTATAGCCGGTTGTTGGATTTAGATGATAGGTATAATCCTCCATGAATGAGCAGCCACCTTTCAGGCCTGTTCCCATTACTTTTACTGCGCGTACCAATGCTGCATGTTTCCAGTCGCCTTCCGCTCCAAAACCGTAACCGGCAGCCATCAACCGCTGCGAAGCGAGTCCCGGAAGTTGTTTTAATCCATGCAGGTCTTCGAATGTAGTGGTGAAAGCTTTAAAACCGCCAGCTTCCAGAAATGATTTGATCCCAGCTTCAATGCGCGCCTGATAGCGGACACTTTCGTGATATTTGCCACCCACCATAGCTTCCTTGTCAAATTCGTAGGTGTCGTTGTATTCCTGAATCAGTTTATCGATTTCAGTTTCGCTTACGCCATTAACAATTTTCACAATGTCGCCAACAGGCCAGGTGTTAACCGAAAGTCCAAGTTTTATCTGGGCTTCTACCTTGTCGCCTTCTGTAACGGCAACTTCGCGCATGTTGTCTCCAAAACGTGCAAGCTTTGCTCCCTGCATATCGTACCATGCAGCAGCAGCACGACTCCATACGCCAATGCGTTCCTGAACATCGTCTTCTTTCCAATATCCAACCACAACTTTGCGGCTTTTGCGGAGACGGGTTAAAATAAAACCATGTTCGCGGTCGCCATGCGCTGACTGGTTAAGGTTCATGAAATCCATGTCGATTTCGGCCCATGGAAGGTCGCGGTTATACTGGGTATGCAGTTGAAGCATGGGTTTATTCAATAATTTCAGCCCGTTAATCCACATTTTTGATGGAGAAAAGGTATGGCACCAGGTAATTACACCGATACACTGCCTGGCTGAATTCGCCTCAATGCAAATATTGGTTATTTCATCAGGACTTTTCATGACCGATTTAAATACAATACTTATCGGTATCTGGGCAGAACTATTAAAAAATGCCCCAATCTCCTTTGAATTGGCCGCCACCTGTTTCAGGACTTCCGGTCCATATAAATTCTGGCTACCTGTTATAAACCAAACTTCTAATTCTTTTAAGTTTATCATGATTCTATTATTAAGATGTTTCTATTTTTATGGGGTAAAAATAGGGAATAAATAATAAATGTAATTATAACACTTATGAAATTATTCAACTTTCAGCTTGTTATTGAACATGTTTTATACTGAAATTAATTCTTTTGCTGTTTCCTGAATTATATTCCATGCCTGCCGGACATGTTCTTCTTTGGTATTTGTCTGGCCGATACACATCCGAAGTGCATACTGGCCATTCACAACAGTATGGGTAAAATACATTGATCCACGTGTGTTGATCGTTTCAAGCAGTTTCCGGTTAAAATCATCCCCTTTTTTGTGGGCAAAACAAACCAGGTTCAGAGGTGCAGGAGCCACCAAATCGAAATCGTCAGAAGAGCTGGCCCATTCTGCAAATTCCTGCGAAAGCCGAACATGTTCACTGATATGATAGCGCAATCCGCTTACCCCATAATGCCTGATTACAAACCAAAGTTTCAGCGAACGGAACCGGCGTCCGAGCTGAATATGCCAGTCGCGGTAATCAATCACTGCCCCACTTTCAGTAGCCTGATTTTTTAAGTATTCAGGCAGGATACTCAGGGTTTTGATCAGTAACGAACGATCGGCCACATAGAAGCAATTGCAGTCGAAATTGGTAAACATCCATTTGTGTGGGTTAAACGAGAAGCTGTCTGCGAACTCAATTCCGTTTAAAAAATGTCGGTATTCGGGGCAGATGGCTGCAGTTCCCGACATGGCCGCGTCAATGTGCATCCAAAGCTCGTACTTCCGGCAAACCTGTCCGATTTCAGTCAGCGGATCCATGGCATTTGTAGAAGTTGTGCCAACAGTAGCGCATACAAAAAACGGAATTTGTCCGTTGGCAAGGTCATTTTCGATAGCTGTTTCGAGCAGGTCGGTGCGCATTGCAAGATTTTCATCTACCCCAATTACCCGAAGGTTGCTTTTACCGATCCCGGCAATTTTTATGGCTTTTTCGACTGATGAATGTGTTTGACCCGATACATAGGCGATCAGGTTTCCAAAGCATCCGGTTTCGTTGGTCTGGAAATTGGTTTTTCTCTCGCGTGCAGCCAATATCGCACTTAACGCAGCGCTTGAAGCTGTATCCTGAATGACTGCTCCACCAGTTGAAGTTGATTTAAACTTTTCGGGTAACTGAAGCATATCGGCCAGCCAATCAAGCACTCTTGTTTCGAGTTCGGTGCAGGAGGGACTGGTCGCCCAAAGCATCCCCTGAATACCAAGTCCAGACGAAAGCAGGTCGCCAAGCACTGAAGGGCCAGAAGAATTGGAAGGGAAATAAGCAAAAAAGTTGGGCGATTGCCAATGGGTAATCCCGGGCATGATGATAGAATTGACATCAGACATGATCTGATCCATCGACCCGCTTTCGCTGGGTGCGTTTAATGGCAACTTATCGGCAATTTCACCAGGTTTTACCTGCGACAAAACCGGATATGTTTCAATATTTTCGTAATAATCGGCAATCCAGTCAATCATTTGTTTTCCGTATTTCCTGAAGTCTTCAGGAGACATGTGGTAGTTTTTTGTATTGCTCATCAGCGATAATTAGTGAATTGTAAATTGTGTAAACGTTCTTTCGGGCAAAATATCAGATACCGAAAATGTTTTAATGATGGCTCTGGATGGTCCGTTTTTCATCCAATCAATAAAAACACCGAGATTATTTGGCTCTCCGGAAGCTTCAATTTCAATTTTCCCATCAGGGGTGTTCTTTACCCATCCGGTGATTTCGAGTCCTTCCGCTTTATTCAGGGCGAAATAGCGGAATCCTACTCCATGGACCCGTCCTGAGATAAGTATATAAACCGATTTAACTGGCATATTTCGTTTTAGGAAACTAAAGGTACAGTTATTACGATGTCTTAATATTGTTCTTTAATCACTGGGGGATTTCCAAAAGCGGTAATGGTTTCAGGCTGTATCAATGCCCAAATTGAATAAATGCCGATGGCAGTTCCGAATGGGAAACTGAAAATCTCGATAACCGAAAGGACCAACGTTAAAATCCGCGCCCATTCTTTCCTTTTATAAAGTCCGATTCCGGCAAATATTCCGGGAATAGAAACGATTATTAACACTATTGCCAAAATATCAGCGATCAGCGAAAGAATTGTTGCCCCATTGGCATCATCCACAAACCCGCCAACCAGTTTAAGGATAGTAAAAATGAAAAATGCAATTAGTAAGTTGAAAATGCTTAGCCCAATCTGAAGGGCTGCAACAACATTGATGTGTTTTTCCATGATAAGATTGTTTTTGCGATAGTGATATAAAATTACATATAATATGTCACTTCTTCAATGAAATTATAATATCCAGCAGTTGCTTAACTTTTAAAAGGACTAAACTTTCGGATCAGTTGATATTGTTGTGGGGGAATGTTTGTTAAGCATAAATATTAGATAGACGGAACAAGAAAAATGGGATGTCAGTGACTCCTCTCTGAGTAGCTCGGAAAGCTTTTATTTTAGCGTTGAAGGATTCAGCAGAAGCATTCGTACTTCGATTATCGAAGAAGTTCAGAATGGATGTATAATGTGTATAAACGGATGCAGATATGGTATTGAAAGACTTAAACTCAGAATCTGTGACATCATTGAACCACCTGGCCAGTTTAGTGTAAGCTACTCCTTTTGTTTCGGTATGAGAAAAGATCATCCTCAAAGAATGGGTCAGTGAGTAAGCCTTCTTTATATCGGGATAGAGGTCAAATAATATCTTGGCTCTTTCCTTTTGTTTTTTTGTCCATTTATCGCCTGATTTGAACAATAAATATCTGCTACGGGCAAGCAGTTGTTTTTTTGTGTCACCATTACTAAATGTAGTCGCGACATATTTTTTATTGTCCAGTTTTGCATTTTCTATCGCATTTGTCTCTTCATTGATTGCATCCCAACGGTGAGCAATGCGCATTTCCTGAAGTGCTTCATAAGCCAGTTTTTGGACATGAAACCGATCTGTTACCCTTGAAGCGCAGGGGAAGCACCTTTTTGCAATCTTATTCATTGATCCGGCCATATCCAGCGTAATTTCTTTTACAAGTGCCCTGGCTTTCTCCGGAATACGGTTTATAACAGCAATCACCTTGTCTGCTTCGGTTCCTTCGACCATGGCAATCAAGGTCTTTTTCTTCCCTTTCCCGTCTTTGCTGGTCAAAACCGTATACAGTTCTCCGTTGGAAAGAGCCGTTTCATCCAGGCTCAAATTTGGACCAATATTATCCGGGAAAAGAATCCAATCAGAGGCATGTTCCTTCTGATCCCAGGTTTTGTATTCACTCAAATATTCCTTGTATTGTTGCCCCAGTTGGTTGCCATCGATGTAGAAAAACTTCTCCAGGCTATTACTGCTAATGGGGTAATTGTCCAAGAATACCTTTTAAAAAATCCGCGAAACTCTTTGTGTAACGCGTGCCTTCAGCAACCGAATCCCAATCTCTGCTAACCACTTCTCCTCCCGGTTCTACAAGCCATCTGCGCCGCCTAACATGCAAAAATACGGCTTTGTTCCGAATAGGAAAGTCTTGAATGATAGACTCCGAATGAAACCCTTTTGAGGTAAGTTTCTTGTCTGAATATCCTGTTGGTTTAATATCTCGTTCATCAAGGTAAACACCAACTGAACGATCTTCTATAACCAAATTGGTTATCTCAAAATAATCGAATATTTCCGGTGGTAATAGAAGTTGAATTAAGCTCTGGTAATGATCATTTAACATTGTCATTGTATCTCTATTTGTTTAGAACAAATATCCAATTTTATACCGTTCCCCACAACAATGTCATGTGATCCAAACTTTCTCTATCCGGAATTGTATTTATCCCTAAAGGTATATTTTTGGAATATTAGCGTTAATTTTACCAACTCAAGAGAAAGAAAATATAGTATGGGAACTTTGATCGTAATTTTATTGGCTGTAGTGTTAATGAGCCTGGTAATGGTTGGACTTTCAACCCAAATATTGTTTAAAAAAGGGGGCGAATTTCCAAATACACATATTGGAGGGAACAAACACATGAAAGCCAAGGGCATTGCCTGCGCACAAACTTTTGATAAAATTGAACAGTCGAAAGCAAGAAAAGAACTGCGTTTTAAGAAGATTTCGATTGATGAATCTGAAACTACAAGTTCTTGTTGAAATGTTTGGCGGGAAAATAGGGGTCGAATCAGAAATCGTAAAAGACTTAAGCTTCTATATTGAAGTTCCTGTTTAAATTATTTAAGCAGAAGTATTTCCTTTTTTTCTGAAATCCGTTTGATAAAATGAATCGAAATTTCATTGAAAAGGTTTGCCTGATCGAGATTACAGCAATGTCCGCTGTTTTTAATTATTTCGAGTTTTGCATTTACCTGCCTTTTTACCAGATCAGTTACCATCGGTAAAAACATGTGATCACCATCGCCCATAAGGTACAAAACCGGAGCAGAAGGTTCTCTGCGAATAAATTCGTTAAGATTTGTTTTTATTTCCCTCGACATTTTCATCCACCGGCCAAATTCCTTTTCGCCCAGCTTAATGGCTTCCTTGATGAAAATGTTCCTTGATTCGCGATGTCGCCCGAGAGGCATCAGAATGCGTGCATTGAGCCTGTAGAGCCACATATACGGCAATACTGAATTCAGGATTTTGGCCATGCTGATCAGCACTTTTAGCGTTTTATTGAACTGGATAATAGCCCCCCCAAGAATAATTGACTCTGCCCTTCCGGGAGCAAGTTTGTCGATGGACCGAATAACAATGCATCCCAACGAGATTCCAACCAAATGTGCTTTCTGGATTTGCAGGTGATCCATTATCTGAATCACATCGAGCGCTATTTCATCAAATGAATAATCAGCATCATGCGAAGGATTTTCATGTTTCGATTTACCATGTCCGCGCAAATCAACCAAAAGTACATTAAAGTGCTTTTTGAATTCTTTCAGTTGGCGAAACCATACACCATTACTGCCCCCAGCGCCATGCACGAAAACAACCCATGTTTTGGATTTCTGATGTATAAATTTGCAGTGGTAAATCATTGTAACATTTTAGCCTCCAAAATCATCAAACAATACGTTTTCATCAGGTACTCCCAAATCATACAGCATCTTGTTAAGTGCGCTGTTCATCATAGGTGGACCGCAGAGGTAGTAATCAATTTCTTCGGGCTCTTCATGTTTACTTAGGTAATTATCGTAAATTACCTGATGGATAAAACCTTTGTAGCCTGTCCAGTTATCTTCAGGCATTGGATCTGACAGTGCAAGATGGAAAGAGAAATTAGGGAACCTGTTTTGAATATCCATAAACTGCTCGTAGTAGAACACTTCTCTCCACGAGCGTGCACCATACCAGAAAGTTACTTTCTTTTTGGTTTCTTTTACCGTGTGGAACAGGTGAAATAAATGTGAGCGCATTGGAGCCATACCGGCACCACCACCGATAAACATCATTTCGTTATCATTGCTTTTCAGGAAAAATTCGCCGTAAGGGCCTGAAACCATCACTTTGTCACCTGGCTTGCACGAGAAGATAAAAGAAGAACAGATTCCGGGATTAACTTTCTGGAAGCCTCTGTTTACACGGTCAAAAGGAGGTGTAGCAATACGGATGTTCAGCATCACAATATTTCCTTCGGCTGGGTGATTGGCCATTGAGTATGCCCGGAAAGTAGGTTCCGGATTTTTCATCAGGAGATTAAACATTCCAAATTTTTCCCATTCAGGACGATACCCGTCACCAATAACCATGTCTTTAAATTCGACATCAATCTTTGGTACGTCAATCTGAATGTATCCGCCCGATTTGAAATCGAGCGTTTCCCCTTCAGGAAGCCTAACCACAAATTCTTTGATGTAGGTAGCAACATTGTTATTTGAAACAACTTCGCATTCCCATTTTTTAACGCCCAATATTTCCTGATGAACGTGCAGGTTAATGTCTTCCTTCACTTTCACCTGACAGGCGAGCCTCCAATTATTTTGTTGCTCTTTACGGGTAAAGAAGCCTGTTTCTGTTGGTAGGATTGATCCGGCACCAGATTCAATCTGGCAACGGCACATTCCGCAGGTCCCGCCACCACCACAAGCCGATGGAAGCAACACTTTGTTGTTACCGAGAGTGGTTAAAAGTGTATCGCCAGGGTTTGTTTCAATAACCCTGAACCCGTTGTTGATACTCACTTTAACCTGTCCTTTGGGAGTAAGTTTTGTCTTAACGTACAATAGCATTCCGACCATCATGATTATTGCCGAAAGGAAAATGACTACACTGGCCAGGACAACTGTCGTTTGAGAAGCTAAAAATATCATCGTTATGATTGTTTAATTCAAATTAAAGTTTAATCCCCATAAAACCCATGAAAGCCAGGCCCATCATCCCTGTAATAATAAACGTGATGCCCAGGCCTCTTAATGGTGCTGGAACCTGCGAATATTGTATTTTTTCACGAATTGCGGCAATACTAATTATTGCAAGAAACCATCCAAATCCAGACCCAAATCCGTAAACGGTAGCTTCTCCCAGCGTGTGGAAAGCTTTTTGTTGCATAAACAAAGACCCCCCTAAAATGGCGCAGTTCACAGCAATCAACGGAAGAAAAATACCAAGCTGATTATAAAGTACCGGCGCAAATTTTTCAACAACCATCTCAACCAACTGAACCATTGAAGCAATTACTGCAATAAACATGATAAAGCTTAAAAAGCTAAGATCAACAGTTTCAAATCCGGGACCCATCCATGCCAATGCGCCTTCCATGAGCAAATATTTTTCCAGCAAATAATTCACCGGCAGGGTAATAACCTGAACAAAAATAACTGCCAACCCTAAGCCGGTTGCCGTTTTTACAGATTTCGATACAGCCAGAAAAGAACACATGCCCAGAAAATAGGCAAATACCATGTTCTCCATGAATACTGACTTGACGAACAGATTTAATAAATTTTCCATATCGCTCTAAATTTTTTTCAGTTATTTTTCCTGAAGCTTACTATTTCTGCTCCGTTGTACCCAAATTATCACACCAACAGTTATCAAAGCCATTGGGGGTAAGATCATCATCCCGTTGTTCGAATAGAAACCCCCGTTTGCAATGTACCAGCTATCCGGAATTACACGATATCCCCAGAGTGAGCCGGAACCCAATAATTCACGGAAAAACCCAACCACAAGAAGTATGACCCCGTAGCCCAATCCATTGCCAATACCATCAAGAAAGGAAGGCCACGGTTTATTTGCCAATGCAAATGCTTCAAGCCGTCCCATCAGGATACAATTGGTGATAATCAATCCAACAAATACCGAAAGTTGTTTGCTCACATCGTAAACAAAGGCTTTCAGGAATTGGTCAACAATAATTACCAACGCGGCAATTACTACCAACTGAACAATGATTCGGATACGGTTTGGAATGGTATTGCGCAGCGCTGAAATTATCACGTTGGCAAATGCAACCACCACCGTAACTGACAGTGCCATTACAAATGCCGGTTTCAGCTGCGCTGTAACGGCCAGTGCCGAACATATCCCAAGTACCTGAATGGTAATTGGATTGTTGGTTCCAAGTGGATCCGACAGCAGGCTTATATTTTTCTTTGAGAATAATCCTTCGCTCATCTTCTATTGTTTTTTCGTGTTGAAAAATGCTTTGTAAGTAGTGAAATCATTGAGCAACATCGTTTGAAGGCCTTTGCTGGTAATGGTTCCACCTGAAATGCCATCAACTTTGTGCTCGGCCGGAGCAGTTTCACTTGATTTTGCGACAATAATAGAAACCAAATTTCCATTGGTATCAAAAATCGTTTTCCCTTTAAACTGATCCTGAAATTTTTTAGTATTGATTTCTGCACCTAATCCCGGTGTTTCTCCCACATGGGCAAAATTAGCTCCATAGATGGTGTTCATATCATCATTTACCGCAACATACCCCCAGATTGGGCCCCATAATCCCGCACCGTAAACTGGCAAAATATATTTGGTGCCTTCATCTGTTTTACATTCATACACCGGAAGCCTCCTCTCTGCTTCAGGTTTTGACCTTTCTCTCTTCAAATCAATGTCAAATGCTTTGCCTTCGATTTGTTCCCCCGAAAAGTTTATAATGTAGGATTGCACGATTCTTTCGGCATAAATTGATTCAGCATTGGTAAAGACACTTTCAATTCCAACGGATGAAAGAATATTCTGCTTCTTTTCAATGTCGATGTTTTTTTGCTGGGCTGGTTTAAGTTTCAGCGCTGTTATTGAAAGGATGGCCGCAACAAGGATGACCATCGCTGAGGCATATATGAATGTATATTTATTCCCGTTCGTATCCATTTTTCTGAATTTTATCGTTTAGGCGTTTACTTTGACTCGTTTCAACCGCTTTTTGATGCTTCCTTCCACAACATAGTGGTCAACAAGAGGTGCAAAGGTGTTCATGAGCAAAATGGCTAGCATCATTCCTTCAGGATAGGCAGGGTTTACAACCCTAATTAAAATAGCCAGAATTCCAATCAGGAAACCATAAATCCATTTTCCTCTTTCGGTTTGCGATCCCGATACCGGATCGGTTGCCATAAACACGGCTCCAAAAGCAAAACCTCCGATAATGAAATGTTCCCAGAAAGGAAGTGCCATATATGCATTGCTTCCGGCAAAATAATTCAGTATCAATCCCATTACAGCTCCTCCTGCAAAGGTTGATAACATTATCTTCCAGCTACCGATCCCCGTTATGATTAAAATAGCCCCTCCAATTAAGATGGCCAGGGTCGATGTTTCGCCAATG
>JANONW010000014.1:0-3142 GCA_031421065.1 Prolixibacteraceae bacterium
CAGTACTGGATGAAAATGGTTGACTTGGCCTACGATATATTTGACACACTGGTTCTGTTGAAAGACGGTACCACTAAAACCGATGTCAAGAATATTTACAAACGCAAAACTATCTTCCTGGCAGAAACCGGTCACGATCTATCCGTGCAACGTAACATCATCAAACGCGAATTACTGCGACATGGATACATCGTACTTCCAAATCAAACCCTACCGGGCAACGCCAATGACCTTGAAAAGATGGTGCGCAGAGATGTTGAAGAGTCAAACCTGTCTATTCACTTAATTGGCAGCGCCTATGGCGAGATACCCGAAGGCGCAGATCGGTCAATCGTAGATCTTCAAAATAAATACGCTGCTGAGAAAAGTCAAAAAGTAAATAAAGAAAAATTCTCACGTCTTATTTGGATCTCTCCTACCCTTGTAAACGCGAGCGAGCGACAAAAAGCATTTATTGACAATATAAAACGTGATGTCGATGCCCAGGAAGGAGCAGAAATTTTAACGACACCCCTCGAAGATTTTAAAAATATTGTACGCGAAGAGTTACTGGATACACATGAAAAGAAAGCATTGGATGAAACCGGTGGAAAATCAGTATACCTTGTACACGACCGGGTCGATCACAACGATGTAAAACCAATCATTGAAGCAATCGAAAAGTCTGGGTACAAAGTACTCGTTCCCGACTTTGAAGGTGAACTCTTGGATCTCCGCCAAAAGCACATCGATAACCTAAGAAATTTTGACGCAGCCATTATTTATAAAGGAAAAGTAAATGAACAATGGGTGCGCATGAAAGTGCTGGATCTGCTAAAGGCTCCAGGCTTCGGAAGAAAGAAGCCTATAAAAGGCAAAGCCATATTTACTACCCCGGGTTCCAAACTTAATTTGGATGCTTTCAAAAATCAAAACCTTCGTGTTGTAGAGAGCGATTTAAGAGACTCTGCACAATCCATAAAATCACTTTTAGAAGAATTTAATACCTAATACTATGAGCCAGTACATTGATGAAAAGGTAACGACCCTAAACCCTTTCCCCGGTTTAAGGCCTTTTAAGATTGAAGAGAGTCACCTCTTCTTTGGCCGTGAAGGACAAAGCGATGAAGTTCTCCTTAAACTTTCTAAAAGTCGCTTTGTTGGTGTTATCGGTCCTAGTGGTAGTGGTAAATCCTCGTTTATTTATTGCGGGGTATTGCCCATACTTTATGGTGGCTTCCTTACCGATGCAAGCCCTAACTGGGAAGTAGTTGTTACCCGCCCAGGTGCAGGACCAATCGATAACCTCGCAGAATCCCTTCTGAAGAATAACAAGGAATATCTCAATGCAGAGCCCGAAGAGCAAAAGATAAAACGTACAATTTTTTCAACACTGCTTCGAAGTAGTTCACTGGGTTTAGTGGAAGCTGTGGAGCAATCCAGAAGATCGGCCGATGTTAATTATTTAATACTAGTCGATCAGTTTGAAGAATTATTTCGATTCAAAGACAGTACCGATCCTAACTCGGTAAACGAATCACTGGCTTTCATTAACCTATTGATCGAAGCAATCAACTACCCAGATTCTCCTATTTATGTAGCCGTTACCATGCGCTCGGATTTTATAGGTGAGTGTGCTCAGTTCCCGGAACTAACACGTAAAATTAACGATAGCCACTACCTTATTCCGCAAATGACCCGCGAACAAAAGCGCAGAGCAATTGAAGGACCTGTAGCGGTAGGTGGTGCGAAAATTACACCTCGATTAGTTCAGCAATTATTGAACGACCTGGGTGATAACCCTGATCAACTTCCTATTCTTCAGCACGCGCTTATGCGTACATGGAGTTACTGGTCGTTATACCGCGACTATGAAGATGAACAGGTCGACCTTAAACATTACGAGGCCATTGGTACCATGTCGGAAGCGTTGTCGATGCACGCTAATGAAGCCTTTGATGAACTTAACGATGACCAAAAGCGAATTTGTGAAATACTGTTTAAAGCTATTACAGAAAAGCGTGGCGAGAATTTTGGTATACGCAGGCCCACGCGCTTAAATGAGATTGCCGCTATTGCCGATTGTTCGGAAGACGAGATTGTTGAAGTGATTGAAAAATTCCGCGAACAAGGCAGGTCATTACTAACACCGGCTTTTGGTACGCCAATCCTATCCAAATCCATGATTGATATTTCGCATGAAAGCTTGATGCGAATTTGGGTGAGGTTGAAAAACTGGGTAGACGATGAAGCCGATGCTGTACAGATGTATGTTCGTTTGGCCGAGGCCGCTTCGATGTATCAGGTAGGCAAGGCAGGCTTGTGGAGGCCACCCGATTTACAGTTGGCATTAAACTGGCAGGCGAAACACAAACCAACATTGGTTTGGGGGCAACGCTACCACCCCGCGTTTGAGCGCACACTCGTATTTCTTGAATACTCAAAGAAAGAATTCGAGACCGAACAGCGTATAAAAGAACTTGAGCAAAAACGTAAACTGCAACGTGCGCGAACAACAGCGCTTGTGCTGGCGACAGCTACTATTATTTCAGTTTTATTTTTGATTTATGCATTCGTTCAAAAACTTGAGGCCGACAATCAACGGATAGAAGCCGATAACGCTAGAATTGAAGCTGATAAATTAAGGGTAAAGGCTGAAGAGTTATTTAAAGAAGCTGAGAAGCAAAGAATAGCTGCCGTTGCTGCAGAAAAACGGGCAATTGAAGCACAAAAAGAAGCTGAAAAGCAAAGATTGCTTGCGGTAGAAAACGAAAAAAGAGCTAAAGAGCAGGAAGCAGAAGCGCTTAGGCAAGGTGAAATTGCCAGAAAGAATGAGTTACGAGCAACAGCGAACGAAAAACTAGCAAAGGCTAATGAGAAGTTGGCTCGAGAAGCCGAAGCTGATGCCAAGAATAAACGATACGTTGCGCAGGCAAAAGCTATGGCGCTACAATCACTAGCCCTCGCAAATGATGTAGATCTTGAAGGATTACTCGCGCAACAGGCTTATACATTCAATTTACTGCATGGTGGTGAGGAGTACGATAATGACATCTATAATGGATTGTATTATGCGTTGCGTAACAATAATCACCCGTTAACCCAAAGCTTAAAAGGCCATGATTATGGAGCAGCTCGCACCTTGGTTACGCATCATCACGAT
>JANONW010000015.1:0-16432 GCA_031421065.1 Prolixibacteraceae bacterium
GTGGTTTGTTCGATTGTCGGATTCGACTTTATAGAATTGCAAGAACAACTAATCAAAGATGATCAGACAATGGCAATTTTTATAAAAATGTTGCCCGAAAGAGTACTCAATAAGGCAGCGTAATCCACTAAAAACAGAAAAATGATTGCAAATAATTGTATTACAGCAATATATGTCAATTTCAGATATCCATAATCGGAATTTGGCACTCTGAAAACGCCCTATAATAAGTATGAGATTTAGTGAACCGGGGAATTTTTGTTCGAGTGCCTGCCTGATTGTTTTAAGAGCTTTGGTAAGATGACTTTCAATTGTTTTTTCAGTGAGATTCAGCAATTTGCTTATATCCTTGTTTTTCATACCGTTCGAACGGCTTAGGATAAAAATTTTCCTGCATTGTGCCGGCAATACCGTAACTGCACGATTTACTTCATTTTGAACTTCTCGCGCAAAAATATTGTCCAGGATTGGGTCTGACAGAGCATCGAAGTTTTCGCTTAAACGTAGGTATTCTTCTTGTTTGTCATTTTTGAATTGAATGACTAAACGTTCGCGCCGAACGAGGTCAATGCAGCGGTTCCTTGTTAAAGTAAATAAATAAGCATTAAGAACGGTGTTTTCGGCAAGTTGGTGGCGGTTATCCCACAATTTTAGAAAAACATCCTGAAGCACTTCCTTTGTGTTTTCCTGATTATTTAGGTAACCATTGGCAAAATTAAAAAGCCGTTTATACCAACAATCCATTATTTTCCTGAAAGCTTTTTCGCTACCAAGTTTCAATGCCTCCAAGTATTCCTGACCTTCTTTCAAGTTAACCCAATTATAATTTGAGCAACAAGTATAGCCTGATTTACTTCAAATATACCAGCGGTAAAATTCTCCCCATCTTCTTTATTCCATCCTCATTTACTATGCAAGTTCATAATAATACATCTTTTGAGTGTTTTTTACTCATTGATTTCAACAATAGAGATTATTGCGCTGGTGTGATTTATTGTAGGAATAGAATTGAAAAGCCCTTGAAAATGTTAACTCTCAAGGGCTTTTGTATTGAAAAAGTGCCCAGAACAAGACTCGAACTTGCACAACCTTACGGTCACTAGTCCCTGAAACTAGCGTGTCTACCAATTTCACCATCTGGGCATTTACTTTTCTTTTAAAGCGCTGCAAATATAAAAACATTTATCAATTTGAAGATTGTTTTGGTGTGCTATTTTGAATTATTTTTAATCCTGATTTTTGATTCGTCCGGTAGAAAAAAATAGCCTGTCGGGATCGTTTATCGGTAGAATTCCGCAATTTTTTGTTTGGTGTCGATGATTGAAGAGGAATTCCCAAGGATAAACTATCCGGAAGTTTATCAGAGTTTGCTGGCCATCCACGAAGCCCAAACCCGAAGTGTGCAACTGATTCATTCTGTCGAAGTTCTTACGGAAAAAGAAACTTTACAGATTTGTATGGCAAAAGGTGGTGCATCTGTTTTGGCCAACGGGTATCTGGTTGCGGGCCGACTTAGTAAAGAGCAGGAGTTTTTCCTTTTTGGAGGTCAGCATATTGATGTATTTCAATCGTTGATGCGAAAAAGCATGGATCTTTTTATTATGGATGCTATCGCTCAAAATCCTGATTGTTACAGCAAAAAGTTTGTCGTTGAAATGGAAAATCACTCACCATTCAGTTTTTTGTACATTCAGAAAAAGAAAAAGCGATTTGCGCCATACAACGGACTTTTGCTTACCGCTATCAGGGAAATAGCTTTCAACGGATATGTAAATGACAATAATCCAATATAATCGCTGAAATTTTTTTGTGTTGTAAAAAATAAAGTGTTTGAAAGACAATTATTTTTTTGTTGTTTTGGTATCTCAACAATGAATATCTAATGTAAAACCAATAAAATTACTCAACATGAAAAAGTTATCTGTATTCCTATTTATTCTGCTGGCTGCTTTTGCAACAAAGGCACAGGTAAATGTGCTTTCGATTGATGTTGCCGGTGGGAAAACCCAGATCAATAAAAATATCTACGGACAGTTTGCCGAACATCTTGGCCGTTGTATTTACGATGGAATCTGGGTTGGTAAAGATTCGCCAATTCCCAATGTGAACGGTTACCGTAAAGATATACTTGAAGCACTTCAGGCTTTGAAAGTTCCGGTACTTCGCTGGCCGGGTGGCTGTTTTGCTGATAGTTACCACTGGAAAGACGGAGTAGGCCCGCTCAGTCAGCGTCCGAAAATTAAGAATGTTTTCTGGGGCGGCACTGTTGAAGACAATAGTTTTGGCACCAACGAATTTCTGGACCTTTGTGAATTGCTGAAATGTGACCCATACATTTCGGCCAATGTCGGAAGTGGTACTGTAGTTGAAATGGTTGATTGGATTGAATACATGACTTCGGATGATGATGTGCCAATGGCCAACCTTCGCCGGAAAAATGGCCGTGATAAACCCTGGGACGTGAAATTTCTGGGGATTGGAAATGAAAGCTGGGGCTGCGGTGGCGATATGACTCCCGAGTTTTATACCGACCTGATGAGACAATATTCCATCTATGCAAAAATGTATGGAGGCGATAAATTCGACCGTATCGGTTGCGGTGCAAACGGAAGCGATTTTAACTGGACCAAAGTATTGATGGAAAAAGGCCGTAACAATATGGATGGTTTGTCGTTGCATTATTATACAATTGCGGGCGAGGGTTGGAACAATAAATCGGCTGCGACTGGTTTTGGTGAAGAACTTTACTTTTCAGGATTGAAAAAAGGTTTGTACATGGACGAACTTGTAAGCCGGCATTCAGCCATTATGGATCAATACGACAAAGATAAACGTGTTGATTTATTGGTTGATGAATGGGGAATCTGGACTGATGTTGAACCGGGAACAATTCCCGGACACCTTTTTCAGCAGAATTCGATGCGCGATGCACTGATCGCTTCAAGTACGCTGGATATTCTGAACAAACATGCCGATCGTGTAAAAATGGCCAACATTGCACAGATCGTAAATGTATTGCAGGCGATGATTTTAACTGAAGGAAATAAAATGGTGCTTACACCAACTTATCATGTTTTCAAAATGTACAATGTGCATCAGAATGCTACTTTGCTGCCATCGAGCTTGTTTTGCGAGCAGTACAAACTGGGGAACGACCAGATTCCTGCAATCAGCAGTTCTGCTTCGGTTGACAACAACGGAAAAATACATGTTACCATCAGCAATCTGAATCCGAATAAAGAAATAAAATTGGAGATCAATCTTTCAGGAAAAGGGTTTACAAAAATCAATTCAGGAACAGTTTTAACTGCTGCTGCCTTCAATTCAGTCAATACTTTCGACAAACCGGATGCTGTAAAACCTGTTGCGTTTAAAAATGCGAAGAAGCTTTCTGATAGTAAGTTGGAAGTAAGTATTCCTTCTAAATCAGTGGTTGTTTTAGAACTCGAATAAATGCGTTCGCTTCAGCGAACGGACATGCTAAAAAAAATGGCCGGATTGTGAAAGCAGTCCGGCCATATTTAATTTCAATTTCTCAATCCCTTCAATCTTTCTCAATCATTTCAATCCCATAAAATAATCTTCAAAACTCTCACTAAATCGCTTAATTTTGAGATCTCCAAATGCAGAACTTATTTTATGGTTTCAGAAAAAATGGTTATTGGCTTTTTAGGGGCTGGTGGAATTGCACAGGCACATGCTTTTGCGCTGAATTCGCTCAGGTATTTTTATCCTGAAGTTCCTGAAATTGTGTTTGAAGCCGTTTGTTCGGCCCGAAAGGAAAGTCGCGATGCTTTCGCTGAAAAGTTCAGTTTTAAAAAATCGCTTTCCTTTGAAGAATTCACAGTCAATACAGACATCAATACCGTACTGATTTTAGGTCCGAATAAAGTTCATTTTGAGCATCTGAAATTGGCACTTGAAATGCCTTCTGTCAAACGGATTTACCTTGAAAAACCGGTTTGTTCAAATCTGGAGGAAGAGCAGCAAATGGCCAAAATTGCAGTTGAATCAGGAAAAGTTATTCAGGTTGGTTTTCAGTATTTGCAAACTGCATCGGTGCGCGAGGCTTTGGCTTTCTGGCACTCCGGAAAGCTTGGAAAACCGATCCATTTCGACCTGAAATATTATCATGGCGATTATTTGCAGCAATTGTACCGCAACAAACGTGTAACCCGCCTCACTCCGGCGCCCGATGGCGGGGCGATGGCCGATCTGGGATCGCACGGAATTAGTTTGCTGATGGCTTTTCTGGGCGAAAACCTGCAAATTACAAGCGGTTTTCAGGCGGGTCGTTTTGCCGATGTTCCCGAGGATTCAGATTTGTTCAGTTCTCTTTCGCTTGTTCATCCTGAAAATTTTGCTGCCGGAACAATGTCGGCCAGCCGCATCAGTTCGGGTACAGGCGATCTGGTTTCGCTCGAAATTTATGCTGAAAAAGGAATGTTGCGTTATTCGTCGCATTCGGTTGATTACTTCGAATACTATTTGGAAGAAACCGGACAATGGATCAGACAAGTGGTTGGCAGCAATTACCTGCCTTTAACCAGTTTCCCTTCCGGCCATGTTCCGCCGGGCTGGTTGCGTTCGATGATTCATGCCCATTATATTTTTCTTGGTGGCAACGATCCGAAAGCTTTTGTTCCTGAACTTAAACACGGATTGGCTGTTCAGCGAATAGTCCGGGAAACAGCTGTATTTTTAAAAACTTACCGGGATTTAATAATAAATTAAAAAATGGAAAGAAGTAGCGGAATATTGTTGCATATCAGTTCATTACCAGGCAGCGATGGAATTGGAAGTTTGGGTAAGGAAGCTTTTACATTTATTGATTTTCTGGCAAAAACAAAACAAAAGTTGTGGCAGATATTGCCTCTTTGCCCGACAGGTTATGGCAATTCGCCCTACCAATGCTATTCTGCATTTGCCGGAGATCCGATGTTTATTGATATTCAGCAATTGGTGGCCGATCGGCTGATTTCAAAAGGCTCGTTAACCGATCAGCATTTCAAAGTAAAAAAAGTAGAATTCGAAAGGGTTGAGGAATGGAAAATGTTCCTTTTTCACGAAGCTTTTGCCAGTTTTAGAAAGAATTTTGACCGTTACAAAGACGAATATGTTGCGTTTATGAGCCATAATTCGTGGTGGCTAGACGATTATGCACTGTTTCGTTCGTTAAAATCCAAATATGGCGAAACCGTTTGGAATACATGGAAGAAAAAATTGGTAATTCGAGATAAACATTCACTTCAGGAGGCATTTAAAGAGTTGCACGCAGAAATTGATTTTCACCGGTTTCTGCAATTCATTTTTTTCAGGCAGTGGTATAAGCTGAAATCGTATGCCAACTCGAAAGGTATTTCGATCATCGGCGATCTGCCATTGTATGTTTCGCTTGACAGCGCCGATGTTTGGGCCAATCAGGATATTTTTCTGCTCGATTCAGATTCAAAACCAACTCAGGTTGGCGGAGTTCCTCCTGATTATTTCAGCGAGACTGGTCAGCTTTGGGGAAATCCAGTGTTCGATTGGGAAAGGGTGGCAGAACGCGATTTCGACTGGTGGCTGGCACGCATTCATTTTAATCTCAGAATGTTTGATCAGGTTCGGGTGGATCATTTTCGCGGATTGGAATCTTTCTGGTCGGTAGCTGCAGAAGCAAAAACGGCAGTAGTGGGAGAGTGGCTTCCTGCAAAAGGCCATGAATTGTTCAGAAAATTAAAGGAAAAGTTCGGAAAACTAAATATTATCGCTGAAGATCTGGGTGTTATTACTCCTGAAGTTGAAAAATTACGGGATGATTTTGGATTGCCGGGAATGAAAATCCTGCAGTTTGCTTTTGGATCGGATGCGGCAAACGAGAATCTACCGCATAACTATGATTCGAATTTTGTAGTTTACACCGGAACCCACGACAATGATACAACGCTGGGGTGGTTTAATTCAATAGAAAAATCTGAACGAAAAATGCTTCGTAAATACTTGAAAGGTGATGGGAAAGAAATGGTTCGGCAGATGACAGAATACGCATGGGGATCGGCAGCCATGATGGCTCTCATTCCGATGCAGGATTTGTTGGGGCTCGACAGTGAGGCGAGAATGAATACTCCTGGAACGGCATCGGGAAACTGGACATGGCGTTTTTTCTGGCCTCAGGTACGTTCAAATCACCATCACTTTTTAAGGGAAATAACTAAGAAGTATAACCGGTAGGAGGATGCTGAACCTATTTTATAAACTTTTGAACAGCTTTCATAAACAGTTCCGGTTGTTCGGCATGAAGCCAGTGGCCTGCATCCGGAATTTCGCGGATGATTGCTTCAGGATAAATACGTTTGATAATTTTTTCGTCTTCAGGAAGTATATAGTTCGATTTTGCTCCCTTGATAAACAGAACCGGATAATTAAAAATCGGTAACCGATCCTCGAACCATCTTTCGTTTACGCCACTGATGATTTCATCAAGATTGTCATACACTGCTTTTACATTCAACCGCCAGTCAAAATGGTGGGTTTCCTTGCTGCGGTGTACATTTTTCAACAGAAATTGAACGATTTGAGCACTGTCAATCTTTTGAAGTAGATAATTTTCTACTTCTTTTCGCGATTCCATTCTGCTGAAATCAATTTCGAGCATGGCTTGCAGTATGTTTTTATGCAGGAAATACTGGCTTACGTCGTTCAGTAGAAAATAGTTTTTTGGGGCAATATCAACAACGATCAGTTTTTCAATTCGTTCAGGATAATCGGCTGCAAAACACATGGCAGTTTTCCCGCCCATACTGTGCCCCATCACAATGGCTTTTTCAATTTTATGCTGATCAAAAAATTCTGCCAGATCATTTTTTAAGGATTCGTAGCTGTGTTCATCAGAATTTGGCGAGCGTCCATGATTGCGTTGGTCGATCATATATACCTTGAAACGTGCGCTTATTTTTTTGCCCACAGTCAGCCAGTTATCCGACGATCCATACAATCCGTGTACAATTACAAGTGGAAAACCTTCGCCTTCTTCTCTGAAAAAGAGTTTCATCAGCGGCTATTTCAGGCAGGAAAGATATTCCTGAATGGTGGCTCTCAGACCAAGATAAAGTGCATCAGCAATCAATGCGTGGCCGATGGAAACTTCATCGAGATATGCTACGTGGTCGCTGAAAAAGCGAAGATTTTTCAGGCTCAGGTCGTGACCGGCATTGATTCCCAAACCTAGTTTGTGGGCAAGATTGGCAGATTCTTTAAATGGAGCAACTGCTTTTATCGGATCGACAGGATACATTTTTGCAAATGGTTCGGTATAAAGTTCAATCCGGTCGGTTCCGGTTTCTTTGGCACCTTCAATCATTGCCAAATCAGGATCAACAAAGATAGAGGTTCGTATCCCTTCGGCCTTGAAACGGGCAATCACTTCTTTCAGGAACGAAGCGTGCTTATTTGTATCCCAGCCATGATCGGAAGTTAGCTGAGTTGGATCGTCGGGAACCAGTGTTACCTGATTTGCCTTTACAGCTATTACCAATTGAATGAAGTCTTCGCCGGGATAGCCTTCAATATTTAACTCAGTGGTAATATAAGGTTTAATGTCAAAAACATCTTGCTTTCGAATGTGCCGCTCATCTGGTCTTGGGTGAATGGTAATTCCCTGTGCGCCAAAGTTTTGACAATTAATCGCGGCATCCAGAACACTCGGTGTGGTTCCACCCCTTGAATTTCTTAATGTTGCTATTTTGTTTATATTTACGCTAAGTCTGGTCATGATATGAATTTTATGGGCGCAAGTTACAATTTTTGATTCGATTGACTGATAATGAAAACTTAAAAAGATGATAGCACAAAACCTCCTTTCTGAAGTCGTTCCTTCGTTGCGCCTTACTGACAGCGGTCAGAAAGCGCTCAATTGGATGGAGATATTCAGGATTTCGCATTTGCCAGTGGTTGATGGGAAAGAATTGATCGGTTTGATTTCAGACAAGATTATTTACGATTTAAACATTACAGAGAAACCGGTTGGTGATTATGTGGAGCATTTACTTTCGCCGCATGTTCATACCAATCAGCATATTTACGAAGTTTTTTTGGCCATATCGGTACTTAAACTTAGTGCAGTTCCGGTACTCGACCTTCATCATGAGTACTGCGGCGTAATTACTGTTTTTGATCTGGCCCAGAAATTTGCTGATTTGGTAGCTATTCGCGAGCCTGGTGGGGTTATAGTGTTGGAATTGAATTCGATAGATTATTCATTGTCGCAAATTGCACAGATAGTTGAAGGCAATGATGCCAAAATCCTGAGTTTTTATATCAATCAGGAAGAAGATTCGAAACAGATGGACGTAACACTAAAAATAAATATCGTTGATTTGTCGTCAATAATTCAGACATTTGTGCGGTACGATTACAATATTAAAGAGGTTTATATGGATGAGTCAATCATACAAAACTTATATGACGACCGTTACGATCAATTGATGAAATATATGAATATCTGATACTCAAGACAATAAATCAACATATCAACTCTATTAATTTCTAATGAAGATAGCACTTTACGGCCTTACCGTTAATCCTGATTTTGTTGACGAATTTGCCAGACTTCTGGACTTATTGAAAGAGAAACAAGTTGAATATTTCGTTTACCGGCCCTTTTTGGAATACATGCAACAGGATTGCTGCCTGAAACCTGAATTTGCAGGAATATTTGAGAATAGCGAAGATTTGCCCGATGATGTGTCCTACATTTTCAGCCTCGGGGGCGATGGGACCTTGCTTAAATCTTTTATGGTGGCACAAAAAAGTTCTATCCCATTGGTGGGCATCAATTCAGGCCGTCTTGGATTCCTTTCAGATATTTCGCGCATTGAAATAGAACAGGCGCTGGATGATATTATTTCAGGAAATGTAATTATTGATGAACGGACTGTGTTGGAATTGGAAATTGTGCACAACGACCATTCTGATTTTCAATATGCATTGAATGAAATAACAGTAACAAAGCTCGATTCATCATCGATGATTAGTATCAACACATTTGTTAACGATGAATACCTGAATACCTATTGGGCCGACGGATTGATTATTGCAACTCCCACCGGATCGACAGCCTATTCGCTCAGTGTTGGAGGCCCGATTCTTACTCCCGATTCGCAGAATTTTGTCATTAGTCCGATAGCTGCCCATCACCTGACCGTTCGCCCGATTGTTGTGCCCGACCACCATTCGATCACATTGCAGGTTGAAGGCCGCGGACTTCATTTCCTAACTTCGGTTGACTCACAATCAGAACCAATCTACTTTTCGGTTTTGCTGAAAATTCGTAAGGCTTCTTTTAACGTCAAGACTGTCAGGTTGAAAGACCACAGTTTCTTTTCAACGCTCAGGAATAAACTTATGTGGGGAGTTGACAAACGAAATTAATTTCAGGCCAAGCTTAACAATTTTTAACCTCTATTTGGGTTTTATAGTATGCATCAGGCATGGATATACCAGAATTGTATTACTTTTGTAGCACTTGAAAGGTGTTATGTTCAGAATATAAATGATAGATACTGAATGATTTACAGAGTATAAAGCCCTTTCAAAATTGTAATTCATGAAGCAATTATTAATGGTTTTTTTGATAGGATTAATGGTTTTTGAAGCGCATGGACAACAAAGCGTTGATATTGGTTTTTTCGGAGGATCAGGCACTTATTTTGGTGATATGACGAAAACAGAATGGCAAAAGTCAGTTAATCCGGCATACGGTGGTTTTTTGAGGTATAACTTTAACCCCAGATATGCTTTGAGGTTTAATGTGCTAAATGGAACTATTGGTGCAAAAGGTGATTTTGAATCGCAGCCCTGGCATTTTAGTAAAAATGTTTTTGATCTTTCTCTTCGATTTGAATTCAATTATTTCAAGTACATTGTCGGCGATAAGGCAACACCTTATTCAACCTATCTTTTTGGCGGAATAGGGATGCAGATGTATAATTATACCATGGATTCAACTAGATTGGGCTCCATTGTTCATCGCACATATTTTAACAATGCTGACAAATCAGGACGAGTTTTTAGTCCGACCATTCCTTTCGGTTTAGGTTTTAAGTTTAATTTAAGCAAACGGATTGGATTGGGAATTGAAGCGGGTCTGCGAAAAACCTTCTCAGATAAACTGGATAACCTGGATGATCCGTTAAGTTATGAAAATCCTGTGAACACCCCGCAGGTAAAATATACCGACCAATTTCATAACAACGATTGGACCTCTTATTTGGGGGTCCATCTGGTTTATAAGATGATATATGGAAACAAAGAGTGGACTTTAAGAACTTCGAAACAAAACACATTGGATTGGGGCATTGAAAACAATTCAAAGAACAGGTAAAATAATACATAGAATTGGAAACCGGATTGAAATTGGTCTGGTGTCAAAATAGTTTAAACGGATACAATGTTTAAAGATAAACTGATAAAAGAAAGAATACCAAGGCATGTTGCCATCATCATGGACGGGAATGGCAGATGGGCCGCCCAGTTTGGAAATGAGCGCAGTTTTGGCCACGTGCACGGGGTGGAGGCTGTTCGATCGGTTGTTGAAGGGGCTGGCGAAATCGGAATTGATTTTCTGACCCTTTATGCTTTTTCAACCGAAAACTGGTCACGTCCGAAAGACGAAGTGGATGCCCTGATGGGCTTACTGGTGCAGGCAATTTCAGATGAAACCGATCAGTTGAAAAAAAGCAATGTACGACTTCAGGTTATTGGCGATGTAAAAAGCCTTCCGGTTAATGTTCAGGAAAAACTGGCATGGTCGATTGATAAATTAAATACCAGCACTGGTTTGACACTTGTATTAGCCCTTAGTTACAGTTCAAAATGGGAAATAGTTGAAGCCGTCAAACGAATTGCAGAACAGGTAAAACTTGGGAAACTGGATCCTTCGGAGATTGATTACGACTTGATGAATTGTTATTTAAACACCTCTGAAATGCCTGATCCTGAATTGCTTATTCGTACCAGTGGGGAATGCCGCATAAGTAATTTCCTGTTGTGGCAAATTGCCTATGCCGAATTATATTTTACACCTAAATTGTGGCCCGATTTTAGGAAGGAAGATTTATTTGAGGCCATTTTTGACTTTCAGAACAGAGAAAGAAGGTTTGGAAAAACAAGTCAACAATTAGTAAGCTAATCCAATAACGTATAGAATGCAAAGCGTAAAACTGTTTATTATATTGCTGTTAATCAGCACGAAAGTATTTTCTCAGGAAGCCGACAGTACTTATTTTTCCATCGATTATTCAAGTCCTAAAGAATACACCATTGCAGGTTTGGAAGTTCAGGGAATTCGCTATCTGGATACCCAGGTACTTATTCAGATTTCAGGATTGAGTTTGGGTGATAAAATATTGATTCCAGGCGACGAAATTACCAATTCAATCAAAAAACTATGGAATCATGGTTTGTTTTCTGACGTAAAAATCACTGCGGATAAAATTATTGGCGACAGCATTTGGCTGAGGATCAATTTACAGGAACGCCCGAGATTGGCCGAAGTTAATTTTAGCGGGATCAGTAAATCGGAAAAGGACGACATCACTGCAAAGGTCTTATTATTGAAAGGTAGTCAGGTTACCGATAATCAGGTAAATTCTGCCAGTAAAACCATCAAAAATATTTTCCTCGAAAAAGGATTTTTAAATACCGAAGTCAACATTATACAGCGTGATGATACCGCTCAGAGTAACAGTGTTATTCTCGATATTATGATTGATAAAAAGGAAAAGGTAAAAATCAGTGAAATTGTTTATCACGGAAATGACAACCTGAAACCGGGCGTTCTTGATAAATCGATGAAAAAAACCAAATCAAAAAAGATCATGAATTTTTTCAGTTCAAAGAAATTCCTGGCTGAAAAGTATTCGGAAGATAAAATAAACCTGATAAAAAAATACAACGAAAAAGGTTACCGTGATGCCACCATTGTAAAAGATTCAGTTACCAAGCTGGAAGATGACAGGGTTCGGCTTGATATTTGGATTGATGAGGGAAATAAATACTATTTCCGTGATATTAAGTGGGTTGGAAATACAGTTTATCCCGCTGATTATCTGACACAAGTTTTGGGGATTAAAAAAGGCGATGTATTCGATCAGAAATTATTGGACAAGCGTACCCGCGACGATGATGATGCAGTAAGCAATGTTTATCTCGACCATGGTTATTTATTCTTTAACCTTTCGCCAATGGAGACGCGGGTTGAGGCTGATTCTATTGATCTTGAAATGAGGATTCAGGAAGGCAGGCAGGCGACCATCAATAAAATTATCATTTCAGGAAATACAAAAACAAACGAACATGTTGCCCGTCGCGAACTCCGCACACTGCCAGGCGATCTGTTCAGCAAATCTGATATTATCCGGACAGTCAGGGAATTGTCGCAATTGGGCCACTTCGACCCTGAAGCGATTAATCCAGATGTGAGGCCACATCCTGAAAACGGCACAGTGGATATCAATTACGAACTTGTTGAAAAAGCGAATGACCAGATTGAGCTTTCAGGAGGCTGGGGCGCTAAAATGTTTGTAGGAACAGTTGGTTTGAAATTTTCCAATTTCTCGGTTCGTAATATCCTGAATAAAGAAGCGTGGAGGCCATTGCCAACCGGAGATGGACAAACGCTGAGCATCAGGGCCCAAACAAGTGGGAAATTTTACAAATCATACAGCCTAACATTTACAGAACCCTGGCTGGGCGGTAAAAAACCAAACTCCTTTACACTTTCATTGTCGCATTCTAAAGTAAATTATTCGGCCAATAACTCATACAGCAGTATGTATAACGACCCATCTAGCGGTTATGGTAGCGGTTATGGTGGTGGTTATGGTGGTGGTTACGGTGGTGGTTATTCTCCTTATGGTAGCTATGGTGGCTACGGAGGTTATGGTTATGGTGGTTACGGTGGTTACGACTTTGGGACCAATTATACCTACGATAACCAGGCTGAGGCTGACGATCAGATACAGGTAACTTCGGCAGCTGCATTGGGTTATGGTTACCGTTTGTCATGGCCTGACGATTATTTTACCATTTATCACGAACTCTCGTTTCAGCACTATAAACTGCAAAATATGGCAGGATATTATTATTTTCTGAATGATGGAACCAGCAGTGGCAACGGCGGATTTAATAACTTCAGTTTTAAAACTGCTTTTGGCCGAAACTCATTGGATAATCCGCTATATACCAGAAGTGGGTCGAGTTTTTCACTTTCGCTTCAGTTAACCCCGCCATATTCATTATTGAATGGTGTTGACTACAGCGATCCAACCCTTACAAATCAGGAGCGCTACCAATGGATTGAATACCACAAATGGATGTTCAAGGGCGATTGGTATTCTCCAATTTCAAAAAACAAGAATTTGGTTGTTCATACTAAATTTGAATATGGATTTTTGGGTTATTACGATACCAACCGCAAATCTCCGTTCGAAGGGTTCCGTGTTGGAGGATCGGGCATGTCGGGTTACAATTTATACGGAAGTGATATTGTTTCACTTCGCGGCTATAAAGATTACAGTTTGAGCACTGGTTACGGATCGAACATTTATAACAAGCTTTCAATGGAACTTAGATATCCTGTAATCCTCAAGCCATCTTCGACCATATATGTGCTTGGCTTCCTTGAAGCAGGAAATGCATGGAATGATTTTAAAGACTACAATCCGTTCAAACTTCACCGCTCGGCTGGAGCAGGTGTTCGTATCTTCCTGCCAATGTTTGGTTTAATGGGAATCGACTGGGGATATGGATTTGATAAAGTTCCGAACCAGAGCGATGCGGCAGGAAGTCAGTTCCATTTTGTAATAGGACAACAATTTTAATCATTTTTGATTTGGTCTGGTATTTGATTAAACCATGTTAGAAACAATTTAAAACATACCATCATGAGGAAACTGTTTATTATTACTGGAATTTTGTTGCTGGGAATAGCTACAACATTTGCACAGAAATTTGCTTACGTTGATACGGAGTATATTCTTGAAAACATCCCTTCATACAAGGCAGCTCAGGAACAACTGGATCAGCTTTCGGCCCAATATCAGAAGGAACTCGAGTCAATGCATGCAGAAGTTGAGCAGATGTACAAGGATTTTCAATCGGAGAGTGTCCTTCTTTCGAATGAGATGAAACGGAAACGCGAAGATGTTATCATTACGAAAGAAAAGGAATACAAAGAATTGCAGCGCAAATATTTTGGTAGGGAAGGCGATTTGTTCAAAAAACGACAGGGTTTGGTAAAGCCTATCCAGGATGATGTTTTTAACGCTATTCAGGATATATCGAACGAAGGAAATTACGCAGTTATTTTTGATAAAGCGAACGGAATTACCTTAATCTATACAAACCCAAAATTTGATCTGTCCGATCAGGTTTTGGCAAAACTTGGTTATAAAAATTAATATTATAAATTTGTCACAAAAAATTTAAACTAGAAAGTATGAAAAGTGTTTTGAAAATTTGTGTTTTAGGAATATTCTTCTTTTCGGCAGCTTTTGCCAATGCACAGGCGCCAAAATTTGGTCATGTGGATTTACAGGCTGTGATTGAAGTAATGCCTGAAAGAGTTAAAGCAGAAAAGCAATTTGTTGCATACCAGAAGGAATTGGAAGATGCCCTGGGCATGATGCAGAAAGAATTCCAGACAAAATACATGGAATATGCTACTAAAAGAGATTCTTTGTCGGAAACAGTGCGCAAAATGAAAGAAGAAGATTTGAATGCCATGAATGAACGGATTCAAACATATCAGTCAAGTGCAACACAGCAACTTCAGACCAAACAGGGAGAGCTGTTAAAACCAGTTTTTGAAAAGGCCGACAAAGCTGTAAAAGAAGTTGGAGCTGAAAAAGGACTCATTTATGTTTTTGATATGAGTTCAAGAGCCATCCTTTATAACTCGAAAGAAAGCCTTGATTTGTTGCCATTGGTGAAAACTAAATTAGGTATCAAGTAGATTTTATTATTAATACATATAAAAGCCATCTTTTTAAGGTGGCTTTTTTTTATTTTTGTTGAAACTCAAATTCGAATGACAGATAAATTTCAACCCATCGGAGTATTCGATTCCGGTTATGGAGGATTGACCATTCTGAAAGATTTTATTCAGGACATGCCACTGTACGATTTTGTTTATTTAGGCGATAATGCAAGAGCTCCTTATGGTTCCCGATCGTTTGAGGTAGTTTATGAATATACCCTGCAAGCGGTACGAAAACTCTTCGAAATGGAGTGTCAGCTAGTTGTTTTAGCTTGTAATACTGCTTCTGCAAAAGCATTGCGCACAATTCAGCAAAACGACCTTCCAAAGTTATTTCCTGACCGAAGGGTTTTGGGTGTAATCCGTCCGGCAGTTGAATCAATTGGCGATTTTACCCGAAACGGCCATATAGGAATTCTCGGAACAGTTGGAACCGTGCTTTCCAACTCATATCCGATTGAGCTCGAGAAATGGGCTGGGGGAAAGGTCGTTAAAACTACTCAGGAAGCATGTCCTATATGGGTGGCTTTGGTCGAGAACAATGAACTCGATTCGCCTGGCACTGAATATTTTGTTGCGAAGAATATCCGCAATTTAATGAACGCAGATCCTGAAATTGATGCTATCATTTTAGGCTGTACGCATTATCCTTTGTTAAGGCCTGTAATTAAAAAATTCGTTCCTGAAGGAGTGCAAATTCTTGAACAGGGGAAAGTGGTAAGCTCTAAATTGAAAGAGTATTTACATCGTCATCCTGAAATGGACCATAGATGTTCGAAATCGGGAATTGTAAAGTATTACTCTACCGAAAACATTGATGTTTTCGAAAAGAATGCCAATGCTTTTATTGGGAAAGTAATAAAAGGTGAAAAAATTATCCTGAAATAAGTATTTCGGTATTTTTATCCATCCAACATCTAACTTTTTACGGAACGACAAGCAGTCGCTAGCCGATATATACAGGTTAATTTTCTTAAATTTGGGCACTAATAAATCGATAAAAATTAATTTACCATGATGAAAAAATTAGTTATTCTCCTGTTGTTTGCATTAATGACAGGTATTACTGTTCAAGCACAACAGCCGGAACGCCCCGGGCAGCAGCCTGCTCCTGAAACCGGCGAAAAATTCAAAGTTGGAATGGCTGGCTACACTTTTGTGAAGTTTGATTTGGATAAAACGCTGGCAACCATGCAAAGGGCTGATATTCATTATCTATGTATCAAAGATTTCCATTTGCCATTCAAGAGCACCGATGAAGAGATTGTAGCTTTTCATGCCAAATTAAAAGAAAAAGGTGTGACCGGTTATGCTGTTGGCCCTATTTATATGAAAACAGAAGCTGAAATAGACAATGCTTTTGAGTATGCAAAACGGGTTGGTGTAAAACTGATCGTTGGTGTGCCAAATGTT
>JANONW010000016.1:0-4230 GCA_031421065.1 Prolixibacteraceae bacterium
ATGTGGTTGAGATGTTCCTCAAAAATCCTGAAATAAAGGAAATTATCGACGAGCATTTGCGGCAGATTGGCGATTTGGAACGCCTGATTTCGAAAGTTGCAGTTGGCAGAATTAATCCGCGCGAAGTGGTTCAGGTAAAACATGCGTTAAACGCGATAATACCTATAAAAAAAGCTTGTGCTGCGGTCGAAAACGTGGCATTAAACCGTTTTTCGGAACAGTTAAATCCCTGCGATTTAATCCGCGAAAAAATCCAGAAAGAAATCATATCCGACCCGCCGGTTGCGATTAGCAAAGGACGTGTGATTGCCAATGGAATTTCGGAAGAACTTGATGATTTGCGCGAAATTGCCTATTCTGGTAAAGATTTTCTGGCCAAAATTCAAAAACGCGAAAGCGAAAAATGTGGGATCCCTTCGCTCAAAATAAGTTTCAATAATGTTTTTGGGTATTATATTGAAGTTAGAAATACGCATAAAGATAAAGTTCCGGCCGACTGGATCCGGAAACAAACCCTGGTAAGCGCCGAGCGTTATATTACGGAAGAACTGAAAGAATACGAAACAAAAATACTTGGGGCTGAAGAAAAAATTCAAACACTTGAAACAAAGATTTTTGGCGATTTGGTTTTTGCTTTGTCCGACTATATTTCTGCTATTCAGTTAAATTCAAATATTCTGGCACAAATCGACTGCCTTTTATCTTTCTCGAAGTGTGCCTCTTCTTACGGATATTTTCGCCCGCAAATTAACGACTCAACCATCATCGATATAAAAAACGGGCGGCATCCGGTTATCGAACATCAGCTTCCTATTGGCGAGTCGTATATTTCGAACGATGTTTTGTTAGACCAGGAAGAGCAGCAGATTATAATCATCACCGGTCCGAATATGGCCGGAAAATCGGCTTTGCTCCGACAAACCGCACTAATTGTTTTACTTGCCCAAATGGGTTCGTTTGTTCCTGCCGAAAAAGCTGAGATTGGTTTTGTCGATAAAATATTCACCCGTGTTGGCGCTTCCGACAATATTTCGCTGGGTGAGTCAACATTTATGGTTGAAATGAACGAAGCGGCAAGTATCCTGAACAACGTTTCTGACCGTAGTTTGATTTTGTTTGACGAGCTGGGCCGCGGAACTTCAACCTACGACGGAATTTCGATTGCCTGGTCGGTGGTTGAATATTTACACGAACATCCGCGCGCCAAGGCAAAAACACTTTTTGCGACCCATTATCACGAGTTAAACGAAATGGAGGGCGCTTTTCCCCGGGTGAGGAATTTTAATGTATCGATCAAAGAGGTCGGGAATAAAGTTATTTTTCTGCGGAAACTGGTTCGTGGCGGGAGTAACCATAGTTTTGGGATTCATGTTGCCGGAATGGCCGGTATGCCAAAATCGGTTATCAAACGCGCCGAACAAATACTGGTAAAGCTGGAAGGCGGAAGGGAAAAAGGAAGTCTTGCGAAACCATTGGCGGAGATCAGGGAAAAACGCGAAGGGATGCAACTCAGCTTTTTTCAGTTGGATGATCCGGTGCTGAAACAAATCAGGGATGAAATTGCCGGACTGGATATCAACAACCTCACTCCAATTGATGCATTGAACAAACTGAATGAAATCAAGAAAATAACCGGTCTGAAATAATGGCTTTATTTTTATTTTCAATATTTTGTGAGATAAAAAAATAGCAATATATTTGCACCACTTAAAAAAACAGGTTCATTTAAATAAGCGGGAATAGCTCAGTTGGTAGAGCACGACCTTGCCAAGGTCGGGGTCGCGAGTTCGAGTCTCGTTTCCCGCTCAGTAGAAAACATAAGGATGCCCAGGTGGTGGAATGGTAGACACGTTGGACTTAAAATCCAATGAACAATATGTTCGTGCGGGTTCTAGTCCCGCCCCGGGGACTTGTGAGGGAATAGCTCAGTTGGTAGAGCACGACCTTGCCAAGGTCGGGGTCGCGAGTTCGAGTCTCGTTTCCCGCTCGTTATCAAAAAGCCTTTCGGAAATCCGGAAGGCTTTTTTGATCTTATAGTCCTACTCTGAAATAAGAAAATACAAAATCGATTTATTGAAATAGACATTAATAAATACTAATTCAATTTCACTTAAACCCAGCGGGTTTACATGTTTATAGAAAGAAATAAGTGAAAAAGAAATACGACCCTGGTTAGGGTCGAACAGCAACGGGATATTATTTTCTATAAACATTCGATGCCGCTGGCATCAAAATTTCCAAACTATAAGCAAGTGGATTATTGACAAAACATCTAATTCAATCGATTTATTTCTAAAAAACCGGAATCCATACAAAGAAGAAGTGTATTCAAATCCAATTCAGATTATTATCTTTGGAAACAACATTTTAAAATCAATCAACTAATAATTTGGACGTAATTTAAAACCAAACATGTTCGAGCAAACTTTCAAAAATCCAAAAATTTTTAGATTTTACATGCGTTGGTGGTTAGTTATTGATAAACAAGCAGACAACCATACTTATTATGTAGTGAAACTTTAAAGAATAATTTAACACGATTAACAAAATTAAAATAACCAATTAATAATGACGAAAGAACAAGAACGGGATGAATTACACCGCACAATATGGCAAATAGCTAACGACCTGCGAGGTAGCGTGGATGGCTGGGATTTTAAATCGTATGTATTGGGCTTTTTGTTTTACCGGTTTATTTCCGAAAATCTGACCTCTTATATCAACAAAGAGGAACAGCGTACCGGCAACTGCAAATTCGATTACACTAAAATTTCAGATAAAGATGCCGAGTTTGGAAGAGCCGACACAGTGAAAGAAAAAGGCTTTTATATTTTGCCTTCCGAGTTGTTCGAAAATGTAAGGAAAAAGGCTAAAAATGATGCCAATCTCAATGAAACATTGAGCAATATCTTTAAGAATATCGAAAATTCAGCCAAAGGCACCGATAGTGAAGACGATCTTCGTGGCTTGTTCGACGACATTGATGTAAACAGCAATAAACTTGGCGCTACTGTACAAAAACGAAACGAAGTTTTAGTTAAGATAGTTGAGTCAATCGGAGGCTTAGAACTGGGAGATTATCAGGACAATACCAACGACATTTTTGGCGATGCCTACGAGTTTCTGATGACCATGTATGCCAGTAATGCGGGAAAATCGGGAGGCGAATTTTTTACCCCGCAGGAAGTTTCCGAACTTCTTACCAACATAGCAGTGGTGGGCAAAAAACAAGTAAATAGAGTATATGACCCCGCTTGCGGTTCCGGATCACTTTTGCTCAAATTTGCCAAAGTACTTGGGAAAGAAAATGTGCGGCAAGGCTTTTACGGTCAGGAAAGCAACATTACCACCTACAACCTTTGCCGTATCAACATGTTTTTGCACGACATTAATTACGAGAAATTCGATATTGCCCACGGCGACACCCTGCTTGAACCCAAACATTGGGACGACGAGCCTTTTGATTGCATTGTTTCTAATCCGCCTTATTCAATAAAGTGGGATGGCGACAGCAATCCCCTATTGATCAACGACCCTCGTTTTTCGCCTGCCGGTGTCCTGGCTCCAAAATCGAAAGCCGACCTTGCCTTTACCATGCACATGCTAAGCTGGTTAGCAACTTCCGGAACGGCTGCCATAGTTGAATTCCCTGGCGTATTGTATCGTGGCGGTGCCGAACAAAAAATACGCAAATACCTGATCGACAATAATTATATTGATACGGTTATCCAGCTTCCGCCCGATTTATTCTTTGGTACAAGCATTGCCACCTGCATTATCGTACTCAAAAAAAGCAAGAAAGACAATGCAACGCTGTTTATTGATGCGTCTGCCGAGTTTGTGCGCGGAGGTAACAAAAATAAGCTCACCGAGGCAAATAGAGAAAAGATTCTGAATGCCTATATTGAGCGAAAAGACGATGCTCACTTTGCAAAGCTTGTTCTCAATAGCGATATTGCCGAAAACGAATACAATATTGCCGTAAGCAGCTTTGTGGAACAGGAAAACACTACAGAAGAGGTGGATATCCTAAAACTCAATGCCCACATTGCAGAAATAGTAATCAAGCAAAATAAACTACGCACTGCTATTGACGAAATTGTAGCCGATTTGGAGATTAATGGGTAGTGTTTAATGGTTGATGATAAATGGTTAATATGAGCAAGCTACAAGAGACACTAAACAATAACGTAACTTGTCGGAAATTCCGACAGGTTCATGTTTTTTGGT
>JANONW010000017.1:0-9046 GCA_031421065.1 Prolixibacteraceae bacterium
GATTTAACCGGAAACTTTCGACATACAGGGGGAAGTTATTTTATCGGCTGATGCAGCAAGCAGTGACAACCCCACCGATGCCATTGAAAGAAATTGTGAAAGAAAGCCAACTTGTTTAAAGCAGATAAGCAGTTTGGATGAATATGCTAAGTTTTTAGAAGCTGATTTGAATTTAAAAGATAGTAGAATCAACAGACTCCTGAATTCATTGGAAATAAACTTGTTGAATGATTTTACTGAAGAAAATAATCAGAATATTATTATTGAAAAAGATTACAACAAAATAACCATTGAAAATTTAAGCCCAAATGGCGTCTTTGTTAAGCCTAAGTATAGCCTTGATATAAAAGAAGAGTCCAATTTTAGTTTTGAATATAATTGTGATTGGATAGAAGGAATAGATGACAATAGTTTTTCATTTTATTGGGGAAAAGATATTTTAAAAAGTAATTATTTCTCTTTTGGAATCTCTGGTAACGGATATTTTTATTTGGCCAATAAAGAAAACGGAATAATATTAGAGAATGATGCGGATTTTTTTGGATGGAAGTATTCAAATACTGTTAATAAAAATGGAAAGAACCACATAGAAGTTAGACGATACAAAAATTGTCTGGAGTTTTATATCAATAAAGAATTAGTTCATAAAACAACTTCCTTTAAAAAATTTTATGGTAATGAATTTGGTTTTATAGTTTTTGGCATACAAACAAAAAGATTCCCGATAAAAGATATGTCAGTACCGACAATCAAACTAATGATGGCGATTTTGAACTTTATCGATTTATCGCTTTCTGAGAATAAAATTGTGTATGTTCATTGTTGGGGCGGAGTTGGCAGTACCGGTACTGTTGTAGGATGTTACTTGATTTGGCATGGGTTGGCCGACAAAAATAATGTTTTCGATAAAATTGATTGTGCAAAGAAAATCTTTGAAATTGACTATCCCTGAGCCAAGAGCACAGGGCGTTTCGCCAATCTCATTTCGACCTGAAGGTCGAAAACCAGATTTTCTGTTTATAATTTTCCATTCATCCCTGCGGCAAGAACGCTGGGAGTTTTGGTTATCATTAAAAAACGGAGCAAGCATAGCCGATCGCAATTCGCCAGAAACTGAACGACAAAGGAAATTTGTGTTGAACTGGCAGCCGAACAAATAATTTTGCTTAAATATCCACCTGGCAAATAGTTGAAAAATTGCAATGAGTGAAACCTTATTGAACAATTATATACAATAGATCTCCCAATAAAACCGCCCTGACCGTTCACGGAATGAACTGTAATATACTTTATAACCCAGCCCCGGTGTCTTAATCCAATTAAAACTGGAAGTTGCCTTTCGGCTTGAGTACAACACAGGGATCAGCTTCGCAGTTTTTGTCGTAATCCAACTAATTATGGAAGTTGCCTCTCGGTGGAAAAATGAAAATTGAACTAATTAAATTTTAAGTAAAGTCTTAATCCTACTTCCTGGGAATAAGTAGTTATCCCGATGGGCCTGATGTTTTCGGGGATATCTATGTTCTGACTGGCATGAAAGCCGGCATTGTCGATAACGATCAGTTTGAGTTCCCTTAGCCTTGTCCGACCAAATCCATCGAGGGAGTCTTCAAAAATGGCGACGAATAATCATTTCCGAAGCTCCAGCTTTTCATCGAAATCTTGCGGTTCCAAGAGGGGCGTTCTATAATCATTGTCATTTCGCCATTGCTCGATTTGCCGCGAATTTAGTCGTAATTAGATGAATACATAATTTAAAAGGGCAGCCCATGCAGGCTGCCCTTTTCTAAAAATATTTTCAGAATTTTATTATTCTTTTGTAAATCGAATATTCGAGAAATAGTAAACGATGTTTTTGTTCTCTTCATAATCGATCCATGGTTCACCCCCGATGTTGATAACAAAAACGCGGGTATGCTTCCCTACAGCTTGCGACATGTTGAGGGTAATATCCTGCCAACTTTTGAATTTACTTTCGTCCATGTAAAAGCGTGGAATATCCCAGTATTGCTGGCCAAAACCACTGTTGTTATCGCTGAAGGACCACAAATTGTTCATCATTCGTGGCCACAAGCGTTTGAAAGGTTCATATCTGCCATCAAAATTACTTACATCCGGCACATAAACTTTCATCTTCAGGTATTTGTAATCCTTGGCATTTAACTCATATCCTTTTGGAAAGGCGAACACAAAAGAAGCACTCGTTTTTCGCGGAGTAATTTTATAGATGTTTTCCAGCCCTTCACCTGCCGGTGCATCCGTTGCCGGATAAACATAATCAAGTCGCCAGTTTCCATCCTGAACATGTCCGTTAAGATGAAACTGGTTCCCCATCATAAACGAGGCAGGACTTTCCACTAATTCCACCACTCCGGTTTTCACATAGGGCATTAACAGGTTGTCGAGGCCCATGGTGTTGGGACGGTAAATCACTTTTTCAAGAATCCCTGCTTCGAGGAGGTCTTTCAAAGCTTGTTGGTTTCCAGAAGAAATATCGCCAGCTTTTCTCATAAACGGAGCAAAATCTCCACCACCTACAAAATCTACCACTCCATTGCGGTCGTATTTCAATTCTGGCAATTTAAACAAATCGCCTCCTGTCAAATCCAGTGTTTTCAGGTTCGGAAAATAGAAAATGTCCTGGAGCGAGTTGGCATGGATCGGATAGACCAGTTTTTGAATGGCTGCAACTCCGTCGGCTGAGAACGTGATGACTCTATTGGCAATCAGTACATCCCTTTCGAACGGGGAAAACTTGGTTGAGCCGGTAGGCATCGGTACATTCAATACATTACTAAAGTAAACGGTATCCAAAATTGGTTTCCGGTTAATTATGGGAACAATTTTATATTCCATGTCGATTTTCAAGGGCACACCCGCTGCCAGATTGCCAGCAAAGAACCTCGAATCGGCACCTCTTACACCGTTCACGACTTTACCGTCTTTATCCGTGTACTTGAATTTCAGCCCATAGTATTTCATCAATACCGATGAAACGCCCGTAGGCCAATCGATAACGGCTGCCGAGGGCGAAGCCATAATTCGCGGAGGTGAAACCGCAAAATTGGCCAAATCGGAAGTGGTAAACGGAATGAGTGCGATTACCTGTGGCACCGATTCGTTTCCATATTGGTCGATCGTGTAAATTGTAAACCGATAAAGTTTTGATTGTTTAAGCCCTTTTATATTCACATAGGAAACCAGTGAATCAATTTCGATGATCTGATCATCATATTCGATCCGGGTCTTTTTTGCTTTCCCAAGGTTGATTTTACTGCTTGGCATGCGTCCGGCTTTCAATAAATCAATCTCTACCCTTTCGAAGCCAATATGCCCAATGATGGTGTCGTACCTGGCCGGGTAAACAACTTCGCCTTCATATTTCTCCTGTTTTTCGTACATGCCCTCGCACGACCACACGAAAGCGGCAAAAACTACTAACGACAATGCTATTATTTTTCTCATACTTTTATTCTTTAAATAAGTCATTAAAATCCTTTAATTTCCAACTTTCCTGCCGTAGAGTGTTATTTCCGACAAGCAGTTTGCATTGGTTGAAGTATAGTTTCCGTTGAAACTCTTCATTGCCCTGTACCTGAACCAGCGCGTAGGTTTTGTGTATTTTGGATCATCAGGATACATGTAGGCCAGATCTCCTTTGCGGCCTTCTAACACAAATTGGCGATCGCTAAGGCCAACGGGAACCTTAATTTTGTTTTGAGATACATAAACCCAGCCATTTTTATCTTTGTCCCAAACGTACATTTCGTAAATGCCTACGTTTTCCGACCGATAGTACTGTCCGCGACAAAACTCTCCGCAAAAATCGGTATGACGCTGATGCGTGACTATGCGGCTGAGTTCGTATTCAGCACCAAGGTCAATCAGCACATTAAATGGCATATTTCCATTGCCCGGGTTACCGTTTGTGCCACGGCCACCGGTGTGCATGAAGTTAAGGCTTTGACGTTGGTCGATAAAACCATCGATAGTAAAGTGTAAACGTCCTTCAAGCTCATTACCAAATGCCTGAGGGACCCCCCCTATGGAATCGTTCGCCGCCGGTAGAAACCATTTGTCTTTTGGAATTTTAATATCTTCCAGCAGGGTTATTGTTCCCATGTCTTTGGGTTCTGAAATATTCCCATATATATCGGACACACGAATTTTTACATTCAACGGCTCGGTTGGTCCTAAATATAAATCTTCAACAAATCGGCGTTCATTTACGAGATTCGATGAGAACACCGAAGTGAAACTCTTTGCTTTCCCGCCTTGTGTGTAACTGAAATCAGCATACACGTTGATACTTTGCCCCAACTCATTTTTCCAATCCACAAAGAAAGAACTGAATCCGGGCTTTAGGACCAACGATTTCATCACCCTTGAAATGGCAGATTCTTTAGGGATAACTTTCATAACCACCGGTTGAGATTTGTTTCCTGCCCGGTCGCGTGCGTAAATATTTACCACATGCTCCAGGGTATCGCCGAAACCAAATACATTCAGGGAGTCAACAAAATAGGAGGATGAAAAGGTGAAGGTAGCACCCGCTGCATTGGTATATTGAGCTTCTACGCTCAAAAGGTCTTCGTCTTCTGGCAGGTCGAAAAAGAACCTCGCGCCACCGAAAAGTGGCTTATAGGTAATATTTTTGGGCTGTCCCGGTGCCACCGAATCATTGGATCCTGCATTGTATTTGTCTTCGCAGGAAACCACAATAATCAGCAGCACCATAACTATGAATAAATATTTGATTGTTGTCTTCATACTATTCTGTTTATCATTTTTATAATAATTCTTCGAGTTATTCATATGTTCCACTACCATCCCGGGTTTTGAATCAGGTTTGAATTGGTGTTGATCTCATTCAAATCAATAGGCCAAAGATGATCTGTAATGGTAAAGCGCCGGGTTTGTTTCGCCTCTAGGTTAAAGAAATCGGCTCCTGTGCTTCCTCTATATTTCCAGCCCCAAATCGGTGCATTAAACTCCATGACTGCCCTTTTGTAGCGTACCATGTCGAAAAAACGGCTTCCTTCAAAGGCGAGTTCAATGCCGCGTTCCTGAAGGATAATATCACGCATACCTTGTTTAGTTTTGTGCTTATTCACCGTTTTCACGATGCTGGCATCAGCCCAAACTGCTTGAACATCCGGCACACCCGCCCTTTCGCGCACTAAATTGATGGCATTATACACTTCCTGGGTAGGAGCGTCGTTGTATTCGTTTAACGCTTCCGCCTTCATCAAATACAAATCGGCCAAACGGATAATTGGATAGGGGTATTTCACGGTTCTTGCCCAGTGACCCGATTTGGATTCCATGTGGACAAACTTTTTGATCCCGATTCCGGTTTCATAGAAGTCGGTAGCATGTGACCCTACACCGCCGTCTTTTCCGGCATACATCATGGTATTGATTCGCACACCATGACTTCTCCAATAGCCTCCGGTAATAGCCAGATTGGCATAAAAACGGGGTTCGCGGTTCAAATAGAGATTAATGGTTTCAGCTCCTGGTTGCATTATCCCTGCAAGTTCCTTGTATTCCGGATCATTGACACCGGGCGTTTGAGTAATTGTCCATTTTTTGTCGTAAGGAAACGTTTTATCCTCGTCAATGGGAACACCATTTTTGGTGTAATACCGCTCTGCCATAGCATAAGAAGCGCCCATCCATTGCCACGAATACCCTGAAGTGTTGGTGGCGCCACCGTATGCTACGGGAAGGCGCATATTGGTGGAATGTGCCAGCTCGCCCTGACCATAATAATTCAGGTTAGAAAAACCCCAAATCAATTCTTTATTCCAGGCTTGAGTAATTACAAACTCTAAATCATAAATTCTTTTTACATTTTCAGGGTTTACTGCATATACTCCACGGTCGAATATATAAACGGGTCCTTCAAATTTGAAAAGTTGAATACCATTTTTTTCGCAAGCTGCAATTGCCTGATCAATAGCATCGATAGCTGCTTTCCATTTTTCTTTATCGTAAGTTAAAGAGAAAAAAGGCTGTTTCTCGTGATTTAAAAAATCGCCAAAATATTCCTTATTTCCGTTGAAGAACGGACTTGCCCTGAATAACAGCACCCTGGCCTTAATTGATTTTGCAATTACCTGGTCCACCTGGCCTGCAAGCGTGGCACCAACCCTCTCTGTTAAGTCGGGGATAGCTTCGTCCATCAGTTTAAGGATGAAGTTGAAACTTTCTTCCACCGTAGATCTTTTTTGCGACAATTGTTCTCCAGTAGCTTCCGGGGTAATCATTTCATCGGCAATTACAATGGGGCCATATTGCTGAACCAGTAAAAAATGGTAGTAGGCTTTCAGAAATTTCACCTGTGCGGCCCATTCTTTTTTCTCGGTGTCATTCATATCCGGCACCCGATCGATGAATGAAAGAAATACATTGGCCTGCCGGATAGCCGTATAGTAACGTTTTCCGTCGCCCGTTCCCGACCATGTTCCCAGAAGTGGACTGGATGCTGACTGCAAGCCTCTCATAATTCGCAATCCACGAAGGTCCCAGGTGTTTTGATCCAGGTCTAAACGTCCAAGGAATTCATCGCCAAGGGTCCACATAGACGAATGTGTGTTATCAATACGCGGCATATAGCTATATACTTTAGCCAGTGCATCCCATGCTTCTTCCTGCGATTTAAACAAATCTTCCAGGGTAATGGTGTTGTCGGGCACCACATCGAGATAATCGGCGCACGAAGGAACAACTGCAAGAATAAATATCAGTAATAAAAAATTTCTTAATAATTTCATGTTCTTAACTTTTTAGGTTTTAAAATGACAATTGAACTCCAAAATTAAACCTACGGTTGGGTGGATAGCCAAGGCCACCGCGCCCCATTTCGGGATCCCATAAATCAAAGGGGCTGAAAACCATTAAGTTTTCGCCGCTAAAATAGAACCGGGTGTTTTGCAGCCCCACTTTTTTGAAGGCTTTCGGAAGGTTGTAGCCCACTTCAACCGTTTTCAAGCGAAGGAACGAGCCGTCGCGCAACCACCAAGTGGAAGTTTGGGTATTATTTACTAATGGGTTGGCTGACAAACGGGGCCAGAAGGCATGTACATTGGGGTTGGATTCCGTCCAATAGTCGTCGGCAATAAGCGTTAAAGCGTTGCGGCGGTTTGCAAAAGGAGCAATTCCGTTGGTGCCGGCATCTATAAACAAGGAAACGCGTGCATTTCCCTGAAAGAAAAATGAGGCATCAAAGTTCTTAAACCCGCCTGATAGCCCAAATCCGTATTGAATTTCCGGAACGGTGGGTAAACCGAGAGCGACCTGATCGTTGTCGTTAACCACGCCGTCGCCGTTCACATCTTTGTATTTTATATCGCCGGCCTGGTAAGTACCAAAATCCTGTTTTGGAGAGTTGGCAATTTCCGCCTCGTCAACAAAAAGCCGTTCGGCAATAAGGCCCCACCACTGGTTGGTGGAATAACCTTTTCTTTTCAGGTATTCGTCGGCATAGTTTTTCTCATCGAGTTTCACATATTCGTTGGTAGCATACGTAAAATTCGCACGTCCGGTAAGCCACCAATCTTTTGGGGAAATGTATTGGTAATCGACAGAACCTTCAATACCTTTGGAATGAACCCCGCCCACATTACCACTCACCGGAGCTTCCAGACCTGCTGTAGCGGGGAAGTTTTGGCGTTGCAAATATATCTGACTCCGTGAGTCTGTAAAATAATCGGCCTGAACTTTAAGGGCATCATCAAGGAAAGACGTTTCAATACCTAAGTTCATTTTTGTGGAAATTTCCCAGGTAATTTCCGGGTTTGAATAGCGTAAAACCTGGTAGCCGCCGTAATCGTTCAGAAAGGTTGTGCCCCAGCGATAGCCGGCTCCTCCTTTTGAGATATTCGACAAGTAGAAAAAGCGGTCGGAACGGGAAGCGATGGCATCGTTACCAACCATACCATAAGTTGCCTTTAGTTTAAGTGTATTTATGGTTTTCTTCAAGGGTTCCCAAAACGATTCGTTGGACACCAAATAGCCGGCACCAAATGACGGGAAGAAACCGAAACGTTTGTCGCCTGCAAATTTCTCAGATCCGTTATATCCGTAAGTGAATTCAAAAAAGTAACGGGTATCATAATTGTAGGCAAGACGCCCTGAATTCCCCATATTTCTTTCCGGCAGAGTTTCATAAATGGATCGGCTGTTACCACCGGTCAGGAGATACTCCTCAAGCATGACTACTGTCATTAAACCTAAGCTGTTAAGCCCAAATTCACGTTCCCAATTGAAACGGCCTTCATAATAGTAATGTGCGCTGGCATCTCTTCCCGGCTCCACATCACCCAAGTATGAGCTTCCGCTTTGGGGATTAAGGCCATAAAGTGTATAGACACCGGTAATCTGATTGTAAGTTTCGAGATCGTAATAATACGGATTGTACGACCGCTTACTTGAATACAAGCCCCAGGTATTTACCGAAGCTTTTCCCTGAAATTTCAATCCCTCGGTTATGAATTTTAAATCTTGCGAGAAAGTGGCCATAGCCGTAATCGAACTTTCATTGCGGTCTTCGTACCCTCTAACCATTTCGGCATAAGGATTTTGTTTTATCGAACCAGCTACAAAAGTATTCCCAAAAAGGATATGGTCGGCAAATGCGTATTTTTCATCGGGTTCAAACACTGCCGGAAAATCGACAGGGTTTGAGTTCATCACCATGTTAAAAATATTGTTCGCAGAAGAAAGTGGCCCGGTATAGCGTTCAAAACGACCCTGCAAACGCACATCCAACTTTGAAGTAGGAGTAAGTTTGATAACGACGTTATTCCGCAATTGCACGCGATTGATGTCGATGTTGTTGTTGAAGTTATTCTTTTTATCCACTTTCAGCAATCCCGTTTCGTTTTCCAACGTTCCGGCAACAAAATATGTAGCCACTTTTCCACCACCCGAAATATTGAAGTTGGCCTTTTTGTTCCAGGTCGATTTTTCAAAGAGTTGATCGTACCAGTCGATATTCGGGTAAATCATCGGATTAACGCCATCCATGGTCGATTGAATT
>JANONW010000018.1:0-1611 GCA_031421065.1 Prolixibacteraceae bacterium
CGCGCGCCGCCCAGATTTGCGCACCGCTGTTGAACGTCGCGCTGTACCGTCCGTGTGGCCCGCCGTGCACCTGCAGAATTGTCGGATATCGCGTGCCCGGCTGGTAATTCAACGGATATGTGAGCACGCCCTCAATCTCAAGGTTGTCCGCGCCTTTCCACGTCATCGGCTCCGCACGCGCCACGCGAAATTCGCCAAGGCCACTGTACTCCGGGAATAGCCGCTGCGGATTGGTGCCATCGCGGCCCGTGAGATACACGACGTTGCCGTCATTGAGCGTACCGCCAGTCACCAGCCATTTCGATCCGTCGTCTGACATGGTGACGTTGCCGACAACAAACCCCTTCCCGAACGATATCTCCACCGGAGTACCACCACTCGCGGCAATTTTGTACAGTTTGGACGTCAATCCTTCTGCGGCCACGAAGTAGATCGTGGCGCCGTCCGTAGACCAGAGAATATTGGAAGCGGAGTAATCAAACTTCGCTGTGAGATTGCGAGGCTCGCCGCCATTGACGCTCACAACTTTGACGTCGGTCTGATCGGCGGTGCTGTTGAGATGATCACTTGATGCGTAGGCAATCCACTTCCCATCGGGAGAGAACGACGGGGAATTGTCTGGACCCTTGTTCGTGGTGATCTGGCGCGGTTCGCCGCCGTCGGCGGAGACAACATACAAATCGCTGTTGTTGCTGGAATTCGCGTCGAGGATGGTGGTGTTTGTGCGATTCGACGCAAACGCAATCCATTTGGCATCGGCCGACAACTCGGCGCCCTGGTTGTCTACCAGGCCGGTCGTGACCTGTTTCTTGCTCTTGCCCTGCAAGTCCGACAACCAGATATGCGTGTACGTCAGCTTTTTCTCGGCATAGTAACCGTCATCCTTTTTCTTGACACGATCTTCCCATTCCTTTTTGTCCGCGCGATCAGTCGCCTTCGAGTAGATGAAGTGATTCGCGTTGGCGGAAAAGGAGCCATTCGTGGGCAAACTGTCATCGTCCACAAGTTTGACGGCTTCTCCACCGTTCGGCGAAATGGCGTACCAATTGGGTTTGGTATCGCGCGTGGAGGTGAAAGCCACACGGCCGTCAGGGAGGAAACGAGCGCCGGATTCGCCCTTGAGTGAATTCGTCAGCTGAAATGTTCGGCTGGTGGCAAGATCGTGAATCCAGACGTGACTGGTTGCCGCCCAGTCCTTCGGGTCGCGTGTGGTTTTGAGGAACACCACTTGCTGTCCCGTTGGGGAAATGTTGTAGCCTCCGTACGTGGGTTCGGCGAGCACGTCGCGCAGCGTGATATGCTTTGTGCCAGCGCGCTGAGCGGCGACCGGCTGAAGCGCGAGAAGGGCGGCGAGGAGGCCAAGAAGCGAGGTGATGCCGCGCGGGAGGTGGCGTGTCATTGGAGGCGGGGGCGAGAATGAGATTGCGGTCCGTTCAAAATGTACGGCTTTGGTTGCCGCCTGGGGAGCTGGGTGCTGGGAGTTCAGCGGACGTGTCGTGATGCTTGAACGCCGCTAAGGCTGGAAAACTGCCGCGCGCTGTGTGATGACGCCCAACCGGTAGGTGCAGCTCCTGGCACCGAAGTCACGTTTCCACGTTTCCACCAGCGCGC
>JANONW010000019.1:0-2909 GCA_031421065.1 Prolixibacteraceae bacterium
AGGGCATAACATAACCATTCCCCGCCAATTTCGTGCGAACTGATAGATTCAAAGGTGTCAAGTTTTGCCTGCTGTATATTGTCCATAGGTGGCACACTGTAAATATTATCAGGAAACAAAGCTGAACAATCTTAAATTCTCAGCCGGTATAGATAATCTCTATACGTTTACGAAATATCCGGGATGGTCGCCGGATGTAAGTTCTATGGGCGAAAATGTGATGGGACAGGGAATTGATATAGCATCGTATCCGGTTCCCAGAACCGTTACTTTAGGTATTAATATAGGATTTTAATTAATAAAGATAAAGAATATGAAGACAATTATAAAATCTTTTTTACTGTTTAGCATGATCTTCGTAATGAGCTCGTGTGAAAGCTTCCTGGAAGAAGATCCCAAAGGGAAACAGATGGTGGAGACTTTTTACAATACCGATATCGAGGCTTTTGGTGGCTTGATGGGACTATATTCCACGGTAACCAATGATGGAAATGGATTAAGACAAAATTTTATTACAAGAAGTGAGGCTTCTTCTGACCTGTTAACTTATAAGACTGTTGGTGCAGCAGATGGTCAATCGTTTCCAAAATACAAATTGACTCCTGAAAATACGCCTTTAGTACAAATCTGGAATCATTGTTATTCTGCTATTTACAGAGTAAACTCTTATATTGCAGCTTTGTCCTCTAACACAAGCTCGAAAATATCATCAAAAAAAAGGGAACAGTATATTAAGGAGGCAAAATTCTTTCGTGCTTTGATGTACTATCATTTAGTGATGTTTTGGGGAGATGTACCGCTGCATACAGAACCTACTAATATGCAGAATACGGACATAGCACGTACACCAGCAACTCAGGTTTGGGCACAAGTATTACAAGACTTAACAGATGCATCTACACTTCCTGAAAAAAAGGATACTCCCAACGGGCGGATCAGTAAAGGGGTTGTATTAACTCTTTTATCGAAAGTACATTTAATGAAAAATGACTTTAATAGTGCCAAACAGATACTTGATCAGATTTCAGGATATTCGCTTATGGCTGCTATTAATGATGTGTGGAGTACGCAGCATAAGTATAATAATGAATCCATCTGGGAAATAAACATTGAAAAAGGAATATTGCCTCGGCAAGGTAATCCTATGTTAAGTTATTTTCTTCCCATGCACGCCGATTTTCAAGGAACAAATGCTACTTATCCTGTTAATGACTATTTACTTATGATGACGGAGAAAGACAGTCCACGGACCAAACTGTTTTATTCTAAGAAACCTCTGTCCAGTGAAGTTTCTGCCAAGTATAAGGGAGAATATAAATACACAACAGATAGCGGGGAAGAAAAGACGATCATCTTTACAAATGCGACCCAGCCCTTGTATTCTCATATTATGAAGTTCACAGACTTCTCTACCGTAGGCTCTAAATTTGAGACGGCAGATTGTCCTTTTAACCTGATTGTATTTCGCTATGCAGATGTGTTACTAATGAAAGCAGAGGTCGAATGTGAGTTGAACGGAACTACGAACACAGCTCTTGGTTATTTGAACCAAATCCGCAAGCGTGCCGGCGAAACACAATATTCGCTTACAAATGAAATGGGGCTACGTCAGCTTAACAATCAGGCTGAGATGCGGGAAGCCATTCGCAACGAACGGGCATTGGAATTAGTGGGCGAAGGCCATCGTTTCTTTGATCTAAAACGATGGGGAAATGAATATGCACTGGCTAAGTTAAAAGCTTCGCGTCAGGCTCGAATCCAAGGTACAGCTTTCTGCTACAAACCGGAAGATTTAACAAATATTCAAGAGTTCAGGCTATTATGGCCTATTCCGGAAGGAGAGATTAACGGAAATTCTTTGATAAAACAGAATCCGGGCTACTAAAAAATAAAAGCAAACAGTATATTTTAATCGCAGATTTGAACTAATTTGGCTGTAATTAATTAGCTTTTGCTCAAATACCGGATTAATTCCGGTTCAAATAATTCAAATTAGACACTTAAATTTAATTTTCATTCACATGAAAAAAACGAACCATTTTAAAAAAGGATTGACAGGGACAATATTAAGCCTGATTTCAATAGCAGGCATCGGGCAAGAACCAAAACCCAATATTGTCCTTATCATGGCCGATGACATGGGTTATGAATGTTTGGGCAGCAATGGTTCTTTAAGTTACCAAACACCAAATCTCGACCGACTGGCCAATCAGGGTATCCGTTTTACCCATTGTATTTCACAGCCACTTTGTACCCCATCACGGGTAAAAATCATGACCGGAAAATACAATTACCGGAACTACGAATATTTTGAATACCTGAACCCCAATCAAAAAACTTTTGGTAATTACCTGAAAGAGGCGGGATATTCGACTTGTATATCCGGTAAATGGCAGTTAAATGGAGTTGCCCATAATCTTCCGGGCAATGATGACATTGATCGCCCTCACCACTTTGGCTTCGATGAGTATTGCCTCTGGCAATTGAACAAACCCAAAAGTGAAGGGGAGCGTTATGCCAACCCCCTGATTATTCAAAACGGAAAGAAGCTGGAAGGACTGGAGAATTCGTATGGGCCTGATATCTTCAGTGATTTTGTCTGTGATTTTATTGACCGGAATTCCGATAAACCATTCTTTATTTATTATCCAATGGTTCTGGTCCACGATCCTTTCGTTCCCACCCCGGATTCGCCCGAATGGGCCGATGCTTCCAAAAGATACGAAAAGGACAACCGCCATTTTAAAGAAATGGTTGAATATGCCGATAAATTAGTAGGAAAAGTTGAAGCGAAACTGAAAGAAAAAGGACTTCTTGAAAATACCATTTTTATTTTTACTGGTGACAATGGAACCAATGTTTCCATAACTTCAAAAACTAAAGCTGGCCCCATAAAAGGAGGAAAATCG
>JANONW010000020.1:0-1928 GCA_031421065.1 Prolixibacteraceae bacterium
GTCAAGGTTTTTTGAAAAACCAAAGGATTGACCGAGACATAGTTTGGAATGTAAGGTTTTTGAGAACGGACGACAGCACAGGCAATCTTGAGGATTTTGTTTTCGATATTGTTCAAGGCTACTTTCTTGTGCTTGCCTTCAGCGACTTTCCGAAAGAAATATTGTTGAAACTGTTTCTTGTGAGTTCTAACTGAACAGGCGCCAAGGTAGAGCAGTTTTCTCATCACTGGCGGACCATAATGGCGTGAAGTTGGAGCCGAGTAGACGGATGTGCCGCTCTCATGTTTGATCGGGCAAATGCCAATGAAAGCCGCCAAGACTTTAGGGTCAAGCGTCGCTTGCATGTGAATGAGCAGATGTGCCGCCAATTGCAACCCAATCCCTGGCACAGACATCAAGAGTAGGAAGGTTTGTTTGAAAGTTGGATCATCGTCAATCAAGCGGCGAATTTCCTGGTCAATGGCTTTGATGTGTTTGTTGATCTGCTCGATCATAGCCTGGTGAACTTGTTGGGCAAGTTCAGAAGTTACTTTTTTACGGTTGACGGCGATCAGCGCATTCTTATGTCCAGTCAACTGGACTGCAAAATGCTGGCGTGTGGTCAAAAGTACCTTTACTTTCTCCAAAAGATCGGCTCTCGGCTTCCACAAGGCGAGCTTGTCTACATAGCGACAGGCATACTCGGCAATATACTGGCAGTCCAATTCGTCGGTCTTGGAAGCATTGGCAGGAAATTTGCGTTGAATATTCAGCGGCGGTTCGACGGCTACGGCGTAGCCGCTGGCAAATAGATAGTATGCCAAGCCTTCGCTGTACACGCCTGTGGCTTCCATACACACCACCGTTTTTTCAGGCGGCAGGCTGTTGTTTTTCAGCCAATTCAGAAAAGAGGCAAAACCATCTTCGTGATTATCAAATTTTACTGGTTTCACCGTTAGCTTCCACGGCGCACTGCCTACACACGCCATGAAGGAAGCCGAAGCAATATCTACACCTACAAAGAAAGTAAATTGTGTCATGCGAAGCTCCTGACTTGGGTATTAGGATTGCCAACTTGTGAACGTGCTTTCTCCATATAATAGCCTGTCTGGCTGCAATACTTATTTAGCTTCATTTCACAACAAGAGCTGGGTCTTTTTCGCAATTTGAGTTTCAACTCAGCATACTGCTCTCGAGGAGCTCTAGACTTTTTCAACTCTTGTTTGGCAATACCAATACTACCGCAAGTCTAATGGAGGAGGCGTTAGCCGACGAAGCGTCGCGTGGCGCCGTGGCGACACAATCTCCAACACTGTAGTGGAGATTGCTTCGCCATTCGCTCCGCTCGGGCTCGCAATGACGGACTGAGAACAAGGAGATAATATGGGTTTACTTGAAGGTAAGAACGCACTGGTTTTTGGATTGGCAAACGATAAGTCAATTGCTTGGGGCATCATTCAGGCTTTCAAACGCGAAGGCGCCAACATTGGCATTAGCTACGCGGGCGAGATGTTGGAACGACGCGTCAAACCGTTGGCTGAAAAAGTGGATTGCAAATGGGTTGAAGAATGTGACGTGACCAAGGACGAGATGATTACGTCCGTGGCAGAAAAAGCCGCGGCACATTTCGGCAAGATCGATATTTTAGTACACTCAATCGCGTTCGCTGGACGCGAAGAGTTAAGCAGACCGTATTATCAAACTTCGCGCGAAGGCTTCAAGAATGCGATGGATATTTCGGTGTTCTCGTTCGTGGCTTTGACCAATGCCTTTTTGCCATATCTCAACCCCGGCGCCTCGATCATGTGTCTCACGTATGGATCGGGTGCGACGAAGGTTGCACCCCATTACAATGTAATGGGTGTCGCAAAGGCGGCTTTGGAATCTTCGACACGCTATTTAGCAAACGATCTGGGTCCGCAGAAGATTCGCGTGAATGCGATCGGCCC
>JANONW010000021.1:0-2890 GCA_031421065.1 Prolixibacteraceae bacterium
TATTGACAACGAGAATTTTGCTGTTCAACATATAGGGCAGTCACTCGCCCGTGCCCCAGTACATCAGTTTCTGTGGAAGCCGCCGATGCTCGACAATTCAATTTTGCAACCCAAGCTCCCAAGCTTCCAAGCTCCTTGGCCTCTCTTAGGCTGTGTCGCGTGAGCGGCACGGCGCTAGCAAAGTGCCAGGGGATTTTATTCAAGTGTTGCAGGCACACTCCGATTGCCGTCCGTCAGTGCTCCGACAGGCAAGGGCTGCGGCACTTGCAAAGTGCGTGCGACTTTCTGGAACCATCGTCGGCAGTTGCTTACCGCCGGGGTTGTGACGGAACACAACGTTCCTCACGTGGCCATCGCGGTCTTCTATCGCTCGTTCCAAAAGTTTTGCGACAGTTAGTTAGCTAACGCATCGGCCATGCAACACCGAAAAAATATACCGTGGAGTAGCGACTTGTTCATCGCCATTGCAGTCAGTTTGTCATTGGTAATGTTCAATAATTCTGTTTTTGTCCGTGCTTGATGGCCCTGGAGTTCCTGATACTTCAGATGATTCCACACTTGTTCATCAGGGTTCCAGTCTGGTGAGTACGGTGGCAGGTGAAACACATGCAGGCGTGGTTGGCTGGCGATAAATGCCATCGTTCGCTTCGATGTATGTGGTGGAGCCTGGTCCAAAACAACAACCAGATGGCGGCGAGAATGGTGCTTCAGCATTTGGGCGAGAAACTCGATGATTTCTTCCGAAGCGATGCGTTTGTCGTGCAGACGAAATATGAGTTGGCCTGACCGTGTGATTGCTGAAATGGCGGAGACTCCTCCCCGATTGCCAGTCACTTGCTGCTTCGGCGTCTTTCCACGAGGAGCCCACGTTTTCCCCAACAACGCGGTTAAAGAAATATTGGCTTCGTCCTGAAAGTACAGAATTCCCTGATATTTCTGCACGGCCTTGCGAATCTTTGGCAATTCTTTGCGCCGCCACGCTTCCCGTTCCGCCTCCGACAATTCGAAATACTGCCTTTCAGGCTTCTGATACGTTAACCCCGCTTCGTGCAAACGCCGCATCATTGTTTGCTTGGAAACCTGAACCCCATATACTGACCGCACAACTTGAATCAATCGTCGCGTTGTCCAAAAATCAGTTTCAAAACCATATTCAGAGGCTGGCGCGATGCAGATCTTTCTGAAGCCAGCGGAATCCAGTCCTGTCAGCGTTCGCGGTCTTCCGGAAACGGCTCTGCGATTCAGCCCCGAAGCACCTTCCTTATGAAAACGCATCAACCACCGATGAATGGTCGATCGAGTCGTTCCATACGCCGTCGCAACGTCGGTCACCGTGAACCCTTTTGCGATTACCGCGTTTACGGCTCTGAGACGAACAGCCACCGTAGAATTTCCGCTAATTGTCAGCGATCCATCGCTCATGAGAACTTTATGTCATAGACGAATCATCGTGTCAATAGAAGTGTCGCAAAACTTTTGGAACGAGCTATAGGTCTGTGACAATGATTCCGAATGCAGCAGTCGCAAGGGCTCGAAATCCGTCCCGATGCAGCCACGCGATTCCCTGCAAATGCCGGGATTTCATCTGGTCGATTGACTCCCATCACCCAATCATGACGTAGCGTTTCTGCAACATTTGATTTCCTCGTCGCGGGCAGTGATCAGTCCTGACCTGCAACGACCAACAGAGCGCTACGATGACATTTGCAACAAGACCACACGCATCATATTGTCCCGAATGTGTCGGTTACGAACTATCATCCGGCCCGTTCGTCATCGACCAGTCATTGTCTCAGACCTTTAACGTGACACAGTCCGGGGCACTTCCTGACGAAGCGTTGCCGGAGATTCGCGGGGGGCTGCAGCGGCCATGAATTTCCTCGGATCCAAAGCGTCAGGTCGTCATTGCGTCCTCAATTTCCGGGCTGCAGCGTTGATCGCCGTTACCTTCCTGGTGTTTCTGTTCGGCATGAAAAAACTGCACGACAGGCAGTTTGGCAAGTCGGTCATTTTTCTGCGACAGTCCGCATACGCTTCGCTGGAAGCTAAGGACTATCACAACGCACAAATACAATTGAATCAATACCTGGCGTTTCGCTCGTCAGACCTGGACGCGCGAGAGAAGCTGTCTTCGCTGCTGTCAAAACATATCCGCACGCGCCCAGCGCTGGAACAGGCGTTCCGCCTGAACGAAGAGCTACTTCGCAACGATTTGCCGCACACGGAACTGCGACTTGAACAGGCACGTATCGCGGTCGAACTCGGCAGATTCTCCGATGCACAAGCCCATCTGCAAATTCTACAGACACTGTGGGAAGAATCTGCTGAGGTCTGGTATCTGAGTGGCCATTGTGCGAGCACCGGTCGGAGGACCGAAGACGCCGTCCGCTGTTATCAGCGTGCATTGGCGTGTCCGGATCCGCCGGAACGTGCGTTTGACGAACTGGCGACACTGGCGACAGCGCACTTGCACCTGATGCTTGATGCCGATTCAATCCTCGATCAGATGGTGCTGAGCTGCAATACGGTCGAAGCCCGTCGTCTGCGAGCTATGCACCTGATCGAAGCGAAAAGGTTCTCACAGGCATTGCCGCATGTCTGGCAGGGACTTCTGGCAGCGCCGGACGACGTGACACTGAATGCGATTCTGGTGCATTGCCTCCAGTCAGATGATGTTTCCGGCAAGCCACAGACAACACAACCCGCAAACGTCAACGACGCAGATCTTCCTCGGGCCATTCGTCAGTTGCAGGGCTGCGTCGAACGCAATCCGCAGCAGACATCGTTCCGGGTTTATCTTGCGGCGTTGCTTTGGAAGAATCAGCAGCCGGCTGCTGCGACCGAAATTCTGGAAGCCGGCATCATCCGCGATTCGCAGGCGTTTCCATTG
>JANONW010000022.1:0-2956 GCA_031421065.1 Prolixibacteraceae bacterium
CCCTGCTCGGTCTTGGTCGGCTGGCCGGTGCTGGGGCCGCCGCGCTGGACATTGACCACGACCAGGGGAATTTCAGCCATGACTGCAAGCCCGATCGCCTCCTGCTTGAGCGAATAGCCGGGGCCGGAAGTAATGGTGACCGCGCATTTGCCGGCGTACGAGGCCCCGATCGCGAAAGAGCAGGCCGCAATCTCGTCTTCCGCCTGGTGGATCACGCCGCCCACATTTTCGAAGATGTCGCTCAGATAATGGGACGCCGAGGTGGCGGGCGTGATGGGATACATGGCGCAGATATCCATGCCCGACGCCATCACGCCCAGCGCCAGCGCCGTGTTGCCGTTGACCACGATCTGCGGCTCGGTGGGCATTTCCGCAGGAATACGGAACTTGAAGTCGAAATGGTCCTCGGCCCACTGGTAACCCGCGTCGAGCAGCATGACGTTGGTTTTGATGACGCTCTCGTCCTTCTTGCTGAAGGTCAGTGCGATCTGGTCCCGGGCCAATTGCAGGTCCAGGCTGTAGAGATTGCAGATCATGCCCAGCGCAAACATGTTCTTGCCGCGCTTCGCGTCGGCTACGAGGGCGAGGCATTCGCGCTCCATCGGGATCTCGTACACCTTGTAGCCTTCCGCCACCAGGCTGTCGTAGGTCTGGACATACGACGCCGATATTTTGGCATCGGCGCTTTCCCGCCATATCGCTTCCAGCAGAATGATGCAGCCGGGCTTGAGTTCGCCGGCCTTGACCCGGCCGATCAGCACATGTTCATTGAAAGCCACCACGAAATCCGTCTCGTTGCCGCCATTGGTGATGCGGTGCGAGCCCAGGCGTATGCGGTTGCCGCTCGCCCCGGCTACGCTGCGCGCCGGCGGCCGTATTTCTGCCGGGATGATCTCCTCCGTCCACACGCCATTGCCCATCTTCGCGGCAATCGCGCCCAGCGACTGGCCGCAGCGCTGCGCGCCCTCGCCCGAATCGCTGATCACCTCGATCACGTTAACCGTCAGTGTAGTGACCGTTTTCTTCTCCGCGGGGGGGCGGGCCTTCCTGAAGGCTGGTGTGCCGGATTTCAGTGTTAGGGTATCGCTCATGATGTAATGGTATCTGCCGTGGTGTTATCGAACCTGTTCCGTCTCCCGACTGAACTAGGCGATGCGTATGCGTGCAAAGTTTCTCTCCCTGAGATCGATCCCGAACAGTTTGCCGGCGCTGCCCCAACCTTCGCTCAGATAGGGAAGATCGGTATCGCGAATGCCGAGGTAAGCTTTCATGCTGCGCGCAGCCGTGCGGCCCGCGCCCATCGCTTCGATCACAGTGGCCGCACCAGTGACGATGTCGCCACCGGCAAACACGCCTGCGATGGATGCGGCGAGGCTGGCATCGGTATCGATGTAGCCCCACTTGTTGAGCTTGAGCTTGGAGGTCTGCCCCATGATCGGGTTGGCGTTGGTCCCGATCGCGAATACGACCATGTCGGTCTCGAACTCGAACTCGCTGCCCGCAACCGGCACCGGGCGGCGCCGGCCCGAATCGTCAGGCTCGCCAAGTTCCATGCGTATGCAGCGCATGCCGCGAACGTTGTTGTTGGCATCGCCGAGAACCTCCACCGGAGCGGTCAGCCAGTGGAACTCCACGCCTTCCTGTTCGGCATGATGGACTTCTTCGGCTCGCGCCGGGCACTCCGTCTTGCTCCGGCGGTAGACGCAGTACACCTTCTCCGCGCCCAGCCTGATACAAACCCGGGTGGCGTCCATCGCCGTGTTGCCTGCGCCGATGACGGCGACGCGATTGCCCAGTTGCAGCGGAGTGTCGAAATTGGGAAATTCCTTGGCGCGCATCAGGTTGCAGCGCGTCAGCAGCTCGTTGGCAGAAAGCACCCCGTTCAGGGAGTCGCCGGGCACCCCCATCATCGTCGGATAACCGGCGCCGGTGCCGATAAAAACGGCGTGGAATCCCATCTCGTTAATCATCTGCTCGATCGTGAACAGGCGGCCGACCAGGGTGTTGCACTCGAATTTGACGCCCAGCTTGGTCAGGTTCCCGATCTCGGCGTCGATCACCGAGTTCGGCAGGCGGAAGTCGGGGATGCCGTACTTCAATACGCCCCCAGCCTGATGAAAAGCCTCGTACACGGTGACATCGCACCCGGCCTTGGCCATGTCGGCGGCGCACGCCATGCCGGCAGGTCCGGAGCCGACGATGCCGACTTTAAAGCCATTGGGCTCGATATAGGGGATGTTGGACCAGCCTTCCGCGATCGCAAGATCCCCGATGCAGCGCTCCATCCGGCCGATGGCAACCGGTTCCAGCGTCTCGCCTACGGGGCAGACCCCTTCACACTGATTTTCCTGCGGGCAGACCCGGCCGCAGATGGCCGGCAGCAGATTGGTATCCGTAATGACATCATAGGCGCCGCGGAAATCCTTGGCACTGATCTTCATGATGAAACCCGGGATGTCGATGCTGACCGGGCAGCCCTTGACACAGGCCGGATCCGGACAAAGCAGGCAGCGCTCCGCTTCGTTCACCGCATCTTCAATGCGATAACCGCAGTTCACTTCAGCGAAATTCTTTACCCGTTCAGCTGGATCCAGTTCCTGAACGGGAGTCCGTTCCTGCGGAATGGTCCGTATCGTTTTTTTCTTTGCCATCACATAACCTTATCTAGTCACACATTCGATCCACGCCTGCTCACCGCCCCCTTGGTTTCTCCATAGCAGGGGTCAAGCAAGTCAATATCAGAGGGATCAAGCTGCGAGAGTTGGGCCGCTGTCAGCGAGGACATCAAAGCGGGACTGATCGGGGTCTTCATGCGACAGCCATCCTCCCATCGCTTCAGGGCGGTTTTCTCCGTGTCGCTGAAGCGCTTCAGGCGGGACATCAGATCGTTGAAGTCCACGCGGTGGCCATCGAAATCCGGGCCATCGACGCATGCGAACTTGATCTGGTCGCCAAT
>JANONW010000023.1:0-7114 GCA_031421065.1 Prolixibacteraceae bacterium
TTATTAATTTCAGGTTGTTTTCGATTTCGGTAAAAGGCATAGCAATATCTGTGCCAATTGGATAAAAATGTGTTAAAGCGTTGTTTATTAAATTGTTGTATATAAATGGGCAGAATCTGGTTTTCTCAAATTTATAAAAATTAATTCTGAATTGATAAATTTGAAAAACTCTCTGCCCGCGCTCCCAAACCCGCCTGATTTTGCCATCTGCTTTTCGTATTTGGTATTCGTGCACGAATGGCAATTTACCGGCAAGCACCGATTGCCACTTTTCTCACAAAGTCTTCGGGAGTTTTGAAACTCCAACCTCAAAACAGATAACTTTGCATTGAGCAACGCATAAGAAACCTGTTTGTTTTTGGAAGTTACATTCCTTCACAAAGTCTGGTTCGAGGCACTTCTTGAAATTTCAATTGGATGTTAAGTATTTTCTTAAACACCGTATAGGAGATCAATTTCAGAATATAAGTGACTTTATGCGCTGCTTTTAATAAAATTAAGATCAAAAATATAAAAAAAGAAGCAGTAAAAAAAAGTGTAGTTAAAATGGGATCTGGGTTGCCGGTATTTAATCCACATGCGGCAGGAATTGATATTGGGGACACCCTGCATTGTGTGGCCATTAACGATGGCAATGGTGGCCATGAGGTAAAAACGACTTCGGCATTTACATGTGATTTATATGAAATTGTGGATTATTGTATAATCAATGGAGTTAGAACTGCGGCAATGGAAAGTACTGGTGTATATTGGTTGGCACTCTACATCATGCTTGAAGAGGCTGGGATAGATGTCTATCTGGTTAATGCCAAGCATGTAAAAAATGTTACCGGACGAAAAAAAGATGATACCGACGCTATCTGGATTCAAAAGTTGCATACCTGTGGATTGTTGCAGAAAAGCTTTCAACCGGACAACGAAATTCGTCAGTTAAGGAATTATACCCGCCAGCGCAAAAATTTAATTTTAACTGCTTAACTGCTTTAAACATGTCATTATTGGTAAACATCTGATACATAGATACATATAACTATTGACAAAATGAATGTAAGAACTTAATTTACAGTGTTTTAGATATTATAACTTGACCAAAGCAGATAAGCAGTTAATTTTATTAGGCTCAGATGCGGTAAGGAGAATGCAAAAGGCACTGGAACTTTGGTTTTATCGGCCAGATGGACATGTCCGCTTATGGCTAGTTTAATGTTGGGGTAAGCCGAAAATAAGTCTTTGATTTTTCGGGCATCTATATGCATCCAGGCACCAGGCACCTGCCAGTTGCCTGATTTTTCGTTTTCGCCATCAAAAAATACCGATGGGGAAATGATTGGAATATGCGAAACAATGCAATTAAACAGCCAAACAATGATTACAAAGCGTTACAGTTTGGTTAATCGGTGAAATCGAACAGAAATAATTAATTGTTGTGTTTCTATTCAGAATTAAATTAAGAGTCAATAAGTTGATATTTAATTTTTTAAATGGTAATTTTAGCTCAAAATTTAAATACTATTAAACATGAAAGATTTAAATAAGAAGGTTAAAGGAGAAAAAGCACCAGATAATCAAAATGATGCTAAAAAAGAAATTACTAAGCCCACTGTGATTAAGCAGCATGAAGCAGTAAATAAAAGCATGGCAGGGCCCAAAGAATCACCAGCAACAGCACATTTAGCGAATAGTGCTTCGGAGGGTGCAGGTGAAATTATAACTAGTGATGTTGATACCAAAAAAGAGAAAAAGCAGACTAGCAAAAAAAGCACAAAAACCAATGCGAAAATTGCAGATGCGGAATCGAAAACTGAAGGTGAAATAATGGTTCAAAATGATGCTGAGGCTGATTCAAAGGAAGAACCGGGAAAGCCTGATTCGGATAAAAAATTGAAGGGAAAAATAAAAGTTATAAAAAAGAATGCTAAAAAGGCTGAAGAAAAGGTTGATAAGCTTAGAAAGAAAGTTAAAAAAGCGAAGAAGGAAGACGTTAAAAAAAGTAAACTTAAAGACTTGAAAGAAAAATTAGAAAAGGTCTTTGAAAAGCTTAAGGTTAGTGTCAAAAAGCTTAAGAAAGCGAAAAAATAATTCATAAACTGCTGTGGGAGAAAAGCTGCTCCGGTATTTGTTGAAATATAAGAAAATAAATCTGTAAAAAAGAGTGCCAGGAAAAGGCACTCTTTTTTTGTCTCCAAATCTCCGATTAAAGCAGAATTGAAATGACTGAAATGACTGAAATATCTAATTTCCGGATAGCTTCCTGCATATAGTCGAATAGTCATTCATGGTCATTGATAGTCATTAAATTGTCATTGTTGTCGGTTGTCAAGTTGTCCGTTGTCGGGTTATTCGTAAGTAGTGCCCATGATTGCTGAAAAGCGGCCAGTACACGCAAAAACCTGAAACTTGTCCGCCAGCTGGCGGATGAAACCTGTAACTATTCTGTATCTGTGACAAAACTTTCCTACCGTTTCATCACCCCGTAACAAAGAATCTTCACGATGTTGTCAACACTCTGTTCGAGGTTTACTTTGCTGTAATCGCCGGCAGCCAGTGGCATTTCCAGCCCTTTTATAGCGGTAGTAATCCCGATGGCGGCCAGGGTCAGGTCATACACTTCGAAAATGTTTTTACGGACACCTTCAATCAGGATTCGTTTTATCATTCTAATTTCTTCCTGCTGATGCCGGTGTTTGATATTTTCGATAAACTCAATGGCAGTCACATCGTTTTCGAGCGCATTGTAAAAATTGGCCATTCCCCTGAAGGTGGTCAGTTTAGTAAGTATATAATCTCTCAGCTTGTCAACCGGATCGGTATTGCGGTTTACCACAATGTCGAGTTCTTTGCGGAGTATATCCACTTCTTTCTGTATAACTGCCTGAAAAAGATCTTCTTTGCTCGTGAAATAATAGTACAGCGAGCTTTTTCCTTTACGAACAGCGTTGGCGATATCGTCGAGTGTTGTTTTTTTATAACCGTATTTGCTGAATATTTCCTGAGCAATTTTCAGGATGCTTTCACGGTTTGCATCTTTTTTGTTCGTTCCGTTTTCAAAGTTCATCGCCATAACAAAGATATTTTATTCAGTAAACAAATATAAGGTCAACCCATTAAAGTCATGAATTCCTCACTTTACTGCAAAGTAACAGTACATTTTCTAAAATTTATAATCTTACCCTATTTTTTTTGCACCCCAGCATGAAATTTTTCTTTTATCAGGCGAAAATCGAGCTGCTTCTTCTCCAGATTTGCCCTGATAATCTCTACTTTAACCTCGTCGCCCAATTGGAATTTCTGGTGCGAATGCCTTCCGACCAGACAATAATTCTTTTCATCGAAAATGTAAAAATCATCAGCGAGCGAACTGACAGAAACCATGCCTTCGCACTTGTTTTCAAGTTCAACAAAAATGCCCCACTCGGTTACTCCTGAAATAACCCCGGTAAATTCTTCCCCGATTTTATCCTGCATAAACTCTACCTGTTTGTATTTGATGGAAGATCTCTCTGCATTTGCTGCTTTCGACTCCATTACTGAAGAATGCTTGCACATGTCTTCCCATTTCGGTGCGCTCACGGTTCTTCCGCCTCCCAGATAGCGCTCGAGCAAACGATGAACCATCACATCGGGATAACGGCGGATGGGCGATGTAAAGTGGGTGTAATATTCGAACGAAAGACCGTAATGACCAATGTTGCGTGTCGAATAAGCCGCTTTGGCCATTGTCCGGATGGCCAGTGTTTCGATCACGTTCTGTTCATTTTTGCCTTTTACATTGGTCATGAGCAGGTTCATCGATTTGGATATTTGGCCTGGTGTTCCAAGTTGCAAACCATAGCCAAATTTGTGGATGAAATGATTGAAATTCATCAGTTTATCAGGATCCGGTTTATCGTGGATACGGTAAACAAAAGTTCGTGGGGCTTTTTGATCTTCAGGATTGCCAATAAATTCAGCTACCCTTCTGTTTGCCAGCAACATAAATTCTTCTACCAGTTGATTGCTCTCTTTGGCTTCTTTATAATAGACCGAAAGTGGTTTCCCATTTTCATCGAGGTTAAACTTTACTTCAACGCGTTCGAATCCGAGCGATCCCTTTTTGAAACGGGCTTCGCGCAGTTTTACGGACAGACGCTGAAGGGTAAGAACTTCATCTTTCAGCTCGCCCTCGCCGGTTTCGATGATCGCCTGTGCATCTTCGTAAGCAAATCGCTTGTCGGAGTGGATGACCGTTCGCCCGAACCATTGTTTCTGAATTTCAGCTTCATCGTTCAATTGAAAGATGGCCGAAAAGCAAAGCTTGTCCTCGTTTGGCCGAAGGGAGCAAACGCCGTTGGACAGTTTCTCCGGTAACATCGGAACAACCCGGTCAACCAGGTAAACCGAAGTGGCCCGATCGTAAGCCTCCTCGTCCAGAACTGATCCTGGATGCACATAATACGAAACATCGGCAATGTGAACGCCCACTTCCCAAAAACCATTTTCGAGTTTGCGCACCGAAAGAGCATCGTCAAAATCTTTGGCATCGTGCGGGTCGATGGTGAATGTGGTTACTCCGCGCATGTCGCGACGTCGCGCTATTTCTTCTTCCGGAATCAGGTCTGGTATTTTTTCGGCTGCTTTTAGTACATTATCCGGGAAACGCAGTGGCAGGTCGAACTCTGCTAAAATGGCATGCATTTCAGTATTGTTATTGCCCACATCGCCCAGTACTTCAATAATTTCTCCGAAGGGATTTTTGGAACGAGCAGGCCATTCTGTTATCCGGGCAATTACTTTCTGTCCATCCTTTGCACCGTTCAGCTTTTCGTTTGGTATAAACAAATCGAAGGCCGACTTTCCTGAAGGAATAAAAAAAGAAAAATTGCGCGATTTCGAAATCGTTCCAACGAAAACAGTTTTGGCACGTTCCACAATTTCAACTACTTCGCCTTCAGGTTGTTGCTTTTTATGCATGGCATACAAATGCACTTTTACCTTGTCTCCATCCATCGCGTGGTTCAGGTTATGGGCTGAAACCAATACCGGCTTATCAACTTCCTCCGAATTGATGTATGCAAAACCTTGCCTTTGAATATCAACAATGCCACAAATGGTTCCACCGCGCGATTTAAGTTTATATTTACCTCGTTGAACAACTTGAAGTTTGTCGCTCTCGGCAAGCTCTTCAAGCACTACAAAAACCAGTTTAATAATTTCGGGATCTTTGATTTTAAGCAGATCGGCTATTTGTTTGTAATTATAGGTTCGTTCGGGTTGATCGTAATAAATTGTGAGGATCGCATTTTTAAGCTTTGGTTTATTGAATGTTTCAACCAGTTTGGCTTTTTTATCTTTTTTCTTTGCCATTGTTCATGTTATTTAAATTTCAACGTAAGATAGGAAACATTTTCGGAACAACGTTCCAGGCAGACAACCAAATTTAAAATGGCATTCAGCGAAGGCCGGCCGTATCTGAAATCAGTGTCTTTTATCGAATCGGCCGACTACGCTTCGTATGATCTGGTTTATCAACAGTTGAACTTTGAGGTCGATCCTGCGGTAAATTATATTTCAGGACCGGTATTTTCCAAAGTTAAATTCCTGAAGGAAAATATGACCGAAATTCATTTTGACCTTGCCTCTGCGCTAATTGTCGATTCCGTTAAATTTGAAGGTGATATCATGACATGGGGAAATCAAAAATAAGGGTGAGTCAGGTCGCATCGCATCCTTCAGTCTGAATCGACCCAAATTTTGCCTCCGATTAATTCAACAAGTCCTTTGGCAATTGTCAGGCCCATACCAACTCCACCGTATTTTCTGGAAAGCGTTTCATCCTCCGGTCTTGCTTTCGGAAGTGTTTTGCTTTTTCCTTCTTGCCTGAAGCAAAAGAGCCGCTTTCGTTTTTTTACTCCTGACGAAGCTTTTTGCATCATTGCCTTTTGTGAACAGATCATACCGAAAGGCGAATCGCCAGGTGCAACCGATGCCGGAGTTATTCATTACATCGATAGGCAACTTTCGGGCGTATTTCATTACGATCAGGAAACCTACCGGAACGGAATCAAAAATCTTCAGGCCTGGTGCAATTTGAAATATGGTAAAACGTTCGGATCTCTTGTTCCTGAAGATCAAATCAAGATCATGTTAATGCTGCAATCGAACCAACTGAATGAAACAGAATGGCCCGGAAATAAACCTGCTGATTTCTTCAACCTGGTTCGCGCACATACCATGCAAGGATTTTATGGGTCGCCCATTCACGGCGGGAATAAGGATTACATGAGTTTTGAAATGTTGCGAATTGACTATCCGCTGGTGATCGGGCAAAACCGTTACCGTACTTAATGTTCCCCGCCTGACAGCGAGGCAGGAGTCGCAGTATTCAGTTTCCAAATAACCACGCTTTAAACAATAAAACCTTTATCAGAATGACAACAAAAAAAAATCTCTCACTGACCTTTTTAGTGATTTTTGCCTTATTAATTCTTTCATCATGTGCCGAAGTCCAAAACAACGACCACACAAAAAACCCAAGAGTAGTAACTTACAAAGGTGGAACCAAACAGATTGTAACGCCCATCAAAGGTGGTTACAGTAACAATGCTGCTTGTGTTGGCTCTGGCACTGTTAGTTACGGCGCAATGGCATGGCGGTTCATGGAGGAGGATTTCAAACTGAAAACTGTTTACGGACATGTGGAAGGCTCAACGTTAGAAGATTGGCCGATAACTTACGTTTCAGATGATCCGGTTCAGAAACTCTGTATTCAATGCCATTCACCGAATTTTGCACATCAGGCAGGCTCGGAAGACGACCGTACGCCAACCGGGGCACACGAAGGACTGAGTTGCATGGCCTGTCATTCGCCACATTCCAACGATGCCCGAAACTCGTGCATAAAATGTCATCCTGGGATTTCAAATTGTAAGATTGATGTAACTGTCATGAACACCACTTATGCCGATATAAACAGTCCGAACAATATTCATTCGGTAAGCTGCAACAGTTGCCATATTGATAAAAAATAGAGGAGGATAAATACACCAAAAAGAAAAATCAATCGTACAAAAAAAGAATTGTTAATTATAGCTGTTGTTTTTTCCTAATTTTAGTTACCTTGTCGTGTTTTTTTTTT
>JANONW010000024.1:0-6221 GCA_031421065.1 Prolixibacteraceae bacterium
ATACAACACACGGTCATAGTCAACCCGATTAATATGTACAAAACAGTATCCGGGCAACAGAGGCATTTCTACTATCTTTTTACGGTCCTTCCACTGCCGGAGTTTCTTCTGCATTGGAACAAAACAGGTAATTCCATTTGCGGTGAGGTCTGCCAGTACTTTTTTTTCTGACCTTGAGCGAGTGTATATAACATACCAAACTTTAGATTTTGTTGGAGTCATCCTATTATCCTATTGGGTTTTAAATATCGCACGCTGGCGCCGATTTGTAATCGGTGCCTTTATACTTCTTTTTATAGCCTGGATTTTAAATTCGCACTAGCGGCGAAGGCGTCAGAGTTTATATACTTTTTCGGATGCCTCAATTATCCTATTTCGCATGTCGTTTTAGATGATAGAATCAAGACAAGACTGGAAATTATAGTTTGTACACGGTGTCAGAGCTTTCCTTTACCATGTTTCGCATGTCAACGATGAGTCGTGCATGTTTTTGAATAAATTCAATGTCAAATACCTCGTGATTGGTAGTCAGTACGACACAATCCGCTTCCTTCAACTGTTCGATTAGGTCAGAAACCGAATTCAAGTCGTTGCCTGCCGGAGTTCTCACGGAAGAAATAAACGGATCGTAATACATCACTTCTCCATCCTTTTTTAATACTATATCTATGATCTCCAAAGCAGGAGATTCACGGGCATCATCAATATTCGGCTTATAAGCTACTCCAAGAAATAAAATCTTGCTGCCATTCACTGGCTTTTTGTGTTTATTTAATGCAGTTGCAATTTTAATATACATGTAATGTGGCATCCGCATGTTGATGTGACCGGCCGCATGGATCATACTTAAATCGAAATCGTATCGTTTGGCGATATGTTCGAGGTAAAACGGATCGAGCGGGATGCAGTGCCCGCCAATACCCGGTCCCGGATAGAAAGCCTGAAAACCGAAGGGTTTGGTTTTGGCAGCTTCAATCACTTCCCAAATATCAATTCCCATTTTACCTGATAACAGGGCCAGTTCGTTAATCAGACTGATGTTGACCAACCGGTAGGTGTTCTCAAGGATCTTAACCATTTCGGCTACTTTGGGAGAACTTACCAAATGGAGATTGTCAATAGCTTTGGAATAAATTTTCTCTCCGATTTCCAATCCTTCCGGAGTAATGGCGCCCAGAACTTTGGGTGTGTTTTTGGTATGGAAACTTACATTTCCCGGATCGACACGTTCGGGGGAGTAGGCCAGCCAGAAGCCACAGAGTTCAGAGTTCAGAGTTTCTTGTTCAGAGTTAATACCCCTCTGTCCTTCGGACATCTCTCTTGAGGAGAGAGTTGAAGAAGAAGAGGGGACAATTGAAGAAGACCCTTCGACTTCGCTCAGGGTGACAGCGTTATGGTTGAAGTTTGGGTTGGTTTTTATGTTTTCAAGGATAAGGGGAAGCATAAACTCTTCGGTGGTAGTAGGGTAAGTAGTGCTTTCGAGACATATAAAAGTACCGGGTTTCATGTTTTGTCCGATAGCGATACAGGCAGATTCGATGTAACTCATATCGGGTTTCCGAAATTTGTCGAGCGGTGTAGGTACACAGATCAAGATAGCGTCACATTCTTTGATGCGGCTAAAATCGGTGGTGGCACAAAAGGTAATGTTTTCAACAACCTCGCGCAAAACGGCATCACGGATGTCTTTAATGTAGTTTTCGCCGTTATTGATTTTATCAACCTTAACAGCTGACTTGTCGAAGCCAATGACTTTTACTCCTGCCTGGGCAAAGCCAACAGCAAGTGGCAGGCCTACATAACCCAATCCGATAATTCCGACAATTTCTTTGTTGGCAGCGATTTTGGAAAGAAGACTTTGAGCTTTGTTCATTATAAATTAGATAGATTAGTTGGATTAAATCGGTTTCTACGGTTTAGGACATCATTACCGTTTCCACCAGGGTTTATTAGTTGGAATCGAAGTTTCACCTTCTTCAGGGTGAATCATCTGATAGATTTCGCCCCAGGAAGGAATTCCTCCCAGGTTGCGGTCATCGATATAAATGTCGGCCAGAATTTTGCGGCTATCGTTTTCGAACCATTTTTCTTCCGGGTAATTTTTATTGACTGCATAAAATTCAATGCCATGTGAACGGCAGAATTCAACAGCTTCATCAAGCTGATGACCTGAACGATGCGTCCAAAGAATTAAACGGTGTCTTTTTGTCTGGAGCGCCTCAAGTGTTTCGAAAGCAAAGGGACGGATGCGGCCTATAGCTGGAAACCGGTGTTCGACAATGGTACCGTCAAAATCTATGGCTATAATCATTTAAAATACGAATTACACGAATTACATTAAACTTTGTTAAGCCTTTTTAGCTTTTTTCTTTTTTACCCGTTTTTTCCCGCCATTGTCTTCATAGGTATAGTCGCTGTTTTTGTAGGCCTCGTACTGGTAATATTTGTAATAGGTGTTTCCAAACGAATTGGATTTAATGTCGTTGACAATGATGCCGATGTCGGTTACCTTTTTGGTGGCAGCATACTGGTTAATCATTTCGAGTTGATGCATGTGCGACACTCCAAACCGGAGAATAAAAACATTAAGGTCGGACACATGACTTGCGATAATCCCATCGGTTACCAGTGCTACCGGGGCATTGTCGATGATGATGTAGTCGAATTCACTTCGGGCCTTTTCAATCAGTTCTTTCATTCTGGGCTTACCCATGAGTTCAGCCGGATTTGGAGGAATTGGTCCGGCGGGAAGTACTGACAGGTTTTCGATAATGGTAGGAATAATAACCTGTTCGAATGTATCTAACCCTACAAGGTAGGTACTAAGCCCGTGTTGGTTATCAATCTCAAATATTTTGTGCAGTTTAGGTTTACGCATATCACCACCTATGAGGAGTACTTTGTTGTCGTTCATAGCCAGTATGGAAGCCAGGTTTGTTGAATTGTATGTTTTCCCTTCACCGGGATTGGTCGAGTGAATGGATATGACTTTCCCTTTCGGACTGGTAAGCATAAACTCAAGGTTGGTACGTAAGTCGCGGAATGATTCAGCAATGTTGGTTTTAGGATTCCTGAAAACAGACAGCTCTAATTTGTCAGGATTATGCATGATGTTTCCAAGAATAGGGAGCTGTGTGCGTTTCTCAATATCTTCCTGGGTTCTAATGCGGTCGTCGAAGTAGTTAATGAGCAGGATAAACAGGGCAGGAATAGCCAGCCCAAAGATAAATCCTACAATTAATATAATTTTTTTGGAAAGGCCTATTGAAACCGCGGTTTCGGGTCGGGCCATTTCGATAATCTGTACATCGGAAATACTGGATGCCAGTGAGATATTTATTTCGGCACGTTTTTGCAGCAGAAAGGTGTAAATTTCGCTGGTGAGGGTGAACTGGCGCTGAATGTTAATCATTTGCTGCTCTTTTTGGGGCAGTTTGTTCAACTGTAAACTGATCTTGTCTTGCCTGGTTTCCAGACTATTTATCGATCGGTTCGCATTGTCGATCAGGTTGCGAAGGTTTTCGTTCAGCTGGTTACGGGTTTGTGCCAATTCTTTGTCGAGCAATACCAGGGTCGGGTTATTGGCTTTGGCTGTGAAGGCAAGAATCTGACGGCGGGAGAACAATTCGCCCAGTTTTACAACTAGTGCATTCAGCGAAGCATCCTGGATTCCCACCACCGAAGGCGACACCAGTTTGGTCAGGTCGCCATTTTTTTCGAGGTAGGAAAGAACATTCCGGAAATAGTCGAGTTGCATTTGGCTTTTGGCCTTTTCCGACTCAATTTCCTTGAGGTTGTTCATCTCCAATGTTCCTTCGGCTCCCAGGTCGATGATATCGTTCCGGGAACGGAATTCGGTAAATTGAGTGCTGGCCCTGTCGAGTGAATCGGAGATACCTGCAAGTTGTGTATTAATAAAATCGAGCGACCGGCTCTGAGCTTCGTTTTGAAGATCCATTTTCTGCTGGATGTAAACATTAACCAGTTCATTCAAAAAATCACCCTCTTTTTCCGGTTCTTTGCCCTTTAAAGTGCAAACTACGATATCGCTTTTATTATCCTTCACGCTTGCTTCAAGTCTGCGCTGGTAAGCCAGGGTAGCCAGTTTCGGATCGCTGAATTCAAAATAATATTCCCCTTCAGGAACAGCGTTGTTAACCTTTTTCAGGATCGTGAAATTGAAATAGTCATTTTTGAAGGGTTTGTCAAATTCTCCCTCTGCCTCAAAGTTTAATTCGGTGATTACCTCTCCACGTTTCATTTCTCCATCGACCAAAATCGTATATAAATTGTCGGAAGTGGGGGTGATGTATATTTTAATGCCAGCAGGATTGAAGAAATTCAGAGGTTCCTGGATATCGAATGGTTCCCGTTTGTAAATGCCATTCCAGACGAACATTTTCTTTTTGTACAAGCTTGTACGCCAGTTGAGGTCTAACAGGGTTTTGTTAATGGTGAAAGATGATTTGAGTATCTCGATCTGGTTGTTGATTTTCGTGTTGTTCTGTTGCATCAGGGCGCCTTCAAACAAATCTTTCATATCCATCCCACTCGAATTTTCGGGAATCAAAATCGAACTGCTAACCGAATAACTTGGGTTGGTAAGTTTATTATATAAATAGGCACCACCTAATCCGAGGGCGCCAAACAACAAAAACCAATACCATTGCCTGAGCAGAATAAAAATTATCTTTTTAATGTCAGGTCCTTCTTCTTCTTCTTTTAACCCTTCGTAAAGGTTATCCGTATTTTCCATGTTCATGCAAAAAATTTCAAGATTGACTAAATAATTACTGAATTACGATCCTTCTACCGATCTTGGTTTGACTAAATGAGTTAATCGTTTATTGCCTGGTGGCTTTATCTAAGTACAAATCCCAATACAGCAAGCATTACCGAAAGCGAGGATAACAGGAGTGAGTATGCCTGGCTGTTTAACTGGAGGTTTTTGTGCTTGTCGGGTTGTACAATAATCATATCGTTGGGTTGGATGTAAAATGCGTTGGAGGAAAAAATGTCTTTCGAACTTAAATCGAGCATGTAGGACATATTTCCCGCTGCAGTTGGACGAACCACCATTACTTTTTTGATGGATGCAAAATCGGTGTTTCCACTGGCCATAGCCAATGCTTCGATTACTGTGAGCGAATTGTTGTAGTTGTAATAAACTCCGGGGCTACGCACTTCTCCCATTACTGTGATTTTGAAATTCAGCAGCTTCACTTTAACGATGGCATCGTTAATAAATTCGTCAGCTTTTTTCTGAACAATGGATTCAACCTGGGAAACATTAACTCCCTCGACCTGAAGCTCACCCAACATGGGAAGTTTTATATTGCCATTCGCATCGATTTCAAACCCATACAGGTAAGCTCCGCTGGCAGTAGTATATTTCAGATATCCTTGACCCGAGATGCTTTCCATGTTTGATTCCGGATTAAACAGGGCATTTATCTCAACGTTCATTGTTTTAATGCTGATGTAAAGAATATCGCCTGATTTCAGGATATGCCCGGTGGTTTGTGCAGGTAATCCATTGATCATTTCATTCGGCACAGCATCGTTCAGATAAATCAACTCCTTGCTGCTTCGGCACGAGAACATCGTAACCAACGCAAGGATAAATAAAAGTTTTAAAGATTTGTTCATGCTGATAATTAAGATAGTTTAAATTTAAAATGAAGGGCCAAAGATATAAGTTTAAGCGGAACTCTGAGCAGAAATCAGTTGTCCGGTTTCCAGATCAGTATAACAGGTTTATTGTTGTAGCATTGAATCATTTCTTCGCTGGTAAGAGCAATGAATTTGATTTTGCATGTGTGATTATCAAGACTAAAACCGCAAGCGGGATAAGGATTACATCAACTTAAACAACATGTTGTTGGTTAGTCTTTTGCGTAAAGAGCCGAGGGCTATGCATATTTGTTGAATTACAGTGTTTTTTTATTAAAAACAGGTGCTGTTTTCACAGCTCCGCTCCCTCAGTTACACAAATATTATGCGCCGAGTGTTAAACTATTTTCTTCATCGTAAATGAAGAGCCGTAAAAATATACAAACTATTTGTTCTATTTCTTTTATATCTGGCTAACCTGGTTTGCTCAAAAAACCATTATTACCTCGCTAGTGCAGATTTGCAATCTGCACTTCTTAATGTTGGATCTGTGATCCGTTCAATAAAAATTTGTGTAATTTTTTAAGCTTACTGCCTATAAAAGTCAC
>JANONW010000025.1:0-9107 GCA_031421065.1 Prolixibacteraceae bacterium
GGCCATTCGTAAAGCGGGCAAAATGGATCCCCGGTTAATGGATCGTGTACGTGAGTACATTATGGACGGAAAAATTGAATCAGCTTATGCTTTGTGCCGTTCCGAAAATTCGCCTACTTCACGTATGATCGAAAAGGGAATTTCGCGTATCGGCCGCCCAATGGCTGATGTTACTACTGCAATTGAAAATGTAGGGAACCTTGAAGTTTCGAAGCTCGAAAAAGGGCTTCCGGCCCTGGCAAGTGTTGCCGGCGGGGCGCCAATGCTTGGTTTCCTTGGTACTGTAACCGGCATGATCTCGGCTTTTTATGACATGGCAAATGCCGGGAATAACATTAATATTACCTTGTTGTCTTCAGGGATTTATCAGGCCATGGTAACTACTGTGGCCGGGTTGATTGTTGGTATTGTAGCTTATTTTGCTTACAATATCCTGGTAGCCAACGTCGAAAAAGTAGTATTTAATATGGAAGCTGCCACCAGCGATTTTATGGATATGTTAAACGAACCAGCTAAATAAAAAGCAAATCATGGCTTTAAAACGTCGAAATAAGGTGAATGTGACTTTTAGTATGGCTTCGATGACTGATATTGTTTTCCTGTTGCTGCTATTTTTTATGATAACGTCAACAATGGTGGCGCCAAATGCGCTTAAATTGTTGTTGCCACAAAGCAATAACCAAACAGTAGCAAAGGCAATTACAACCGTCTCTATTACTGCTGACCTGAAATACTATATCAACGAAGATGGTGATTTGAAAAGGGTGTCCTTTTCAGAAATTGAGCCGCATTTACAAAAAATGATCAAGGAAAATGAAGAGACCTACATCGCCCTTCATGCTGATAAAAGCGTTCCGATTGAGCAGGTTGTGAATGTGATGAACATTGCGAAACGCAACAATATTAAAATGATTCTTGCTACTGCACCCGAAGAATAATGGACTATTTAAAAGAACATAGAACAGGTTTGATCGGTACCCTCATAACACATGCGGTGGTGCTTGCATTGTTGCTGTTCTTTGGTTTTTTTACACCGCTACCATTGCCCGGAGAAGAAGGTATATTGGTGAACTTTGGCGATTCGGAAACCGGTTTTGGGGCCGAAGAACCTGCTCCCAGTGAGACCGCTCCTGTAAAGGATCAGGAAGAAAAACAGGCTGAAACAAAAACTCCCCCGCCGCCTCCTGTGAAAAAAGTTGAAACTCCTGTCGAAAAGAAAACTTTGATGACACAGGACATGGAAAAGACAGTTGCCCTTCAGAAAAAAGAAGAGGAGCAAAAAATAGCGCTGGCTGCTGCTGAAAAACGAAAAGCCGGAGAAATTAATAACCGGGCAAAAAATGCTTTTGGAGGCCCAGGACAAGGAACAGCCGATTCGAAAAGCACCGGACAGGGTGTAACCTATGGCCCAGTCAATCAGGGCAGTCCGCAGGGAACAGCCAATGCGGATAAATATGGCCCGGGCGGCGGAATTGGCGCTGGAATATCAGCCAGTTTGGATGGACGAATTGGCTTGTCGTTCCCGCCCCCGGATTATCCGGGCAACGATGACGGTATTGTTGTGGTTGAGGTTACAGTTAACAAAGCTGGTCAGGTTACCAAAGCTGAAGCTGGTGTAAAAGGTTCAAATACAGCCGATCCTGATATGATTGCTGCCGCCCGGAAAGCTGCCCTGCAGGCCCGTTTTAATGCCGACGAAAATGCCCCTGCATTTCAGGTTGGAACTATCACTTACCGCTTCGTTCTGGTGGATTAAGAGTCGAAATTCCAGTCAGTCTTTTCTATATATGTTTGATTGAATTTTTATCTGTTCAGATGAGAATCTTATTTCTGAATATGACCATTCTGTAAAACCTTTTTTTTATTCCAAAACCAGCCTCCAATACTATCGCAGATTAAAGCGCGACTGTTTGGTAAATCAACCTTAAATTTGTGAGCGGAAAATGGGTTTCGGTTTGTGGATATTTCCGGCTATCCTGCCTCCAATTCGTGCTGCAACTTTACTCTCAATAAATCCCTTCACATTTTTAGCACGGGTTACTTTTGTCGTTGATGCTTCACCAAGCATTGAAAATATCAATTCAAGGTCAGTCATGTGGTCCCTCAAATTTTGACTTTTTAGACCTTTCACTTTTCTATATTCAGAAGGTGTCAAGCCAAAGGTTGCTTTCGAAATCTCAGCAGTAAGAATCGCATATTCCATCTGTTCCTTAACTCCTCTGTTTTTCCATTCCTCGGTTAATTCCTCTCGAATAGCAATGCTGCGCATACGTTTCTCAACCCAGTCATCAGGATAACCATCGGCCATCCCGACTTAACATTTTCTTTATATACTGCTTTACATCAGCACTGTCGGTTAAAACGCCAACAACATCTTGAACTGAAAAATACCATTTCTGGTCTGTTTCATTCCATACTGAACGAATTTGTTGGCTTTCAAAAAGTTTTATATTGCTCATGATGTGGGGTTTTCAACTAATCAAAAATATTCATTTTCCTTGACTATAAGAATTCTATAAAACTAATTTTCAGATATTCCCGAATATGCTTTGCTGCTGTCACTTGGATTTCAAAAATCAGTCATCATCCGGATGGTAATGAGCGGGAAACTTTTCCTAATGATCGTTTCAGTTTTGATCGGCGTGATTCCGGCAGTATTAAGCGCACTGCCTTCGCTGATTTCTTCGCTCTACGCCAACCTGTGGATTTGGCTTCCTGCTATTTCGGTTCTGGTTATTTTAAGTGGCGCAATCTTTAGTTTTTGGCTAACCGGATGGCTTTTAAGCAAAATTTGGTGCAGGCATTGAGGAATGAATAATGGCTGTGATATTTGGGGATTTGCATGTCCGTCCGCTAAAGCGAGACGGCAAAGGATATCTTCTATTTAGCTAACATTTATCCAAATTCAATGCGCCCTATCCTTTGCCGTTGGCTGAAGCCAACGGACATGAATACAGATACATTTTTTTCACTTAGGCCAATTATGCTGGTTTCCAATTGAAGTCAAAGGTATATTTCTGCCTATTTCGTTTGGACAAGGTTTTTCGAATGTAACCAAATTCTATGTTCTGTGCGTCCGAATTATCCGAAAGATTTGCAGGGTGTGTAAAAAAACTGCTCCGGCAAATTACTTTTTACCCTTTGTGTTTTTTATGCTTTTTTCCAGTTCTTCCATATCGAGGTTGTCAGCGGTCAAGGCTTCAAAAGCTTTATGCTTGTTATCGTATTGCCCGTAGATTTCCTTTACTTTTTCCTCCATCTGGGCATTGCCAATAGAACCAGCATCTTTCAACACTTTTCTGTCGTTAAACTCAAGAATGCAGTCAACATTTTCTTTCCAAAACGACATCGGAATATACAACCTGTTTTTAGCTCTCAATTCAGCACTTTCAAGAAATATGACTACCAGACGGTTCAGTGTATCTATTTCATCTTCCGACAAATAATTCTTTGCAATAAAAATATCCTGTTTTCGTACAATCGAACCTTTCCAGGAGGTCAGCGCCATGTTAGGTTTATCAGCATTTGCCCGCGAAACAATAATTTCGGCCAGTTTTGCCCGTAACCGCATAAAGGAGTTTATTTTGTGTTTCGGCAAAAAACATTTGCGTGGCTTTGTCGGTAGCATCATAATCGCTGCTTAGTGCAAATAAATCGCGCACTTTCTGGTAGAACCTTTTTTCCGAAGCCCGTATATCCCTAATCCGTTCGAGCAGTTCATCGAAATAGTCGGGACGGCCATCTGGGTTTTTCAACCGTTCATCATCCATCGCATAGCCTTTCACCATGTATTCCTTTAGGTTTCGGTTGGCCCATATCCGAAACTGCGTGCCTCTTTTGCTCCGCACCCGAAACCCAATGGCCAAAATCATATCAAGTGAATAAAAAGTAACATTGTATTCTTTACCATCAGCGGCAGTTGTTAAGTAATCCTTAATAACTGAATTTGACTCTAATTCTCCTTCTTTCAGTATGTTAGATATGTGTATGCTAATGTTTGGCACCGAGGTGTCAAAAAGTTCGGCAAGCTGGCTTTGGTTCATCCAGATCGTACCATCTTTTGCATAGAGCGACACGCTTGCTTTGCCATCGATGGTATTGTAAATGATTATTTTCTTCTTGTTATTATATTCGTTCATGTTGATTTTCCTTTTTGAACCTTTTCAAATGTAGTCAAATTCTATGTTCAGTGCGTCTGAATTATCTGAAAGATTTGCAAAGTGGGTAAATAAACTGCTCCGATGGGAGAAACTTGCTCCGATGACTCGAAGTCATCGGAGCAGCCTAAACGGAATCACCCTTCTAAAAGACTATTATAATTCAATTTAATTATCCGAAAGTTTTTCAGGGTGGGCAAAAATAACTACTTCGACAAAAAAGGGATTGATCCGATGAATGGAGATCATCCCATATTAATCGTGTATGAATACGATTTATTTGGCTCCTTGGACATTGCCTTTTTTCAGTAATAAAGAAATAAGTCAATGCTCCACCTGAGTGAAATCCTGACTTATTTCTTTGTCAGACTGGTTTTCATTGGTTGCGATTTTGTTGTTCCGGAGTTTTATGAAAAAGATGCTGATGATGCACCATCCAATCCAAAACAGGTATCCTCCGATATGAAAACGCTCGCCCAATAACCCGTGTGAGAATGTTCTGAAATCTAAATAAGTGAAATACAGACCCAATACGGCCAGAAATATAAACGAGGCTTGTACAGCAAGGTTGTTATTCCGGCGGTATCTTTTCCAAACCAGGTATTGAATGATTTCCAAAACAACCCAGACGCCCCATACAAGCAAGGCTCCTTTCCACCAGGAGTTTAAAAATAGGTATTCCCTGTGCAAAACATGTATCCCTACTTTACCGACTATTGTTGCTTTAGACAGTGTCCATCCGGCAATGACGGCAAGTGGCACTAATAGTGCGTTTAATGAAATTATTTTTTTAAGCATCTGTTGTTGTTTTAATTAAGCAAACTGATCCGATGACTTCGAGTCATCGGATCAGTATATTCTTCTGGAATTTTGTAGTTTACCAAACCAAATCCGAATTCAGCAAACTATCCGGATCCAGGTTGTCCTTTTCAATGTCTTTAAAATGTTTGTAGGTTCCTACTTTTAGTTCATAGGTGGCGGCTTCGTCGCATACGATCATTCCGCGTGGGTGCAATTGCAGGGCACTGATTGTCCACATGTGGTTAACGCCTTCTTCCACTGCATGTTGCAATGCGCGTGATTTATTGTAGCCATTAACAATGATTAGCACTTCCCTGGAATCCATTACCGTGGCTATTCCAACCGTTAATGAAGAAGGCGGAACTTTATTAACATCGTTGTCGAAGAAGCGCGAATTGGCGACTTTTGTATCGTAGTTTAGTTCCTTGTCGCGGGTGCGCGAAGCCAGTGATGAGCCGGGTTCGTTAAATGCCAGATGCCCATCGGGTCCAATTCCGCCCAAAAACAAATCGATTCCGCCAACCGCTTTAATTTTGTCTTCGTAAGCCTGACATTCGGCTTTAATGTCCGGAGCATTTCCGTTCAGGATATTTACATTTTCAGGACGAATATCAATGTGACCGAAAAAATTCGTCCACATAAAAGTGTAGTAACTTTGCGGGTGTTCTTTTGGGATACCAACGTATTCGTCCATGTTAAAGGTTACCACATTGCGGAACGAAACCTTGCCAGCCTTGCATAACTGAATCAGTTCTGCATAAGTTCCGAGAGGCGACGAGCCTGTGGGCAAACCTAAAACAAAAGGTTTTTCATCGGTTGGTGCAGCCAGGATTATTTTTCGGGCAATGTAATTGGCCACCCATTTCGACATTAAATCGCGATTTTCCTGAATAATTAATCTCATAGTTTTTGGTTTTGTACTGTTTTCTCAATTTCAATCAATTTTTCGATCATGCGGTCACCTAATATGGTTTTTCGCTCAATATGGTTCACTATTTCTTTCACAAAGTCGTTGCTTTCGAAGCTGCCCCTTACTTTCTCAAAATCAAGCTTTTGAGTTGTTTTATTGCCATCCATCCCGAATCCGGTCATCGAATCCAACCTAAATTCTTTCTTTGCATCTTCATATAGCATCTGATCCAATCCGATCACGCTTTCTTTCCATTTTCTAATTAAGCTGATGATATCACCGATTTTCATCGCTTCAATCTGTTTGCCTTTTTGCTTGATCAGTAATTCCGCGGCCCAGGTCCATTCGTAATCGTAATAGTTGGCATGAAGTTTTTTAAACTCCTGCTCAATTTCTTCCAGTCTTACCAATTCTTGTTTTTCAATGCCTTTTATCAGTCTGCTGATCTCTGTTTTGGGAGCAATCAAGCCGGATAAATCGCTCCACTCGCCCTGACCGATCGTATGTACCGGCCTCAAACATTCCTGAATTCCTTCCCATGTTTGAACATTACATTTGTTAATCCGGGAAATAACTGAATTTCCCAGAAATTTATAAATGGCTTTTTGGTACAAGTCGATCCCTTTTTCGAGGGCACTCCTGCTTATCATGGTATTCCGGTAGGCAAATACTTCGGTTGTTTCTCCTGAAATATCTTTCAACCGGTTCAGGATTTCCAGTCCTTTCTGCATTTTTTGAATGGTAAACGGACTGAGCAAATTGAAGTTGATGCAATCCAGTTTTTCCGGGTCTTTGCGCCGGTCACGTTTTGGCCATTTCAACACATCGCGAATGGTTCCAACGCTGCGCAGGTTAATTCCCGGGGCAATCCAGCTTTCATCCTTGTTTTCAATCAGATACGAAAACGGAAGATCAGAGGTATCTGTATTTTTGTAATGGCGACCCATCACCAGGGTAAAAGCTCCAATTTTTGCAGGCCATAGAATATATGAATCGGAGGTAGTTTTCGACCCCCGTTCCACAATTCCGTGATGGATCGGGCCCAATTTGTACATGTGGTTGCTTTGGTTCGACCCACTTCCGGCATTACAGAACGAGAACATTCCGGCAATCAGCAAGGTCGATTTGTGATGTGAAACAGTGTACGGACCTCCAAAAACAGAACAAGCCTCACCAAGAAATCCCTGGCAATTGGCAAAAAATAATGATTTTTCAGCCGAATATTGTTTGCCAAGAATACAGCCCTGACCAACAAAACATTCAGAAAGTATTGTTCCATCGGATATTTCGGCTCCTGAAGAAACGATGAAGTTCTCGGCCAAAATGCCGGCGCCCAATTTTACCGGGGCAAATTCGTTGCTGTTTACCGATCCGTTTTCAAGTCGTGTTGGTCCTGAAACCTGGCTGTAAGGTCCAAATTTTACATTTTTGATTTGCCGGCAGTTGCGGATTTCAGAGTGCGCTCCTATTGTTCCCCTGCTGCTTTTAACCGATTCAGCATATTCCGAAATTTTTGCTTCAAGCTCCTGAATAAGGCAGTGCCGGTGTTTGTACCAGGCCAGAATGTAAGCCAGATGAGCCGATAATTTATCGTAAATCATCACTCCGCGCCCACCTGTTTCGTCAAGCGTTGAGACCTTTATTCCATTACCAAAGCTGGTTTCACCTTCGATGAAGCACAGTTCAATATTTTCCAGAATGACATGATCTTCAATATCGTAATTGGCAATATAGTTGCAAATGTGGTGGATATAAACATGGTCGCCAATGCTGCAATTGTGAATACTTGCATTGTAGATTCCGCAATTGCGAACGATTTCACCGATAAATGTGACCGTTCCGGAGTTATCGCCAATCCTGACAGTTCCGGAGAATTGTACATTGCGGATATTTTCAGGCACAAAGCCATTACCAACGCTAATCTGATGCCAATCATTTGAAGTACAACCCTGTTGTTTTAGAGTTTCAATTTCAAGCGGAGAAAGTGACCGGTATTCCTTATTGTTATTGTTTTTCAAGTTGTTTGTTTTTATATAGTTATTTGGGCGAGATAATCGAAATGTTGCCCTTTAATTATTACTTTATTCAATTTTAGCTGATTTTTTTCAACGGCATTTTCCAGATTGTTCAAATCGACGTACAACCACGGAAACGGTTCGCTGATAAAGTTTTCATATTCAGTTTGAAACACCAGTTCGCCGTAGTAATTTTCAGCATTCAGGTCAATTACTGCCGAACCATCTTCCTGCTCATACAAATAAATCAAGTCAGACGAGTCGATCAGAACCTGCCCTCCCGGATTGAGCAATGTTTTCAGGTGATGCAGCAATACTTCCAAGCCACTCAGGGTTCCTGCAATTCCGGTGCCGTTCATCAGCAAAAGAATGGTATCGAATGTCTGGGCGCTGAATTTAAAAATATCCCGCTGAACCACATTCCTGATATTTCTGCTTTTAAGAACTTCGCAGCAGAGTTCCGATGTTTCAAGTGCAGTCACTTCAAATCCATTTTCCTGAAGATAGACCGAATGAGCGCCTGCACATGCACCAATATCAAGTACAGTGCCTTCGCACAATGACATTGCCTTTTTCTCGATTGCGGGCATTTGTTTGTATGTCCTGAATAGATAACTGGTGTCGATGGTGTCATCGTCAAAATCATCGGAATGGACAATAATGGGCTTATTGATTGAATTAAAATGATAGTCGTAAACTGCGCGCCCAATCGGGTCGTCGAATAGTTGAGTCATGCCCGGGATATTTACCTGAATTAAACTTCAGCCAATTTTGGCACAAATTTAAAACATGTTTTTGTTTTTATGGTAAAAAATTAATTTTAGCTAAGTTATGGCAATCCTAATTCATATAAAAATACATCAACCTGAAATTTATAAGGATTGAGTCTGCTCCTAAAAGTTGAAAAGCTATAAATCAAGTCATCCGATGAAGTCGTAATTAGCTGATTACCTGATTGAAAATATTTAAATTCTTATCAAAAATATTCATCGGATGACTTTTCGTAGTAGGCTCGGGATTGAAAAATATTTTGTGTGCAAGCCTCAGGCCTCCAAGACCTATGGTTGATTATCAGCATTTAATAGTATAATTAGCGTAAAGTAATAAAAAAGTCCAAATCTGAAATAAATGCAGCAAAAACCCGCAGCCAGCGAAGCTTTGAAGATGCCAAAGCCACAACAGTAAAAATGTTCTCACGGTGGTCACAGGAAAACTACACCTAGG
>JANONW010000026.1:0-5014 GCA_031421065.1 Prolixibacteraceae bacterium
CGGATGACAATTTGAACACGGATACTTCGACCCTTCAACAGCTTCGCGTTCAGGGCAACGCAGCTCAGTACAAGTAACACCATGGAACACGGATATTATAGGAACACGGATGACACGGATGGGACAGATGAATATTTAAAGCAAAGCAATAATGTCGCCCAAATCATTTCGCGCAGCGAATAATAACAACGAAATGGCATATAACATGAATATCAGGAGAAAATGAATATCCGGATATCGAATTCCGCTGGAAGGAAGTGGGTTTGTCATTTCAGGTACAGTTCGTAAAGTTGAATTATATTGCAGAGCAACAACATCAGCAAGAGTTAAGGCAAGAGTTGGGGCAAGAGTTAGGGCAAGAGTTAGGGCAAGAGTTAAAAGAAAAAACTTTTTTTAGTTTAATACTTAACCATTTACAAATTCGACCTCAGTCGCGGAATGATCTAAAAGAGGCATTTGGCCTTAAAAAAGTATCAGGTTATCTAAATAGGACCATAATAAAATTGCAAAACTATAATTTGATAGAACAAACAATCCCCGAAAATCCCAATCACCCCGGACAGATGTTTAGAATTACAGCGCGTGGAGTAAATTTCATACAATTAGTTGAACGGAGAAATAATTAAAAAAAATAAAACATTATCATGTTTAAAAACAAAACCCTTTTAATCACTGGCGGCACTGGTTCCTTTGGCAATGCCGTGTTGAAGTGTTTTTTAGATACCGTAAAAACTGTCCACAGTGTTACGCAGAGTAAACACGGTGTTACACTGTGATAATTATAAACTCTGTGATACACTGTGTCAAACACTGAGAAACTCTGTGGAATAAAAAAAAACTATAACCCATGTTTAAAAACAAAACCCTATTGATTACCGGCGGCACAGGTTCGCTTGTATGTTGACAAACCATCGCGGTGAGTGTGGACTTCAAATTTACACGATCTTTTGATGACATTTTTCATACCTTTGAGAACGAAGTACACAATATAAACAATAGAATTAGATGAATCCATTTAGTTACGGCACTGTTGTACGGGGCGATTTTTTTTACGATCGGATAGAAGAGGGCAAACGCATAGTTACCACACTGACAAACGGAAATAATATGGTGCTTTTTGCTCCACGCCGGTACGGAAAAACATCACTTGTCTTTCGTGTTATCGAACAACTGGAAGCGCAAGAGTACACCTGTGTATATTTCGATTTTCTACCTGTGTATTCGCTCGAAACATTTGTTAGTTTGTATATTAGTGCCATAGAGAAAAAACAGAATAACCTCCAGCGGCTGGTGCAAATTATAACCAAAGTAGTAAAGAGCATCCGGCCTAAATTAACTTTTGATTCGGGAGGCAATCCTGAATTCGGTATAGATCTTACGGAAAATACGGTATCCGTTCAAACCCTGTCGGAAGTACTCGATTTACCTGAGAAATTGGCACAAGGAGGGAGGAAAACAATCGTAATATTTGATGAGTTTCAGGAAATTACAAAATTAAATAAGTACGGATTCGAAAGTTTGTTGCGTAGCAAAATACAGCAACAACAGCAGGTAAATTATTTGTTTCTGGGTAGTCGTACCCATCTTCTGAGCGACATGTTCAATAATAAAAACCGGGCATTTTACAATTCGGCATCACACATGCAGCTCGGCACGCTTCCTCACGATGACACCATTATCTATTTGCAGGCAAAATTTGGTTTATCTGGCATGAAAATAGAACTGACGGAAGCACTCTATCTGATAGAGCAGTCGGGTGATATACCCTATTATATACAGCTATTAGCTGCCGAAATATGGCAATATATGGTTACATCGCAAACGCAGGTTACCACAGAAATTATTGATACCTGTTCAAAACAAATCGTTGAACTTAAACAAGATTATTATTACGAGTTATTCGATCGCCAGTCGGTCATGCAAAAGCAATTGTTGATTGCTTTGGTTAAAAGTGGCGACAACATTTTCTCTGCAACATACACCAAACGGTTTCGACTATCTGCCGCTTCAACCACCCAAAAATCGGTATTAGTACTAATGGATAATGGGATTATTGACAAAACTGATAGTTCTTATTTTATCAGCGACCCGTTTTTCAAGCGATTTTTACAGAATTACGCCTCGTAGCGTAACGCCTTAAAGCGTAATATCCAATATTAAACAGAAACAAAGAGAAAAATTATTACACAGAGTAAACACTGAGTAACACAGTGAAACTTAAAATATATTCAAAATCTCATATACTCATGTTTAAAAACAAAACCCTACTCATCACCGGCGGCACCGGCTCGTTCGGCAACGCTGTTCTGAATCGTTTCCTTAATAACGACATGGCCCCTGCTCCGTAAAGTAATAAAGTAAAAATTGTATCTTTGATATGAAAAAATCATTAAGATGAACCGCAAAAAAATCTTAAAATATATAAAAGAGACCGTACGGAAAGTATCACCTGAAGCAATAATTATACTTTATGGTTCGGAAGCCCGTGGAGATTCGAAGCCTGATTCGGATGTTGATATTTTGATTTTGGTAAATAAGGAAATTCTATCTTATAAAGATGTAGCTTCAATCACCGATCCTATTTATGATATTGAACTCAAAACCGGAGTCCTGATTAGCCCTTTGGTTTACACTCAAAAACAATGGGAGAACCGCCCAATTAAAACTCCTTTTTACATCAATGTTATTAATGAAGGAATAAGACTATGAAACAAGAATTGGATCAAAAAAGTATTGAAGCATTAACTCAATATCGCATTCATAGGGCAAAAGAAACACTACTTGAGGCAGAAACCCTTATTCCAAATGGATTTTTCAATGCTGCCGTTAACCGCTTATATTATGCTTGTTACTATGCTGTAAATGCACTGCTTGTAAAACACCTTATCACGGCACAAACCCATGCCGGGGTGAAACAAATGTTTGGCCTTCATTTTATTGTCACAAATAAACTTCCACCAAAACTTGGTCGCTTTTATAACCAATTATTTAACGATCGGATTACAGGCGACTACGATGACTTCATTATCTACGACAAAGCGATGATCGAAGAGATATATCCTCAAGCTAAAGATTTTATTAATCAAATATCACAACTTATCAATGCAAAAGAATAAAGATTTTCTGTATTGATTTCAGTAAAAAATACATAAAGAATGTATTTGAAACTTAACAAATCATGTTTAAAAACAAAACCCTACTCATCACCGGCGGCACCGGCTCGTTCGGTAATGCCGTACTTAACCGTTTTTTAGATACCAACAAATAGAATACAGATGACACAGGTTATAGATAAACGCAGAAAAAATTTATTAAAAATCTGTGTAAATCCGCTTAATCCGCGTCATAAGCGTTCCAAAAAATTATATTTCAATAAAATAAGTAAAAATTAAATATTCTGTTATTACGCTATTTTAATAAAAATAAAAAGTGTATATGCTATTGTTAACAGCATGCGTAAACAACTATCTTTGCACCATAGAAACATCAACAGTTGATTATTTATGGATTGGAATAGTTTAAGCAATACATCAATTGTTCAGGAAACAGGAAAAAGACTGAAAGACTTCAGACTTGCCAAAAAGCTTACGCAGCAACAACTTGCCGAAAGAGCAGGGGTAAGCCTTTTTACTGTTGCCCAAATTGAGAAAGGAAAGCCGGTGTCGGTTAGCATGTTGATAGCGGTAATGCGTGTTTTACGTTTATTAGACAATTTGGAACTTTTGCTGCCCGAACAGGAAATAAGCCCGGTGGAACTGCTAAAACTGAAAGGTAAACAACCGCAGCGGATACGCACAAAAAAACATGCTAAATGAACAGTGTAATCAAGTTGACATTGTGGGGAAAAGAGGTGGCAGCAGTAACATGGAATGCAGGCAAAGAAATTGGTGTAATCGAATTTTTCGGATCGTTTGTAAATGATGGGTTGGATATTGCCCCTTTGTTAATGCCATTAAACGATATGCAACGTGGCGAGCGTATTTTTTCCTTCCCCGCGCTTCGTGCGAAAACCTTTAAAGGGCTGCCCGGCCTGATTGCCGATTCGTTGCCCGATGATTACGGAAATACGGTTATCGATGAATGGTTTGCCAGCCGGCAATTAAGCCTTCAGGTTACACCACTCGACCGTTTGTGCTATATTGGCAAACGTGGCATGGGCGCGCTGGAATATGAACCTGCTAACTACGATAGATCATTGGACGAATCATCGCGCCTTGAAATATCAGAATTAGTAAGTTTAGCGAATAGAGTACTCAACCAAAGGGATCAATTTCAGGCAGATTTGAGAGAAAATAGCAGTACACTCATTGATATCCTTAAAGTGGGAACTTCAGCCGGTGGTGCAAAACCAAAAGCTATCATTGCATTTAACGAAACCACTAACGAAGTACGTTCGGGGCAGGTAAAAGCGCCTGAAGGGTTTACCTACTGGTTACTTAAGTTCGACGGGGTGGAAGGAGGAAAAATTAAAGATAACCCGGCTGGCATTGGCCGAATAGAATATGCATATCACAAAATGGCTGTCGATTGCGGTATTATAATGACAGAGTGCCGTTTATGGCACGAGAACGATAATGCTCATTTCATGACCAAACGTTTTGACCGGACTGATAGTGGCGAAAAACTGCATACCCAAACACTTTGTGCTATTGCTCATTTCGACAGGGATGAACGATTCGCTTACGAACAACTTTTTCAGACGATGCGCCGCCTTTATCTGTCTTACCCCGAAATGGAACAGATGTACCGCCGCATGGTGTTTAACGTGGTTTCACGCAATCACGACGACCACACAAAAAATCATGCGTTTATGATGGATAAGAGTGGAAAATGGTCATTGGCTCCTGCTTACGATTTGTGTTATGCCTACGCACCTTCGGGCAAATGGACCAATCAACACCAACTCTCACTGAATGGTAAACGCGATAACTTCACGCTCGGGGACTTGCTATCGACAGGACAAAAGATGGATATAAAAAATCCAATGATTATTATAGAACAAATAACAAGCGTG
>JANONW010000027.1:0-4477 GCA_031421065.1 Prolixibacteraceae bacterium
CAGCACTTGTACAACGATCGCCTGCAAAACCACGGACAACGAAAAATTAAGACACTTGTAATAACACCAACACGCGAACTCGCAATTCAAATAGCCGATAGTTTTTCGACCTACGGCCGGTACACCGGAATCAGAAATGCTGTGATTTACGGAGGCGTTAAACAGGCCTCACACACCATTTCTATCAGGAACGGGATTGATGTGCTGGTAGCAACTCCGGGACGTTTACTCGATTTAATGGATCAGGGTTACGTGAGGTTAAACGAGATTGAATATTTCGTATTGGACGAAGCCGATCGGATGCTTGACATGGGTTTTATTCACGATATCCGGAAGATAATTGCCAAACTGCCGGCAAAAAGGCAGTCGTTGTTTTTCTCGGCTACCATGCCCGGCAGCATTGTCGAACTATCGAGAAAAATACTGCAGAATCCGCAGAAAATTGAAGCCACGCCTAAAGCAACTACTGCAGAAACAGTTCAACAATTTTTGTATTACACAAATAAGGCGACTAAAAAAGATTTGCTTCACCATATTTTAAACGACAAGCAAATTTCGCAGGTATTGTTATTCTCAAAGACCAAGCATGGCGCCGATAAAATTACACGGAACCTGAAAACTCAAAACATCAGGGCTGCGGCAATTCATGGTGACAAAGGACAAAATCAGCGGCAAAAAGTTTTACAGCAGTTTAAAGATGGTCAGATACGTGTGTTGGTCGCCACCGATATAGCAGCGCGGGGAATTGATATCGATAAGCTGAAATATGTTATCAATTACGATATTCCAAACATTTCCGAAACTTACATTCATAGAATTGGAAGGGCAGGCAGGGCAGGCGAGGAGGGAATTTCAATTTCGATTTGTGAACCCGAAGAAAACGGGTATGTGAAAGACATTGAAAAACTCATCAATCAGAAAATTGAACTGATCCATAAAAATCCTTTTCCGCAAACCGAAAAACCAATGTCAAACGGCGAAAAGGCAGAGTGGGAAAAAGAGAAAATAAAACGGAAGAAAGAGTTTTTTAGTTCCAGGAACCAGAATTCAATTCATACAAAATCTTTTAATTATTCCCGTCAGAAAAGATAGTTTATATTATTTCGTTTCAATATCAATTCCCTGTAAATGAACCATTTTTACAGCCCTTCCCGACGGATCGGCGTTGTTTTGGAACGATGCGTCCCAGGCAAGCGCTTCAGCAGTGCTACAGGCAATTGAGGGTACCGATGGCACACATTTCGCAGCTTCGTCCGATGGAAAATGTTCACTGAAAATAGTACGGTAGTGATACTCTTCCTTGCTCATCGGTGTATTAATCGGAAACCGGAATTTGGCATTTTTCATCATTTCATCGGTAACCAAATCGTTGGCCACTTTTTTCAAGGTATCAATCCAGCCGTAACCAACCCCGTCTGAAAATTGCTCTTTTTGCCTCCAGACAATACTTTCAGGAATCTGGTCTTCGAATGCTTTCCGTAACGGCCATTTTTCCATTCGTCCGTTTTTTGCCATCTTTTCTGTAGGATTAAAACGCATGGCCACATCCATAAATTCTTTGTCGAGGAATGGCACACGACCTTCAACTCCCCAGGCAGCCAGAGTTTTGTTGGCGCGGAGACAGTCGTACATGTGCAGCCTGCTTATTTTCCGGACACATTCTTTATGGAACTCTTCGGCATTGGGCGCTTTGTGAAAATAGAGGTATCCCCCGAAAATTTCATCGGCGCCTTCGCCCGACAACACCATTTTAATCCCCATCGATTTTATTACCCGCGCCAGCAGATACATGGGCGTGGAAGCCCTGATTGTTGTGACGTCGTAAGTTTCGATATGGTAAATTACGTCGCGGATGGCGTCAAGACCTTCCTGTATAGAGTAATGAATTTCGTGGTGAATAGTGTCGATTTCTTTTGCTGCCTTTCTCGCTGCCGCCAGGTCGGGCGATCCTTCAAGCCCGATTGCAAATGAGTGCAGTTGCGGCCACCAGGCATCTTTCTGATCGTTTGTTTCAATCCTTTTGCCCGAGAATTTTTTTGCAAGCGCCGAAGTAATAGTCGAATCGAGCCCCCCCGAAAGTAAAACGCCGTACGGAACGTCCGACATCAACTGCCTGTGAACCGCTGCTTCGAGCGCGATTTTAAGGTCTTCGATATTTGCCGGGTTCTCTTTCACGTTTTCGTATTCTGTCCATTCGCGGGTATGCCAACGTTTGATTTCGCCATCTTTGCTATATAAATAGTGTGCCGGCGGAAACTCTTCAATCCTTTTGCATTGTCCTTCCAAGGCTTTCAGTTCCGAAGCGACATAATAATTACCAAATTCGTCCCACCCGTGGTAAAGCGGAATAATCCCGATATGGTCGCGGGCAATCAGGTAAGCATCATTTTCTTCGTCGTACAGTGCAAACCCAAAAATCCCGTTCATCTCATCAAGAAATTTCTCCTTTTTATCGCGGTACAGCGCCAGAATTACTTCGCAATCCGACCCCGTCATAAAATCATATTTCCCGCTGTACTGTTTTCTTATGTCACGATGATTATAGATTTCCCCATTTACTGCCAGAATCAGTTTCCTGTCTTTACTGTACAAAGGCTGGCCACCGGATTCCGGGTCAACAATCGAAAGCCTTTCATGCGCCATCACCGCTTTTTCACCACAGTAAATACCCGACCAATCGGGTCCGCGGTGACGGATCTTCTTCGACATCTTCAACACTTTCGGCCTCAATCCACTGGCCTCTGTTTTTAAATCGAATACACAAACAATTCCACACATAGTATCTTATTATTTATTCTGATTGAATAATTGAGCGACAAAAATAATCAAAATGCTTGTACAGAAAAATAAATAGTGACAAAAATCTATGAATAGTAACAAATAAAATACATAAATCTATAATATCTGTGTTTTGTGCTTTGTCGTGTAAATGTTGTTTTTTGCAGCTTGACCCCAGCTCTTTCACTTTCTTCTTCATTAGTGTTGCGTTATAAGTCGAACAAATTCAACTGATTACAGATATCTTTGATTTCATCGTTCTTTGAAAAGTTTGTAAGTAGTTCATTTAGTGGAGTTTTGTCAAATGTTGATACACTAATTATTTGTGTAATTTCGTAGAGAGACAGGTCTGATTTGAGTTGTTTTTTTGCATAGGCAATTAACAAGTAAGTACAAACTGCAATCCATACCTGAGTTTTTACAGCATTGGCTGATGTTCCCCAAAATGTCTTGATTCGCAAATGCTGCTTAATCCATTTGAAGAACAATTCAATTTGCCAGCGATGTTTGTAAAGTAAAGCAATAATAAGGGCATCAACCTCAAAGTTATTAGTCAGAAAAACCAGTATCCGCTTGTTTTCTGCATCATAAAACTTTATTCTGCGAAGATAAATGGGATATAATTTTGAGCTTTTATACCCTGCCAGTTTTATGGTTTGGTCACATCGTAGGCCGGTTGTCTTTTCAACCTTGGAAGAATAAAGCCGCCTGAAACTCAAGTTATCTTTTGCCCTTGTAACGAAAAATGCACCTGAAAGCGTGATTTTATAAAGACGGGCAAAATCAATGTAGCCTTTGTCCATCACATAAAAAGCGCCATTTTCAAATTCGATCATATCCAGAGCATTGACATCATGCATCTTCCCGTCGCTTATATGGATGAAAACCGGAATATCGGTTTTCAGGTCAAGTAAGGCGTGAAGTTTTACCGCACCTTTTGCTTTGCGGAACTTCGCCCATTTGAACAACGAAAGGCACAAGTCAATCGTGGTTGAATCCAACGCAAAAACAGGATTGTCCAAATCAAGGTCAAAATCATTGTCCCGGTAATAAAGCGGCCTGACCAGTTCTATCAGATAAGCTGCAAAGTCTGCATAAATACGCCAGTCTCTGTTTTCGTTAGCCCTTGTCAAAGTCGAATGCGAAACTACTTTAGTAATGCCCAAATGATAAACCTTGTTTTGATGGGCTTTTAAACAAGTGATGATGTCGCGGATACTTTCACGATGGGTCAATTGACCGAAAATCATGGCCAAAAATTGGTTCCAACAGCTAAAATCCTGGACTTTATAATCCCCATTATAACGGGAAACACACTTATCGAATTCATATCGATAAACCAAAGACACCAACTGAGCAAATACAAACTTTCCTTTATTCATGGTTTTTCTTTCGAAACTACCATGAATTGAAATCAAAAAATCAAAGAACGTCTATATCTTATTGAATTTTATTTAGTTATAGCAATTATTTTAAAAACAACGCAACACTAGTGATTCATTATCTAAATTTAATGATTCGAAAGAAGGATCCTATTTTTCTTCCGAGTTAGCCGATAAAATCGACTACTATTTTATTTATGGGCCAAAACCTGATAGTGTAATATCCGGATTGCGTCTATTGACCGGGAAAGCACCCATGTTCCCAAAATGGGCCTTTGGTTATATTCAATCTAAAGAGAGGTATAAAAATCAGGACG
>JANONW010000028.1:0-2805 GCA_031421065.1 Prolixibacteraceae bacterium
CAGTTGTTCCATGTTGTATTGCGCGGCATCGATGGTCCCGAAATTAGAGCTGATCGTTTGTCCCTGTATGGTGAGCTGTATTTCTTTATTGGCAATATTACGTCCCATGGAAGCGTAAAACTGGTGTGTCTTTCCCCCGCCTCTCGCAGGCGGCCCTCCTCTCCCATCAAAGAATACAACCTCCACATCGTGTTCCCTGGAAACGCTTGTCATTTTTTCTTTGGCTTTGTAAATACTCCAGTTAGCCATCAGGTACCCGCCATCTTTTGTGCCGTCTGAAAAGCCAAGCATTATGGTTTGAATATTATTTCTTTGTTTTAAATGTTTGCGGTAAGTGTCATTTTTATATAAAGACTTCATCACATCTCCCGCATTTTGCAGATCATCGATCGTTTCAAACAAGGGAACAATATCCATGCTGAGTTTTTCTTTCTTCCATCCGCTCAATAAAAATAATCCATACACTTCCATAATGTTTAAAGCGCTGGTACTATGGCTGATGATATAACGGTGACAGCCATCTGATCCATTTATTTTCTGAATAGTTCTTATCGCTGCGATAGTCTCAAGGGTATCTTTGTCTAATTCGTTTTCAATAAGTGATGAATCAAACTTTAGATTTATATTTAGTAATGCAACAATCTTTTGTTCTTCAGAAAGATCTTTATAATTTTTGGGCAGTGCGGAAGTTTTTTCAGCGATGACCTCCAATACCTGTGTATGTATAGAGCTATCCTGCCTTACATCCAATGAAGCAAAATATAAACCGAAGAGTTTCACTTTACTCAGTAAATTATCCACCATGTTCAGAAATAAACCATCGTGTTGTTCTATCAATGTTTTCCTGATATGAAGAAGTGTACTCTTTATTTCTTCTTTAGAAAGGTCTGCCTTATATCCAGGGATGAACAATTTGTTGTATAGCTTTTCTTCTAATGCCGCCAGTACATTTTCAACTCCGTGAAACGTAAGGCGTCTTTTCAATTGACGTACATCTCGATAATAACATTTTATTATACTGAACCGCAATGCCTCTGCCACCTTTATTGTAGTGTCAACTTTAACGAAAGGATTTCCATCCCTGTCGCCGCCCGGCCAGAAACCCATGCGTATCAAAGGATTTTTTTCATCTACTGCATCAGGAAACTGATTTTCAAGATTAGATAAAATTTGCCCTGCCGATTGGTAAAATACATTTTCCAAAAACCAGATTAAATTCACCGCTTCATCGTAAGGACTGGGTTTTTGTTTTTTGAAAAAGGGGGTTTTTCCTAACTGTTCCAAGTATGTATTTACCAGGACTGTGTCATCATTAATGAGCTCTTTGGCTAAGTCATGAATAATACCCAGCACTTCGCTTGGATAAAATTGAGTAGGATGAGCAGTTAGTACCAGCCGAACGGAAAAATCTTTAAGCTTCTCTGCTAACTGATGCTGTGAATTTGTTTGCAGCACTTCTGATTGTAATTGTTTTAATGTACCTATGCCATGCATATCATTGATTTCACTGAATGCGGCATCTTCCAGGGCATCGAACAGCACCACCTGCCGTTCTGCATATTGTATAAATCTAAACAGCAGATCTGTTTGTTCCTGCTCATTCCGGTAAGTGGTATATTGTTGAAAAAAGGTATTGATAATATCAGCCGGACTCTGTTCTTTGCGAAAACCTTCTTCACAGTGCAAAAGGAATAAAGACAATAAAACTCCTGTCTTTTCTACTCTATGAAATGGAAGAGAAGTAAAAAGACTGTTATACATCCCAAATTTGATACCTACCAGATTCTTAAATTCCTGTAAAGTGTTGCCCATAATGATGCTTACAAGCGGTTTCATAATTTTATTTTAATAATCGCATCTTGTTTAAATCCTTTATGTTCCTGTTGCTGTACAACCCACTCGTTATGCTTGTCTATGAAGAGGAAACGAATAATATCACCGGCAAGCATACAGCGACACCACAAATCTAAACTATAATCCTTAATTTTGCGTTACATATAATCAACAAAATAAATTTTAAAAAACAAATAAAATGATAACAAACATTGGAATTACAGACAGCAACCGCCAGGCAGTTGCAAATGAATTAGCCAAGATTTTGGCAGATGAATATGTGCTTTACACCAAAACACGAAATGCACATTGGAATGTGGAAGGTGCAGACAGCTTTTAACGCTTCTCACAAGGGAGCAACAGTAAAAGCCGTTGCGACAATTGAAACTTCTATAGGAGTGACCAAATATGAAGTAGAGTTTAAGCAAGGCGGCAAAACAGTTGAACTATTTTACACAGCAGACGGAGGCGAAACGAAATAATAGACAATGGCAAACAACACATCCCAGCATATATTAAACACATCGGCAAATCTCTTGGGGTTTTGCCTTTTTGTTATTACATCGCTGCACATCACTAACCTGACAGAAACACACATCATTGATGAGTTTACTTCTTGTATTGCGGTAATGCTGACTTTCTCCTGTATTTTTTCATTTGCATCAATCAGGACAACCAACCCGAAAAAAGAAAAGCGACTTGAAACAATTGCTGACTACTTGTTTGTTCTTTCACTGATCGGTATTCTTATAATCATTATGCTCATCACCTTAAACTTCATAAAATAAAATTTCACAAATGAATGTAGATATTGCCAATCTCCTTAAATCAGCGGACGAACAACTCACCAAACTTCAACAGATAGTTCAATAAACCATTGCAGAAGAAAAACTAATCATTGAAAATCTTTTGCCACTTTCACCCCTCAGAGACGAGTTTGACCCTTATCCTTTTATTCTTATGAATTTGGTT
>JANONW010000029.1:0-36561 GCA_031421065.1 Prolixibacteraceae bacterium
TTTCAAATTAATGAAGCAAAATCTACAAATCAAAACCTTTGTGGGAACAAGCGAAAATGCTGTAAAATCCCAAATCTTTGTTTCCCTGATCGTTTACCTTTTATTGGAATTGATTCGTAGGGTTTACTGCAAGGGCAAAACCGCGTTCAGCAATTTTTGTGAAAAGGTACGTATTTGTTTACTCCACTACCTGAGCTTTGAATACATTTGCAGCATAAACGGGAAGGTTCAGAAAGTTGAAATGCCACCCGGTAAAACGTTATTCGATGTAGATAAATTACCTGTTCAGGCCGATTTGTTCAGCGTAATTTGTTGATTATTCACACAATACATTTTTATTATAAACTAATTTTTTGAAAACTTTCGGATGGCAGTGGAATTTTTTATACATTTACGACCTATATAATTTAAATCCGAATATTCTTATAATCAATCTTCAACCAATACTCCTTTCATATAAAACTTCATTAACCTAAATAATCACAACTAAATCTTAAAAATTATGGATTTTAAAAAATTTATCGTCATCCCTGTATTTATTGCATTTCTGGCTGCTTCGTTTATTGTAGTCGATCAACTGCTCAATCCTTTAATGCCAATTACCGACAACGGAGGTTTTGGATGGGTAACTTTTCAGGCATGGGCCATGTATTTCCTTGCTGGATGTACAATTAAGGGAGGAGTTCGCACTTTTCTGGGTTATATTATGGGAATAATTGCCGCTATTACAATTATTTACCTCGCTGGGATCTTCAGTGCTACTGGATTCTGGGCGCTTCCACTGGCTGTTTTGATTGTTGTTATACCAATGTGTGCAGTCGAAAGAGCTCCTTCTCTTTTTGATTTTGTTCCGGCATTATTCGTTTCATCAGCGGTTTTCTTTGCTTTTGGAAAACTTTATCCGGAGGCTACAAAGATGGCATCCGCAATTACAATTTTAATCTACTGCGCGATTGGAATGGTTTATGGAATAATTACAGTCAATTTAAGATCGCTTTACGAAAAAACGATAATTTCCCAATAATATAACATCTCGTTTCAATAAATATCAAAAGCAAAAGGGTGCATAAATGGCATCCTTTTGTTTTTACAGGCCAACAAATAAGCGGAAGCAATAGAGTAAACGCCATAAATAAGTGATAAATGTGTAATTTTGAAGAATTATTAAAAGTAAAAGACAAAATGACAATATGAAACCTACCCTTTTAATATTAGCTGCAGGAATGGGAAGCCGGTATGGCGGGCTGAAACAAATTGAACCAGTTGGACCCAGCGGGGAAACAATTCTTGAATATTCAGTATATGACGCTATTCGCGCCGGATTTGGTAAAGTTGTATTCGTTATTCGCGAAAGCTTTGCAAAAGACTTTAAAGCCCGTTTTGAATCAAAATTAGCCGGTAAAATTGATATCGGATACGTTTATCAGGAAACACACATGTTACCGCAAGGTTTTTCACTTCCTGAAAATCGCGAAAAGCCTTGGGGAACAGGTCATGCGGTGCTTATGGCCAGAGATGTGGTTCATGAGCCATTTGCAGCCATCAATGCAGATGACTTTTATGGTACTGGAGCATATCAGGTAATTGCTGATTTTCTGACCAAATCGGTCACAGAAAATACGTACTCGATGATTGGCTATCAGCTCGACAAAACGCTCTCTGATTTTGGAAGTGTTTCGCGCGGAATTTGTGAAACCAACAAAAATAATTTACTTACAAAAATTACTGAAACCCATAAAATAAGGCAGGAAGGCGATACGATTCTCTGCAAATCTGAAAGTAAAGAAACAGTTGAAATGACAGGCCGGGAAACTGTTTCAATGAATTTCTGGGGCTTCCATCCTTCAGTATTCGGAAATATAGAAAATCAATTTATTGAATTTCTGAAAACAAGTATTGAAATCCCTAAATCTGAATTTTATATTCCTTTTGTAGTTTTTGAGATGATCAGAGCTGGACAGACAAAGGTTGAAGTTTTAAAAGCTGATTCGCCATGGTTTGGCGTAACGTATCAGGAAGACAAGCCATTTGTTATTGAACAAATACAGAAATTGACAGATCAGGGAGTTTATCCGGTCAAACTTTGGTAAAATCGGATTGATTTCATCTTCCTCATAAAGATACTTTCTGGAAGTTTAATTTTGAACCTGATCAATCATTAGTTACCTCAATCATTGCCAGATAGTTCTCTATTGGAACCCCCAAGTGGGTTCAATATTGTCCTCAAAGAAATTCAAACAGCTTATCATTTATACAAATAATATTTCTTCGATAGTTGTTGAAAGACGGCCTCATCTTTTCGCCAATAGGGCAACATATCGGCCACCTTCATATTTTTTGACATCAGCAAACGAATCTGATCCGACCCGCAAACTTTGTCGAACATGTCGTAACGTTTTTCTGTTTCAGGACCATAACACTTCTTTTCAGGATAAAGCTCTGCCATCACCTGCATCACGTAAAACTGGATTTCGGTCAGCCTGACTTTCATATAATCGGTCAGGTAAAACTGCACTCCTGAATAATTCTTTCCCTGTCCGACAGCGTAAAATGGCTTCAGGAAAATGGGACGAAATAAAACTCCGGGCAATTGCAAGTCGTTCAAACGTTTGGCTAACGCTGAAGCATCAATGGAATCTTTGGCAAACAATTGGAACGGTAGCGTGTACCCCACTCCTATCGACATAAAACTGAACTCGCCCAAAATTCCTGAAGCGGCGTAATAAAACGATGAAGTAGCATGTGGAACATGCGGAGAAGTCAATACCCACGGCAATCCGGTTTGATCAAAAGTCATTTTTCGTTTCCACCCTTTCATTGGTACAACAGTTAATTTGCATTGAGTTCCCAGCATTTTTTCACTATTCAGCAGTTTCGCTAATTCCCCACAGGTCAATCCGTACAAATAAGGAATTTTGAACTGACTGACAAATGAAATAAACTTGTCTTCAGCCAGATTACCTTCTACTTTCAAGCCGCCAACAGGGTTCGGACGGTCGAGCACTACCATTTCAATATTGTTTTCAGCAGCAGCTTCCATAGCCAACCCCATCGTGCTGATGTAAGTATATGAACGACAGCCAATATCCTGAATGTCGTACACCAACACATCCACATCTTTCAGCATTTCAGCGTTGGCCTTGCGTGTTTTGCCATAAAGCGAGTACACCGGAATTCCAGTTTGCTTGTCGATAGTTGTTTCCACTTTGTCGCCCGCATATACATCGCCACGAACACCATGTTCGGGCCCGTACAGTGCAACCAGTTTCACACCGGGAGCTTCGTTCAGAATATCGACCGTTGATTTCAACTGCGAATCGACACCTGTCGGGTTGGTGATTAATCCAACGCGTTTTCCCTGAAGAATTTTGAAATTGTTCTCGCGTAAAACTTCAATTCCGGTTTTTACCTTTTGTGCGGCAAAGGCATTTAAAATCAGGAATAAAAAAAGGGTTAGAATTACGATTTTCGTTTTCATGATATCATTGTTTTCGTTTTTTTATATTCGTCCTAACTCACCCCGGGTGCGCTTCGCTTACCCCGCCCCTCTCTACGAGTAGAGTGAAAAGCACTGCTAGCAGGGCTTGGGGCGAGTTAAAGCTATCAACTCATATTTTAGTTTCTCGATATTCCGTCCGAAATCAGATTTTCGTTCTTCTGAAACTTTATTCGCGGACGGGTTCCTTTCTTCCTTGGTTTCTTCTACAAAGATTTAGCGCCGCTGGAGCTTATTGGCAAACAGCACAACATTTTCACCAGTTTTTCACTTATTCATATTCTTATAAATCGCCGATAAAATCTCGGTGCGAACATTCAAATCACTGATCATGCTATTGTTGCGGGTCGGATAGACACGGTTCGACAAAAAAATGTACATCAGTCCGCATTTCGGGTCCATCCACACAAATGTTCCGGTAAATCCGGAATGACCGAAACTTTCAGGACTTACTTCCTTGCATGGGTAAGCATCCGCTGGGTTCAACGAATCCAGATTGAGCGATGGCTTATCGAAAATCAGTCCACGGCGGTTGTTGTCCTGCGGAAACTGAACCCGTGTAAACTCTTTCATAGTGGCCTCACTCACGTATTGTTTTCCACCGTAAGTTCCCATTTGCAGGTACATTTGCATCAGTTTGGCCAAATCGTTGGCCGATGCAAAAAGTCCGGCATTTCCTGATATTCCACCCAGCACAGCAGCCGATTCGTCGTGAACCGTTCCCTGAATGAGCTGAAACCGATAATAATCATCGAGTTCGGTTGGTGCAATCCGGTCGCGCGAGAATTTCAGCAAAGGCAAATAAGTTAGTTCGTTCGCGCCCAATGGACGATAAAAATTTGATTCCAGACATTGATTGAAATCAGTTCCGGAAATATGCTGCACGATTTGAGGAGTAATTACCAGCGGCAAATCACTGTAAACATATTTGCCACGATCCTTCAAAGGCGATTTGCGGATATCACGGTTCACCATTTTCAAAAACCGGTTATCGAGATAAATGCCCGGAGCTACACAAAGGGTGTGTGTTTCATCGGGTTGTATAGAGTACCATTTGGGTAAAAGCTTTCCGTTTTTCATCGTCTGCTTCCAAAAACCAATAAACGGTACAAGTCCCGACTGATGGGCATACAACTCGCGAACAGTGATATCATCTTTGTCAGATCGATGAAACAACCGGCTTTTCCAATCGGGGAAATAGGTTGAAACCGGCTTGTCCAACTCTATTTTGCCTTCATCGTACAATTTCAGGATTCCTGGCAAACCTCCGCTTATTTTGGTCACCGAAGCCAGATCGTAAATATCATCCTCGCGGCTTGGACGGAGATTTTCGAAGGTATGGTACCCGTATGCTTTCCTGAAAATGATTTTCCCATCTTTCGCCACCAGTACATTACAGCCCGGAAAAGCTTTTTTATCCAACGCGTTATTCACAATCGAATCGATACTTCCATTCAGGTTAGCCGATGAAATTCCAACTTCTTCAGATAGAGTGTATTTCAACCGGATCGGCTTTTCAATACTGATTCCGGAACCTTTTGAATAGATTTCGCCAATTTTTTCCGGTAGTTTTCCTGAAGTGCCAATTCCTCCAAAAATCAGTTGTGCCGATAACGATTGCGTGAGGCTATCATTATCAAAAGCCAAAATCAAGCCAGCAGGTTTTCCTGAACTTTTTAGACTATCTAAAATTTCAGGCTTCCAGAAACAGGTAATAACGGAAGTTTTCTGATTCAGGGAATTGATCAGTTTTAAGAATTCAGGAGTATTTGAAACCTGATGAATCCCGGTGATAATCAAGTTAAATCCGTTCAGTTTGGTTTGTATTCCGTCCAAATCAGATGATGTCAGATTCGCGGGGAGATTGAAAAATTCAACTTTCATGTAATTGGCCAGCATGTGCTGAAATTCAGTCGGACTTTCCGGACCAATTGAAAGTGCAGCAATCCGAAGCGTGTCCAACCGATTAAGAGGAATCAGGTTATTTTTGTTTTCAAGCAAAGTCAAAGTGGATTCAATTCGCTGCCGCTTCTCCAATTCGATTTTCTGATCATTAAGCGAATGGCACGAAACCAGCATCAGACCGAAAACCGGAAAGATTGACCAGAAGAGAATGGCCAGGCCAAGCTTGATTAAAAAAAGTGAACGCCGCTTTGAATTGAATGATTTCATTTACCTGTTTATTACATCAAGTTTAAATCGTGTCTGATTTTTTCTGTCAATTCCTGAAACGTATCCTGATCGACACAAACCTGTTCCAGAATATCTGCAATATCTTCTTTCGTAATTTTATCAAAATCCTCGCGGCGCGGAAGAATAAAAACCCCACCAAAATCAACCGATGCAGGTGAAATTAACAGTTGATTATTTCCTTCAGCAAAAAACTGGCGCGGACGATGCAGTTTTCTTGGGAAAAGATGGATCGTCCATTTCTCTTCAGAAAAAGTGCAAAGCGCATTCATCATCGGCTCCATTTTTTCGGGCTGCATGGCCTGAAAATGATGGTAATAAATTCCAATAATCTTCAAACCTTCTTCCATAGAATTCGCCTCTACCGAAATCATCTTCCGGAGATTATTATCGAATGCCCAAACCTGGGTTTCTGCTCCTGAATAAAGTTGTCGGGCAGCAGATTTCAGTTGTTCGGACTCTGTTGTAATAGGCATAAATAAACTCTCTCCTGCCTGAAAATGCAAATGGTCAGGAGCAGATGCTCCACATTCCGGCCCGTTGTAGGATACAGTAAAACCTTCCATCGCCCGGGCCAATTCGAGTAAATACTGAACATTCGGAATAAACCGCTGATCGATATGCTCGTTGCACGAAACCGTAAAATGGGTTTTGAAAATCGGGAACGGATTGACCAGAATCAAAAACTGATCGCCAAACGCGATGGCATCCTGCTTGGCCGGACGGTTTTCGTTGCACAAAAAACATTTCCGTTCTGCAATCGACTGTTTATCAACTTTGGCTGCCGACGAACGCATCCGTTCAGGATTAAACTGCGCCCGAAATTCAAAGCCATCAAACCGAAAACTCTTTTCCTCAACCTTCTCCAATCCTTTGTAATTAGCCGCGGCCAGTGGCCAGATGAGTTTTTCCGCCTCAACAAATTCACGAAGAATCTGGTTGGCAGATTTATTTGTTTTAGAAATTATATAAAGAAGTTGTTCCATAATTTTTTGTTTTTCCTTTTTTTCGGGCTGAAAAAAGCTTTTTTTGTTCAACGCTGTCAGGTTTTTCAAACGCTGACAGGTTTATAATCTGCCGACGAACATTTGACCTGACAGTGCCAGTTATAAGATAACCTTTAAATCGACTTACTTCCCAATCTTTTTCTTGCTTTCAACTCGATGGTACGAATGCGGTCCTTGTATAAATTATGCGCGTTCATTACTTCGATACTTAACGAAGCATCCGAATTTTCGTCCCAACGTCGGCACAGGTAAATCGGGTTATAAATGCGTCCAATCTGGTACTGGCGCGAAATGGCCAATCCGAGCGCGTAATCTTCACCGTAATTCACGTTGGGAACAGGAATGCGGCGCAAAACAGGTGTATAAAATGCCCGTGGTGCGCCCAATCCATTGATGCGAAGTGCATTGTTCCGGCCATTTTCAGGTGTCCATTCCTTGTGATCGATGATTCCGGGGAGAATTTCTTCGAGCGCAAAGTTGACCATTTGGTAAGTCCCAACTACCATAGCACAATTTTGCTTATAAAATGCATCAACCACTTGCTGAACGGTGGTTTCATCGTAGTACATATCGTCGCTGTCGAGCTGGATCGCAAATTTTCCGCAGAGTGGACTGTTCGCAGCTTCGTTCCAGCAACCGCCAATTCCGAGATCTTTCCGTTCCGGGATAATGTGAACCAGACGTGAATCTATGGCCGCGTATTTCTGAATCAGTTCAGTAGTTCCATCGGTTGAATAATTGTCAACAATGATCAGGTTAAATTTGAAATCAGTTTTTTGCGAAAGCACCGATTTGATGGCATCTTCGATAGTTTTCACCCTGTTTTTCACCGGAATAATCACCGAAGCTTCCATCTCAATTTGAACCGCACGATTTTTCGGATCGACATAATCAAAGATTTTTTCACCCGATTTGCGCAAGTCCGATTCCTGCTCGGTATATAAACTCTCCGGAATACGGAACAATTCGGCATACTGCGAAACGCCAAGCCGAAGGGCATACAAACCGGCAAAATCGAAATCTTCAGAAACCTGTCCGGCAGCCTTTTTCATGATTTCGGTGCAAAAAAACAACACGGGACCGAAATTAAAATCATCGCGCAAGCTACCTTCCTGACAATCGATGACTGGGTTATTTTCGACTTTTCCGTTTTTAACCGCCAGATAATTCGAATAAACCATGCCGCTTTGCGTATCGTCGGCCACCTGTGCAAAGCGTTCGAGTGCCTTTTGCCCCATTTGCAACGAACTTTGACGGGTATAAATCAACGTATAACGGGTATTTGCCAAGGCAGCAATCCTACGGATAGTTTTTCCATTGGTCATCGGTTCCGATTTCAACACCTCTGCACCATCAACCGGGCAGTTTTGCTCTGTACTGCACACCACATAAACCTGCGAAACCAGATCCGAATTTCTTAATTCCTGAACAGTTTTCAGGGTTTCCTCCTGCGTTCCGCAGGAAATAAAACAGGTGATTTTTTTCATTTTAAATTGATTATTTTAAAATCATAAAATCCGCAATGCAGCTACAGTTCTATGATTTTAGCTTGTTCATTTATATATTTCCTCTTTCTATCTTCAACTTTCAAAGCCAAATCCTTTCCGTCCGAAAGAATATTAATGCTTTGTTTTACGAATTGCCGCGGACGGTTTTTCTGCTTTCTTTCTTACCCGGGGCAACGCCCCGGGCTATTGATATGCTGCCCCTTCAGGGCAGGAAAACAAGCGGATCCGACAACATTCTATTGCCTTCAACTGCCTTCTTTTGCTTCTTTGCCTGAGCCTGAGTCTTCTATTTTCTGTAATCTGAAAACTGAGACTGAACACTTTTCCGCTACTCATTTCATTCCCCAATACAGCAAAATCTGCCTCACAAGCTCGTCACGCTGCTTTTCTGTGGTGATGGTTTCGAACGGAAATCCAAGGACCACTAATTTGTAGCTGCCCTCAAAACTTACTCCTGCTGTTTTGTTATCGTCTTTGTACCTGAAAAGTACTTTGGCATCTTTGCCTTTGGGCTCAATGGCATCGGGCGACTCAACCTTGTAAATGGCCGGATGGTATTCCTGAACAAATTTGAATTCTCCTGAAAATTGATCTTTCACCGCATTCACCGGATAAATACAGCCGCTTTTGCTGGCATGATTGGTCATGTGCGTAAAATGCAGCACATCAGCAGCAAACTTCTTTGCCAGCGTATCGCCACACAATTTCAAATCGGTGCCAATGTATGCGCCTGACAAGAAAAGTCTTGCCTTTTCTCCGGAAGTATATTCGGTAATGGCTTCCTGCATTTCAGGAGTGAAAAGCGTAAAATCCCTCTTCTTGAATCCGTAAAGCCGACTGGTGGTTTTTTCTTCGCCAAAAATGATGTCGAGTGCCGAAAAAGCGTTTTTATCCCAGTTTTTCTGTTCGAAACACTCATCGCTCATCGAAATAAAACCAAGACCATTGTTGCGGAACGCCTGCCCGTGAACCAGCGGATAATCGAACGAATTTCCCTGAACGATGCGCGTTTCCTGATCGGCATGACTGGAACCAAAGCCTGAATTATCATCGTCAACCCAAGGCGATTTGCGGTTGAAATCGTATTGTTCGCCAATGTATCCCAAATCCCTTTTGTAGGCCACACCTTCATCTTCGCCCATCAGGAAACCGGCTTCTTTGCCATTATCGAAAGCTGCCGGTCCACAAATACGGTCGAAGGCATTCACAATTAAAACCGGTTTTTTATCATCGGTTGGTAAGCTGCAAGCCAGTATTTCCGAAGGAAAACTCTCGCCTCCATCGTTGATTGCTGTAACCTTGAAGCTATAAATAACTCCCGGGTTTAAATCATTTAAAATCAGGCTTGACTCGTTAACATGGCGGCCATTATCAAAACCTCCGTTTTCGATCCGGGTATAAACTTTAAAGTTTTTGGCAATTGCTGTTGGCTCCAATTCATCGGCTACAGGGCTCCACAACAAACGGATGCTTTTTCCTTCGAGGCTCATCTGAAAATGATCGACCGGCAATGGCTGAACCACATATTTCTGCCCGTTCTGAAAAGCCAAAAATTTCAGGATTCCCTTATAGTAGGCGCGGCTAACATCAAATTTAAAACGCGGATCGTAGGCATGAACCATATCGGCAAAATTCTGATGCGAAAGCAATTCCGACAAAACAACAGGCACTTTGGGCCGGGCAGCTTCGGCGTATTGCTTGTTCCACATTGGTCGGCGCGCCCATTGCGGGAAATAGAGTTTCCGAAGGTCGTCAACAATCTGTGTTTGCACGATATCCGACAAATCGCGGCTTGCCCACCGCGACTGCCCATTGGCAAAAGTGTCCGGTCCGTAAGTCGTATCATAAATCATCAGGCTGCCAATAATGGAGCTGTCGGGCGTTGTTCCGGCGTCGGTATGAAAAGCCAGCGCCATGTCCATCGGAATGCCCAAGCCTTTTGTGTCAGGATTTGCCTTTGGCCCGTTTGGCGCGCCCATCAGGTAATTCACCCACTCGCCCCGGGATTGATAATCATCTTTATAATCGTCTTTTCCACTTTCTCGTTTGGCGTATAGCGCTGCATCCTGTCCGCGGTTCGAATAATCAGATTTGGTTTTATTTAACAGGTAAACCAGCGTATCGGGCATTCCGGCATATTGCAGGTAATAGCGCGAGGCTTCCTGATAACGCGGACGCTGACTGGCAAAGGGCAACCACAACAACGAATCCATTGCAAATCCTTTCTCATCGCGGATTTGGCGGATTTTTTCGAGTTGTGCGGCCTGTCCGCGAACCACATTTCCCATTCCACCACCCAGTTTCACCGCATCGGCAGTAATCCATTTGCCGGTTTCCTTCGATTCATTGGTTAGTTCAACACGCGCATCTTCACGATCGGCACCTTTCTCAAACCTGAAAGTTCCAAGGTAAATCCAGGTTCCGCCGCCCATGGTTTGGTTCACCAGAAATTCGGTTTTTCCTCCTGAATGATAAACCGTATAATGCGCATCGGTTACATTTTCATCGTTCTGCGCATACGAAACATACACCGCATATTCGCCTGTTTCAGGAATTTCAGGAAGATAATTTATACGCGAATCTGCCGACTTTTTTGCCTGCATTTGGCGGGTTCCGCACATCTGAAAAGGATTTTCGCCCTCAATCAGAAATGGTACTTTCAATCCAAAACCTTTATCTTTTCCGGCCTGAACAACTTCGCCTGTTTCCTTATAAACTGATCCTTTTGTTGAGCCATCGGCGTCAATAATCAGTTCATGTTTTTGGGTGTCGCGCTCGCGGGGAAGGAACACATGGGCGCCGGCATTTTCGAGCATCGGTGTGATGTACGGAACCACAAAATCCATGGTCCAGATATCTTCAACGGTGAGGAAAACCCTCGCACGCTGCCATTCCCAGCGATCGAGCGTATTTTCGTAATACCAGCCGTGACTGTGCCACAAAGCGATGTTCCGGTTGCTCAAACCTTCAATAACATTCATGCCTCCTGAAACATTGCGCACAATTGGCAATTTAGGTTTTGAAGCCTGGCTCAATCGCGATGCATCAACGGCCACCTTTTGATCGCGGTAATAATTCGGGATCAGCTCACTGATTCCCTTTCCCATCGACTCGATTGAAATGGAATAATTCCTGAATTTTCGCCCGAGCGATTCCTTGAACCAATCGTTGTATTGACGGGTATTTTCGGGCCTGAACGGGAAGTAGGAAAACCCTTCTTTCATCTCCAGTTTTACCTTTTTCAACTGCTGATCGACAACAACGGTATCGAATCTGAATATATAGACAGAGCCTTCCGAAGCCTTCTGGGCAAATTCGGTGGATGCTTTGTCCGCCTTTTTAACCAGACGTTTTGATTGGGCAAAACCAGGTTGTGAAATCATTCCAATCATGACAATTAAAACGAGTATTTTAGTTTGAAAATGATTCCAAAATCTCAGTTTTAAATGAATTGAATTTCGATTTACATGATTAGTTCTCACTGCAATAATTGTTTTAATTTCCAAATATTTATGTTTCCATTCCGTTCGAAAAAATATTTTTGTTTTTTTGAAATTTTTACCTCGAACGGTTTTTTGTTGTGTGCTCTGCCCGTTGGCTGAAGCCAAACGGCAAAGGATATCTCAATTTTCATCCAAAGTACGGATATCCTTTGCGGTTCCACTTTAGTGAACTGATATGTGATAACAACTATCTAAATCTATTTCAGTTAAATAAAGAATCATAATAATAAAATTTATTACAGTTTTACACTTTTATAAAAATCTTTTTCTTGTACAGCACATAGCCAATGAGCCAGAAAACCAGCACATGTGAAATGGCGAACAACAACGATCCATTGAGTTCACCGGCCATTGGCAGAAAAACATCGCGGTAAAGTTTGACCGATCCACCGATGACTTTTCCATCCGGATCGGTCAAATGAATCATCCGGCCTAAAATTTTGGCCCACAATCCGGAGAGTGCAAAAATGAACAGCGGATTCATGCCGAAAACGACAAAAAACGATGTCCATTTCGAATAGCCTCTCAGGTCGATTACCCAGATGAGCAATGACAAAACCATGCAGGCCCATCCGGCGGTGTAAAGCACGTACGAACTGGTCCAGATGGGTTTGTTGATTGGAAAAACCAATCCCCAGATCAAACCTGCAACGATGGCGGCAGCACCAAACAGAACCAGTTTTTTCGGTACCGATTTCTTTTCAGTGTCTTTTACGACAGCACCTATCAAATAGCCAACAATAACAGTCACAATCGCTGGGATTGTGCTCAACAATCCTTCCGGATCGAAAGGAATTCCGAAACCCTTGTAAAGATGGCCCGCGCCCAAAACTGCAGTATCGAATGGAATCGTAGCATTCCCTTCGAGCGAGAACGGATCGGAACCACCTAAAAAGTACATCAGCCCCCAGTAAAACAAAAGAATAGTGCTTCCGATGTATGGAAGGTATTTCCGGGGAGAAGCCAAAACAATCACAGCGCCAATTCCATAGGCCAGTGCAATTCGCTGCAACACACCCATGATGCGGAGGTGGGAATAATCAGTTGCCCACTGTGGGAACGAATTCAGGAACAAGCCAATAGCAAAAACCAGCAGCGTTCGTTTCCCGATTTTCAGGAGCGATCCTGTATTTAATGAATTGTTGTATTTCGAAAACGAGAAAAACATGGAAACGCCCACCACAAAAAGGAAGAACGGAAAAACCAAATCAGTCGGGGTACACCCGTGCCATTTGGCATGTTCAAGCGGGGCATAAATATGCTGCCAACTTCCGGGGGTGTTCACTAAAATCATCAGGGCGACGGTCATGCCGCGCAGCACGTCAAGCGCAAGGTAGCGTTGAGTTGTTTTAATCATGGTTAGGTTTTTTGGTTAGAATAAGTAGTCCGGTAAACATGATCAGGCCGTTCAGTAGCAACAATTCGAAACCGAATTTGTAGCCGCCCAGCCAGGCTTCCGAATTAATATTTATAATGTAAGTAATTACAGGTGAAAGCAATCCAAGGATTGGAACATACTGGTCGTGAACCTGTTTTTTGGTCAGGATTCCGAAGGCAAAAAGCCCGAGCAGTGGCCCGTAAGTGTAACCGGCCACTCTAAAAACGGCCGTGACCACGCTGTCGTTGTTGATAGACCAGAACAAAACAATTACCAGAAACATGAGTACCGAAAAGGCGATATGAACTTTGATGCGTTTCGGTTTGCTGTCCGGATTTTTCGGATCAACATTTAGAAAGTCGATGCAGAAAGAGGTTGTAAGGGCGGTCAACGCCGAGTCGGCACTCGAATAAGCAGCCGAAACAATTCCCAGCAAAAACAGGATTCCGGTAATCAGGCCAAAATGCTGCAAGGCGAGCATCGGGAACAAATCGTCGGATTTGGTTGGAAGTGCAATGCCCTTCTGTTGAGCAAAAATATAAAGCATCACGCCCAAACAAAGGAAAAGCAGGTTGGCAATGATGAAGGCAAAACTGAACCAGTAAATATTTTTCTGTGCATCTTTGTGGTTTTTGCAGGTCAAACTCTTCTGCATCATGTTCTGATCCAATCCGTTCATCACAATTACGATTCCCAATCCGGCAAAAAACTGTTTGAAGAAGTTGGTTTTCGAGCGCCAGTCCCAGTCGAACATGTCGCTGTACGGATGCTGTTCAATGGATTTCACCATTTCGGTCAAGCCCATATTCAGTTGCGACGAAATAATCACAATTGTCAGTCCAACTGAGCCCAGTATAAACAATGTTTGCAGTGAATCGGTCCAAACCACGGTTTTAATTCCGGCACGAAATGTATAAACCCAGATCATAAAAATGGTGAACATGACCGTAGCCCAGAAAGGGATTCCAACAGCATCAAAGAAAGCGATCTGCAACACCCCGGCAACCAAATACATGCGAAACGAAGCCCCGATGGTTTGCGAAATCAGGAAAAAGAACGAACCGGTTTTATAGGAACGGACGCCAAAACGCTGATCGAGATAGGTGTAAATAGAAACCAACTGCAATTTGTAGTAAAGCGGCACAAGCACCAGTGCAACAATCCAGTAGCCAACGAAATTGCCGAGTAAAAACTGCAGATAAGTCCAGCCTGAATTTCCGACTTCGCCCGGGACCGAAATAAATGTTACTCCTGAAATGGTCGTCCCGATCATGGCAAAAGCCACCAGATACCAGGGAGAAGTGCGGTTTCCGGTAAAAAAAGTCTCACTGGTAATGTTTTTGGAGGTAAAATACGAAACCGCCATCAACATGCCGAAGAAAGTTAGAATGACAAAAAATACAATGGTTATGCTCATAGAATTAGTTCCAAGTTTAAAGTTTCAAGTTCCAGGTTGGGCTGATTTCGGCAGCCTCATCTATTATTGTTCATTTGATGTTCAACTCTATTCTATTATTTAATGTACGGCTCATACAACTTTTGCTTTTCAATTTTTAATATTGAATGCGCCTCGTTCTAATTATTTTTTTCATCCCTGGGTTCCGTTTCACTGCACCGTTCGGCTGAGTTCACGTCGAAGCCCGGGGTTATTAATATTAGACTCCTTCGGAGTCAGAAGATTGCCTGCCTCCAACTCCTTCAAAGTAAACTTCGCACCAATCGTACAGATTGACTTCGCCCAGATGCAACATCCAGCCACTTTGCCGGAATACCCTGTGAGCGAGCTAAAGTCATAAAAAATTACCTGTTGCTTTTATCGAATCAGCCATCAACCCGGCCTTCTTCAGTTCGCCCGAATGCACCAATTTTTTTATTCCTGAAAAATCAAAAGGCTTTTCAACAGGAGTTTTGCAAGCCCACAAAAGTAAAAGTAATGTGCCTGTTTTTTTTATCAAAACCTATAAATATCCTTTTTACTAAACCTTATTTTTCTTGGCAACCTTAGTAGAACGATCAACCAGAGACACAATTTGTTCTCATTAATTAAAGCGTTCTGAACTATTAGCAACCAAAGTAGCAATAGTCTCTTCTGAAATTTTTGGAGACCTTGAGATAAGAAAATGTACATGTTCTGGATTTGCATAAATGGCATAAAGATGGCTGTCATTGTTTAACGATACTTTCTACTAAGGTTACCTTATTTAAATAAGGTTTATATGCAATCTCCATTAAAATCGTTCGGTAGAATATCCGTTTTTTCTTCAAATAAGAAAGCAGGTCGTTCAGACGGTTATAAAACTTATCAGTACGTTCGGGAGCTGTTCCCAAATGTATCAGCATAATGCAGCCATTCAGCCCATTAGGAGCTTTATTCTCAAAATCTTTGATTTCGTTCATTATGGTTTCCGATGAACGGTAATTCTTCATATCCGGCTTTCAGGTAATATCCGCCCGGCTTGCTGAAGCTGCTAAAATTCAGTCGAAATGCGCTTTTCTGTCCCCAAACAGCCACATCAGCAGGTTCTGCCTTGCCCTCAAAAACCAGCTTTCCGGAGAGTGTTTCAAACAATTGAAAGCTTGTAAAATCCTCATTCTGATCGGATAGATAAACAGTAACCTTTACTGAATTTGGCAAATATCCGAGCTGGTTGATCCGGATAACTCCCGAAGCTGAAATCTCCAAAGAAATCAGACAAATTATACCAATCAGGAAAAAAGTCTTCATAGTTGCATCAATTTTTCAGGTTTCGGTTCAGAAATTCAGAAAGTAAAACTTACATCCTATAAAGATATGAATCAATTGATCAGAGATACTTCCGAAAAGGAATTATTTACTCTCAACCTATATTCTCAATCTGGATCAAAAATAGTGTATTAAATGAATTTTACAAATATTGGTAATACATGTTATATGATACATTTATTTTCAAATCTAATTCTTTATCTTTACAACGTTAAAAAAGTTCAATAGACCCCCCATGAAACTAATTGCAGACAGCGGATCGACCAAAACAGCCTGGAGGCTGATTGAAGCTCCGGGAAAGACGAAAGATATAAAAACCTTCGGCCTTAATCCCTTTTTCCGTACTGAAGATGAAATATTTCAGGAACTTGAAAACACACTTTTACCCGAAACCGGCACCAACATTCAGGAGATCTATTTTTATGGTGCGGGCGTGGTAAACGAAGAAAAGGGAAACATTGTAAGGAGGGCATTAAACCGGATTTACCCGGAAGCTATCATTGAGGCGCACAGTGATGTATTAGGCGCAGCCCGTGCTTTGTTTGGCAACCAGGCCGGGATTGCATGTATTCTGGGTACCGGCTCGAATATTTGCCTGTACGATGGCGAAAAAATTACCGGTGGAGTTTCCCCTCTTGGGTTTATTTTGGGAGATGAAGGTAGCGGCGCTGTGATGGGACGGAAATTATTGGGCGACTATTTTAAAGAAGTGATGCCGCCGAATTTGCGAGTCGATTTTGCCAAACGATATAAACTAACGTGGGAAGAGGCTTTAAACCGTGTTTATCGTAGCGAAAAACCCAATCAATTCCTGTCTCAATTTACCCCATTTTTGTCGGAGCACGAAAATTCGGCTTACTGCCAGAAGTTTGTGCAACGTAATTTCATGGAATTCTTTGAGCGGAATGTTAGTCATATTCCTAACTATACCAACTATCCAATCGGGTTTATTGGTTCAGTAGCTTTTTATTTCAGCCAGATTTTAAACAATACAGCCAGTTATTTTGGATTCGATAAAACAACCATCATAAAAGATCCGATTGACGGTTTGGGAAAATATTATAACAACTAACAGAATGACAACAGAAAGTACAACCGAATCCGATTCATTGTATAATGATCTGGAAAAGAAATCGGTAAAAGAGCTTTTATTAAGCATTCACGAAGAAGATAAAAAAGTATTGCCAGCAGTTTTTAATGAAATCCCGCAAATTGAGAAGCTGGTAGAACTGGTTTATCTTCGCATGAAAAAAGGTGGACGACTATTTTATATGGGAGCCGGAACCAGCGGAAGGCTTGGGATTCTCGATGCTTCGGAAATTCCACCTACCTTCGGAGTTGGCCACGATTTGGTCATTGGCCTGATTGCCGGTGGCGACCGCGCTATCCGCAAAGCCGTTGAAATGGCCGAAGATGACGAAGAACAAGGCTGGAAAGACCTCGAAAAATATCAGGTAAACAAGTTGGATACGATTGTTGGAATAGCTGCTTCGGGCCGTACACCTTACGTAATTGGGGCAGTAAAAAAAGCCCGTGCAGAAGGCCTCCTGACTGGCTGTATCGTAAACAACAACGGAAGCGTTCTGGCGCAAAGTGTTGACATTGCCATTGAAGCCATTGTTGGGCCTGAATTCCTGACCGGAAGTACCCGCATGAAATCGGGCACTTCGCAGAAGTTAATCCTCAACATGATCACCACATCATTGATGATTAAACTCGGACGCGTGAAAGGCAACAAAATGGTGAACATGCAGCTTACCAACCAAAAGCTGATTAACCGCGGAACCCGCATGATTATGGCAGAACTTGGCTACAATGAAGTTAAAGCCAAACGGTTGCTTCTGCTTCATGGATCGGTAAACAATGTTTTGGAGGCCGAGATAGAGGAAAAATAAAACCCTGCCAATTTTTGTGGGCTTAAAACGGTCGTCATTTAGTGCAAAACCTTTGATAATATATTCTTTTAGTCGATGAGTTGCCCAAATACGGAATCGTGTGCCTTGTGGCGATTTTACACGGTAACCCACCGATATGAGAACATCGGGATTATAGTAATTGGTATATGATTATTTCGCTGTTGTTCATGGTTTATAAAATTTATCGCCTGCCCATTTTGCAGGATTATTAATTATATAATCCGGAATTCGTTGGTGCGATTGTTCGTTTCGGATAATGTGTTCGTGGTAATTTTCTTACTTTCCACAACTCCCTTCATCAGCACAGGGCAAAGCGGCCTAATGGTATTTTTCAATTGCTCATTAATGCGTTTACGAGTTTCCAACGTGTGATAAATGGTTCCAATGGCTTCCTGAACTTTAATATCGGGAATTGGCAATTTTACATTGCACATATCAGCCCAATCAAAAGTTTCCCTCGCACTGCCCCAAGAATGAAATCTTGCGTAACGGTCAAACTCTGGTCGTGAAAACCATAAGAATAAATATTCGGGCAAAATTTCAGAATTATCTTTTACATTGAATGATTGCAGGAAAAACAAAAAGGTAGGTTGAACAACCTACCTTTTCTCTCTTAAACTAACTAAACCTAAACTTATGAAAAAAAATGTAATACAAATGTAAGCCATCCTACTTATAAATTGTGAAAATAATTGTTAAATGATGTTAAAGTTATTGTGTCTAATATGTCGGCCAAAAGTTACTGAGCAACAAACATATAAGTAATGCTTCCTTTCTGAATCAACGGCGCTTTTGTATCAGCATTAAATACAGTACGTTCGGCTGCCTGGGTAGCATATTCGGTCAACATCGGATCATTTGAATTCTTAACTGATCTGGCCTGGGCTTTAATTACTTTTCCTGAACGGTCAACTTGTATGTCAACTTTGACCTCTCCGCCACTTTTTGCCAGATAAACAGGAATTGGCAACCTTATGTGAAACCTGTTTTCAAGGAAATAGTGAATATTGCTCTTCCCTGAATAAATTACATTTTTAATTGAATCGGGATCCTGGCCTTCGGTTGTAACTTCAGGCATCTCATATTTTTTGATCGCGGGAATTTTTTTAGACAATTGTTTGTTCACATCAGCGACCATTTTTTTTGCGTCTTCTATGTCGCGGTTATAACTGTCGTCAAAAAATTTATCTCTTTTTGTAGCGTCGTTTTTTGCAGCATCGTTTACAGCGCGGTTACTGACCGATTGTTGAATGCTTTTCATTGATTGATCGGAGGCAATATTCTTTTCCTGTTGCTTCTCCATTTCGGTTTCAGTAATATCTTTTTGATCCTCCGGCATGGTAAAATCAAGCAGGATGGCATCTTCCTTTTCGATTTCAATATTCAAACTTAACTCGGCCACCCAAAAACCGGTCACCAGCAGTATATGAAATATCAGGGTTCCCATAACCCCGTACACATTTTTACGATATAGTTCTTTAATCTTCGACATTATGGCGCAAATTTAGTAAAATCAGGTCGCCATAGATTTTAAAGTTCAAAAAATCGGATCGAAATATATTATTCAATGCAGAAGTTTTCAGATTGGAATATTTTTGAGGTGCTGATTTGAAATAATTAAATAAATTTAGAAATTGAAAATGGTGATACCGACTTTATGAGATTCATTTGGATAATTTTTTTGTTGCTTTCGGCGTTGAACCTTGCTGGCATGGAAATAGACATGCTCAGAAAAGATTCAATAGCAATTGATTCGATAAATAAAGACCCGGAATTGTTTTACGATAGTCTGGAAGTGAAAGCCAATCGTCACCGGATTACCAAATGGTTGTATGATTATCTGATTAGTTCAGTCAATGATTCGGTGAATAAAAATTTGCAGTCGTATGAATATTACGAGAGTTTTGAAAAAAAAACCATCGGTTCAATTGAAATAAAACCGTTACAGGTTTTTGGACCGGATTTCAATGATACTTCAAAAATCACCAATATCTGGATTGAAAAGATGGCCAATAAAATGCATTCAAAGTCGAATCTGAATGTAATCCGAAAAAATCTGTGGATAAAAGAAGGTCAGACTCTGGATCCCGACTTGCTTATGGACAATGAACGATTGTTGCGCAGCCTGCCCTACCTTAAAGATGTTAGAATTTCAATTAAACCAAGACCTGGAAATGATCAGATTGTCGATCTTTTGATACTAACCAAAGATGTTTTTTCATTTGGTATTTCCGGTTCACTTGAAAATATTTATAAGGGCGATATCGGAATTTACGACAAAAATATTTTAGGTATAGGTCATGAAATTGGCATCACTCTTTTTGGCCATATTGAACAAGAACCACACTTGGGCATTGAAGCCTATTATGCCATTAACAACGTGAAAGGAAACTTCATAAACTTTGCTGCCGGATATGCCAATAATTATATCAGGGAAGGTTTATTTGTTTCTTTTGAACGTGATTTTTTGCGTTCTCAGTCAGTTCATGCCGGAGGTATTACAGTTGCAAGAAATTTCAGGTCGAATACAATAAGTTTAAACGAGAAAGTAGCGGGCGATTCACTGAATTATTTATTTCTGGATGCCTGGTATGGTCGCCGGTTAAAACGGGTAATTAATCCAAATGACACACGTTTTCAAATTAACCTTTCAGGAAGAATCCGATATGCTTCGTTTTATGATCGGCCTCCTCCTGATGCTGCCAACAACCAGTTTTTTGCGAATAGTACATTTTACCTGGGCAGTATGAGCTTTTCGCATCGTTCGTATGTTCGCGATTATCTGGTTTACAGTTATGGTATTACCGAAGATATTCCCAAAGGATATTTGCATGAACTGGTTTTAGGATTTGACGACAATGAATTTGGAAACCGATGGTATTCTCACTTGTTTTTATCGACAGGCAATCTGTTCAAGCAAAAACCTTTTTATTTATATACTTCGTTAGGTTTGGGAAGCTTTTGGAACCATACCGGAGTTGAACAAGGTATGTTTGGTGCAAAGGTTAATTTCATTTCACCATTGTTCGAACTCTGGGATACAAAGGTAAGGCAGTTTGTAAAGATGAGTTATACACTTGGAATTAACCGTTTTGAAATTGAAAACCTTTTAATTCGAAACAATTCTGGTATCAGAGGTTTTGGAAGCCGCATCGAAAGAGGGAAGCAGCGATTGACCCTAAATGTGGAAAGTGTATTTTTTCAGAAGAAGTCTGTGCTGAAGTTCCAGTCCGCATTGTTTTCGTTTATTGATGTTGGAATTGTTGGGCCAGCCAATGAATCGATTTTTAATCAGGATTATTATGCCGGCGTTGGAGTCGGTGTCCGTATCCGGAATGAAAGCCTTATTTTCAAAACAATACAGATAAGACTGGCCTTTTATCCAAATCATCCAAGCAATGTTAACGCTGTTGGTTTTATTCTAGATGAAGTTAACAAATCAAGGTTTTATACTTTTCAACCTCGCGGGCCTGAACCTTTAAGGTTCGAATAATTACGGATTAACTGAATAAGCTCATTATTTCTTCTTCAGTAATAGCATTGATCGGATTATTTGAACCAATGAATTTTTCTGTCAGTGCGGATTTTTTTGATTTCAAAGTTTGAATTTTTTCTTCAATCGAGTCTTCAGTAATAAAACGGTAAACGAATACTTTTTTATCCTGACCAATGCGGTGGGCGCGGTTGATGGCCTGATTTTCGGCAGCGGGGTTCCACCACGGATCGATGATAAACACATAATCTGCCGAAGTAAGGTTTAGCCCGACACTACCGGCTTTCAGCGAAATCAGGAAAATGTGATTGTCGGGATCTTCCTGAAAATCGCGTATAACTTCCTGCCTGTTAGTTGTTTTTCCGGTCAGCCGTGAGTATTTCCAGTTTTTCGATTCAATTTTTGTTTGAAGTAATTCAAGGTGTTTAACGAATGACGAGAATATTAAAACCTTGTGTTTTTCGGCCAGCAAGTTCTTCAGGCATCGGTATATTTCATCAAACTTTCCCGATTCGGCATCAATTCCTTTGGTAACCATTGAAGGATGATTGGCTAATTGCCTGAGTTTTGTGAGTCCCTGTAAAACTACCAGTGCCGATTTTTTGATTCCGTTTGTGCCAATGTTTTTCAGGATGGCATTTCGGATGGCCGATTTTTCAGTTTCATAGATTTCACGTTGCTCATCGGTCATTTCGCAATACCTTATTTGCTCGGTCAGTGCAGGCAAATCGCTTGCAACTTCTTCTTTTGTACGCCTTAACATGAAAGGACGGATCAGCTTTAATAATTTCTTCTGCTGGTCTTCATCATTCTTTTTTTCGATCGGGGTTATAAACTCGCGTTTAAAATAGGGCAAACTTCCAAGCAATCCCTTGTTCAGGAAGTTAAATTGCGACCACAAATCTGACAATGAATTTTCAATTGGTGTTCCGGTAATTACAAGTTTGTGTTTCGACCTGATTTCGAGAATACTTTTATATGTTTTCGACGAGGCATTTTTGATGTTTTGACTTTCATCGAGAATCACATAAAAGAAATTGAACAGTCGCAGCATTTCGAAGTCGTTCCGCAAAGTTCCGTATGTTGTCAGTATCACATCATAATAGGCGAGTGCCTGGCCCATTTTATTCGATTTGTTCCGAAGCGGGCCAATATGTTTGTAAACTTTTAGCGATGGGGCAAATTTTTGAATTTCATTTTCCCAGTTGTGAATCAACGAAGTAGGCATAACGATCAGCGAGGCCGGTTGTATTGCAACAGTTGGTTCTATTGGATCGGCCAACGCAATATTCATCTGTTCGTCTGATTCAATTGCAGGCAACATTGAGAATGTCAGCTGCTTTTTTAGTTTCAGCAAAAGTGTAAGGGCTTGCAGGGTTTTTCCCAATCCCATGTCGTCGGCCAGGCATCCGCCAAGCTGGTTTTCGTATAGCCGGTACATCCACGAATAACCTTCTGACTGGTAATTTCGCAATTCTGCATTCAGTTTTTCGGGAATTTCAACTTTTTGACCAGAATCTGATTTAATTTGTTCCAGCTTTTTAAAATAATTTTTGTCGATGCCATTTGCATTTTCCTGAAGAAGCTGAAAATGATGTTTTTTTATTTTTATCGTATCTCCTTCAAGTTTGGCAAAAGGGAAAATTTCGCGGTAGGAAGCAAACCATTCGAGTGGTAAAATGGCAATTTCTCCTGAAGGTAGTTCAAATTCGCGGATGTCGTTCAATATTAACTTTCGAAGCCTGATAAAAGGAATATGGTAATCGCCAAATTTAACGATTGCCAAAATGTCAAACCAGTCTTCATTATTTTTAATCTGAACATTTAGCGTTTGTGATCCTGTGAAATATTTTTTTTTGAGTTTGTTTTGTTGGATCAGGAAACCCTGCGACTCCAGTTCTTCATTGTTTTTGGTCAACCATTGAATACTTCTGTAATAATTTTCAGTCTCTGGTTTTTCTTTGTCTTCTTCAGGATTCCAGAAACCGTTTTTATATTTCAACCCAAGTTTTTTGAGCGAGCCCAATTGTTCATCTTCCCATTTTCGGTCGCGTACGAATTTCTTGAAAGTGTAATTGCCATTATTGGTTTCAAGGCTGACAAAAACATTTGAAACCGAATCGGCCAGGTATTGACTGTTTTCGTACCTGAATTTTACGATCAAAACCGGTTGTTGTGCCAGGTCCTGCTCAAGCGAAAGAATTGTCTTTCGTGGTGGTTTGCTTTCAATTATTTCGAAACCAGTCGCTTTTACTTCAAATTCCTTGATGGTGTTCAGTATAAATGTCTGGAAATATTTTTCTTCAGCCTGAAGCGGAATTGTAAGTGATTCTTTTGTCAGGAATGGAACTACTTTTTTCCCTGAAAGATGGATGAAAACAAACATTTGGTTGAGATAAACGAAACAGCTGGGTTGCGTACATACCAGCTTAATGTTTTTATTCAGCAAATCAATCACTTTCCCTTCATGGCTGATCTTCAGGTGATATTTAGTTCCGGTTTCGGTACGGTTGAAATAAAAGGTACAGTCAGAAAATGTGGGATTAACCTTGATCTCATCCTCGTCGTAAAGGTTCGCGTACTTTGCCTGCTTGAAATACAGTCTCGTTTTTCCTTTCATCAGCACCAGCAAACATTTGTACATGTACTTGTCGATGTAAGGGCTGATGTGGTTCTGAAAAAGGTCTTTGTCCATATTCTGAAAGAAGATCGACTGGCCTGTTTTTTTTGTGAACTTTTTCATTAACATTTCATCGCTGTAATTTTCGATGAGTTTGAGCAATTCGAGTTCCGATTCGTTTAAAACCAATCCGCCACTTTTCAGATCATGTGGTTTCACCACTTTTTTAATGGTGTAATACGACTTTTCTTTTTCAATTAAGAGTGGCACAAAAATGTGTCCCACTGAGCGGTGTCCTGTGAATCCGATTACAAACTCTTGTTCCAATTTATCGATTTTTATTTGATTGTTACCTACCTGCATCGTTTTCAATCTGTACCCGGGAGTACAAACAAAACTTTAAAGATAAGACATTCCTGCTTGTGGTGGATGATTTTTTCACTGAAGGGGCGATTTTAAACCATCATTTAACTTCGGGTTGGTTCTTACGTGTATTTCTAAAAAATACACCTGCTGACAAAAAAGACAAGTTTTATAGATGTATATTCTTTGTTCATTGCTATTTTTGGCGGTCAGTTTAAAAACCGCTAATTAAAAACCATTATAATGAACCAGATTGTTGAAAAGGTTCTTTTTTCTGAAAGAGTAGCCAAGTTTATTGTCAAAGCGCCGCGAATTGCCCGTTCGCGCAAACCCGGACATTTTGTGATTTTGCGTGTTGACGAAAAAGGGGAGCGCATTCCGTTGACCATTGCCGATGCCGATCGCGAAAAAGGAACCATTACATTGGTGGTTCAGAAAATGGGTGTCAGTTCAGCAAAATTTTTTAACCTGAACGTGGGCGATAAAATTCTCGATTTGGTTGGTCCGCTTGGAAAAGCCACCCATATTCATAAAGTAGGAACTGTTTTGGCATGTGGCGGCGGGGTAGGAGTTGCTCCAATGTTGCCCATTGTTCAGGCTTTCAAGCAGGCAGGCAACCGCGTTATTTCCATTCTTGCTGCAAGAAATAAAGATCTCATTATTCTTGAAGATGAAATCCGGAAATGGTCGGATGAAGTGATTGTGATGACCGATGACGGATCTTATGGAACCAAAGGGCTGGTAACTGCCGGCGCCGAAATGGTTATTCAACGCGAAACTGTGAACGAGTGCATCGCCATCGGTCCGGCGGTAATGATGAAATTTACCTCTTTGCTCACAAAAAAATACCAGATACCGACACAATCCAGCTTGAATGCCATCATGGTTGACGGAACCGGAATGTGTGGAGCTTGCCGTGTCACGGTGGGCGGACGAACCTTGTTTACCTGCATCGACGGACCTGAATTTGACGCACATCAGATTGATTTTGATGAGTTGATCATGCGTTTGGGAGGATATTCCGATGAAGAAAAAATAGCCAGCGAACGGTATTTCTAATTCAATTAAACACGAAAAAATGTCAACAAACAATGAATATCTTCTGATTGAGCGCGAAAAAGAATGGCGTGTCGAACTGAGAAAGAAAATAGCCAACAAAGATCGTACAGCCAAAATACGCGCCCAAATGCCGGAGTTGGATCCTTTTGTACGAATCCGATTTCAGGACAGGGAAGTAAACACCGGACTGACCGAAAAACAGGCGGTTGCTGAAGCTTCCAGATGTTTGGATTGTCCGGACCCAACCTGTATCGACGGATGCCCCGTTAGTATCAATATCCCGAAATTTATCAAATACATAGAGCAGGGCAGTTTTCTGGAAGCGGCAAAAACGCTGAAAGAAACTTCGGCGCTACCGGCAGTTTGCGGTCGTGTTTGCCCGCAGGAAAAACAGTGCGAAGCCACTTGTTTTTATACCGTGAAATTGAAGAAAGATCCGGTGGCAATTGGTCATCTGGAACGTTTTGCAGCCGACTATGAGCGCGAAAGTGGCTCAATGTCGGTTCCTGAAGTTGCCGCTCCAAACGGGATAAAGGTAGCTGCCATTGGTTCGGGACCTGCATCTCTTTCGTTTGCAGGCGACATGATCAAATTGGGCTATGGTGTAACCGTTTTTGAGGCTTTGCACGAAATTGGCGGCGTATTAAAATATGGTATTCCTGAATTCAGGCTTCCAAACAAAATCGTTGATGTTGAACTTGCCAATCTTGAGCAGATGGGCGTAAAGTTTGTCAAGAATTTTATTGTTGGCAAAACCGCCAGCTTTGACGATCTGAAAGAAGAAGGATTTGAGGCGTTTTTTGTTGCCAGTGGTGCCGGGCTTCCCCGTTTTATGAATATTCCCGGTGAAAATTACAATGGCATTATGTCATCGAACGAATACCTTACACGGGTAAACCTGATGAATGCCGCCAGCGACGAATTTGATACGCCAATAATTAAAGGACAAAATGTGGCCGTTATCGGTGGCGGAAATACTGCAATGGATTCGGTTCGTACCGCTAAACGTTTGGGCGCCGAACGGGCTATGATCATTTACCGCCGTTCGCGCGATGAAATGCCTGCCCGCGTCGAAGAGGTTCATCATGCCGAAGAAGAAGGCATCGAATTTCTCAATCTGGCCAATCCGGTGGAATATTTCGCTGATCAAAAAGGTAAAGTGAACCGAATGCGTGTTCAACGGATGGAACTTGGCGAACCCGATGCTTCAGGCCGTCGTCGTCCGGTAGTGATCGAAGGTTCTGAATATGATATTCCTGTTGATTTGGTCGTGGTAGCAGTTGGTGTCTCGCCAAATCCGCTCATTCCTTCCGAAGTAAAAAACCTGCAGGTAACCAAATGGGGAACCATTGTTGTGAACGAGGAAACCATGCAGAGTTCAATTCCGGAGTTATTTGCCGGTGGTGATATTGTAAGGGGCGGGGCAACCGTTATACTTGCGATGGGCGATGGAAGGAAAGCCGCGGCCTCGATGGATGAGTATCTTCAGAATAAAAATCGTTAGTTGATCGACCATTTGTTCATTTATCATTTACTATTTTTTGCTTGAATGCTCGAATGGTTGGATGGTCAATCGTAAATTGTAAATCTTTTTATCATGGCAAATATATCAACCCGATTCTTCGGACTCAATTTAAAGAGCCCGGTAATTGCAGCAAGCAGCAGTATGACCGGCAATGCCGAACAAGTTATAACGCTGGCCGAAGCTGGTACCGGAGCGGTCGTTTTGAAATCAATTTTCGAAGAAGAAATTTATCGCGAATTGCAGGAAGAGCTAAGTTTAAGGGACGACTTGCATTCGGATCCGGAATACCTTGATTATTTCGACTACGTGATCAAACAGGAGAAAATCAGTAAATATCTCAAACTTATTGCTGAAGTTAAAGCCAAAACAACTGTGCCGGTTGTCGCCAGCATCAACTGTATAAGTTCGGGCGAATGGACTCTTTTTGCCCGAAAACTGGAAGGAGCCGGAGCCGATGCACTTGAGCTCAACATGTTTGCAAGTCCGTCTGATTTTAATAAAACGGCCTCAGCAAACGAGCAGTTTTATTTTGAAACCGTGAGCAAGGTTTTACAGGTTGTCAACATTCCGGTAAGCATAAAAATAAGCCATTATTTTTCGAATCTTGCCTTGATGGTGAAGAAATTATCAAGTTCAGGAATTGCAGGCATTACCGTTTTTAATCGTTTTTATACTCCTGATATTGATGTGAATAATCAGAAAATTATAGCTGCTGATGTACTGAGTTCTTCGGATGATTACTATTTGCCATTGAGATGGATTGGTATTTTGTCAGGCGGCATGGCTTGTGAAATTGCCGCGACAACCGGAATTCATACTGTCGAAACAGCGTTGAAGTTTATACTTGCAGGAGCTTCTGCTGTCCAGATTGCTTCCGTTTTATACAAGGAAGGTCCTGAAGCCATCACCCGGATGAACAATGGGATTTCTAACTGGATGGATCAGAAAGGATATACTTCATTATCCGATTTCAAAGGAACATTGAGCCAATCGGCCTCTTCATCACTGGCATGGGAACGGGTTCAGTTTATGAAATATTTTGGGGAGAAGGCATATTGAAAATTGTCTTACTTTTGATCCGCAATAAATTTTTGTCAGAACCATGAAGTTATTTATCTCAATTTGCTTATTAATACTGCTGCTCCTGAATGTTCATTCCGGCTATTCGCAGAATGAAATTGAAATTTCCGGGGTCAGGTATCTTTTACATTCGGTAAAAAAAGGTGAAACTATTTATAGTTTGTGCCAGAAATACAAAGTCGCACAAGAGGAATTAATAGAGGCAAATTTTGGTTTGACAACTGAACTGAAGACAGGCGATACCTTGAGAATTCCGGTTAAAAATGAAGTCGCAGCACAGAAGCCGGAGCCGCAGTCGGTAAATACCGTTGCCACCGAACCTGAATATTATTACCACAAGGTCACCAAAAAGCAAACTATCTTTTCCATTTCCAAATATTACGGAATTTCTGTCAATGAACTTATCAGGTATAATCCTGAAATCAGCAAAGGTTTGAATGAAGGACATGTTTTAAAGGTTCTGGTCCTTACAGGTTCTCCTGCCAATTCTTCTGGTCAGCCGGCTAAGGGAACTGAAAATGTAAAAACATCTTCGGATACCCAATCCAGGGTGGGATTCAGGTTTCACACTGTGGTTGCAGGTGAAACATTGTATTCGCTGGAACAGAAATATGCGGTTTCAAGGGAGGAACTGATTCGTCTGAACCCTGCACTTCATAATGGATTGCAGACTGGAACAAGATTAAGAATACCCGAAAGAAAAACGGAATTATTCAAGGTTGATGTGGCGCCTAGACCTGATTCAGTTATAGTTGCTGAAGCCGAACCTGAATATTTAAATTGCAATCCAATAACTGGCAGAAATACCAAAAAATACAAAGCCGCACTTTTATTGCCATTTTATCTTCAGGGAAACGAACATTATTATCCATCAGACCGCAATAACAGTATTCTTCTCAGCGAAATAAAAAGAGGGAAGCTAAGCCAACTGTTGCATACAGGCGGCATAGCTGATTCAATGGCTTTAACATCTGCTGCTAAAATTGATCCTCGAGCCGAGAGCTTTCTCGAATTTTATGAAGGTGTGCTTTTAGCAATCGATAGTCTTCATCAAAAAGGGATGAACATTGAATTGTATGTTTTTGATGCCACCAACCAGAAGATGATCAACGCCTTGCTGCAGCTAGATGTATTTCGTGAACTGGACCTGATAATCGGGCCGGTACATCCTGAAATTCAGGAATCAGTGGCTTCGTTTGCAGCTAAAAACAGAATTCCGATGATTTCTCCGCTGGCATCAACCGGTAACTTTGAGAATAACAATTCTTGGTATTTCAAGGTTAACCCAACACGCGAATACCAGATTGAACAAACCGCCGAATATATAGCAGGCGAGTTCAGGAACAAAAATTTTGTACTGTTGCCAATGGGCGGTGGTTCAAATTCGGCGGAAGCAAAAATTGCGGAACTGGGTAAAACAAAACTTTTTGCGGCACGTCAATCGTCAAATAACGGGGGAAATTTATTTCATGAATACAGTTTTCAAAAACAAGGACTGAATGCAGTAAAACTACTTTTAGATGAAAACGGAGAGAATATTTTTATTATTCCGACCGACAATGAAGCTCAGGTGAGTGTTGCCGTAACCAATCTGAATGCAATTGCTGAAAAGTTTAATGTGGTTTTGATCGGGACTTCCAATCTGACCAAATTGAAAAGTATTCAGACCGAAAATTACCACCATATAAGGTTACGGTATTTATCTCCTACTTTTATTGATTACTCCAAACCGCTGGTTCGCAGGTTCGTCAGTCAGTACCGAACAATGTTTTCGACCGAGCCCAGTCAGTTTAGCCACCAGGGTTTCGATATTTCCTACTATTTTTTAAGTGCACTTTTTCAATACGGAAAAGATTTTAGAGGCTGTTTGCCGCATTATCCGATGGAATTGACACAGACGGGTTTTAACTTTAGGAAAGTTGCCCCTATGGGCGGTTTCATGAATTTCGGGTTGTTTGTAACAGCTTTCGAGCGTAATTATGATGTTCTTAATTACGGCACATTCGGGGTAAGTAGAAAGTAATTTTGTATCAATAAAGTCAAATCAGACAAAAGATTGTAATTTAACCGACTGCTGAAAGCTTGCAAAATTATGATCGCAGAGAAAAACACAGTAATTGGCCACAGGTCTTTATTTATTGGGAGATACAGAAAATATGTGTTTCTGCTGTGTTCTTTTTTGTTCCTTTTAATCGCTACAAGATCATCTGGTATTGATGCGGTCAATAACCTGAATTTTGATTTTTACTCGCAGGAGCATGGGCTTTCCAATAACCATATCCATTGTATTTTGCAGGATAAAAAAGGATGGATGTGGTTCGGTACTTCGCAGGGGGTTTGCCGGTTCGATGGGTATAAGTTTACCGTTTTCAAGAACGATGTTGAAGATACTGCCAGTTTGAAAGGCAACCTGGTACGGACTATTTTTGAAGACAGCAAGGGGCAGCTTTGGGTTGGTACCGAAAATGGCGGCCTAAACAAATTCAACCGCGAAAAGGAAAATTTTCAGCATCTTTTTTATTCTGGAAATCAGGCAGTTTTGCGCGATGCTTCAGTTACTTCGGTACATGAAGATTTGGCTGGAAATTTATATGTTGGCACTGAAACCCACCTTTTCAGGATGGAAAATGAAAACATCCTTGTGGAAATAAATCCATCAGAACGAACAAATTTTACTGAATATTTCAGGGTGATACAAACCGATCACTCAGGAAAAATCTGGCTGGGAACTAATAACGGACTATTTACGATTCATCCGAATACCCTCGAAATAAAACCGGTTGAATTGGACCGCAACAACGACCGTAGCCTCACTGTGAGGGCAGTTGCAAAAGACCGCAACGGAAAATACTGGGTTGGAACGAGGGGCGGTTTGTATGTTTTTGAAAAAAACAAGGGAGTTGCCGCATTTTATTACCACGACGAAAGGGAACCTAAAAGTTTGGTCAATAATTCGATACAGCATATTTTACACGATGTGAAAGGTGATGTTTGGATTGGTACTCGTAACGGGATAAATTTTCTGATTGAAGAGCGACAAAGTATTCAGGGTTATAAGTCGATGCAGGGTGACAACCGATATTTAAACAGCAGCGAGATTTTTGCTTTTTGGATGGATCGTAAAGGCGATATCTGGGCGGGAACTGAAAGTGGTGGAATCAATATACTAGACCGTAAAACCGGTCGGTTCAAATACCTTATGCCACAAAAGGGAAACCCGAATTCATTGTCGCGCAATTGCATCAAAGCGTTGCTCGATGACGGTAAAAATAACCTTTGGATCGGCACTTTTTTGGGTGGAATTGATGTGATGAACCTTCAAACCGGAACTTTCAAGCATTATGTAAATAATCCAAATGATCCGTCGAGCCTTTCAGACAACCGGGTTTGGGCTTTGCTGAGCGATAGTAAGACTATTAAATTTTGCGGCTTGATTCGCATTTAGAAGTGTATTTACTAACAGATTAACCCGAAAAAAAATGAAAAATTATTGGATGCTCTTTGCCGCATTTTTTGCCGTTCTACAATCGTGTTCGGTACAAACTCCAAAGAATTCGGCTGACGGTCTTGAGATGGCCGTAAAAATGGCCGATTCGGAAATGAAGCATTTTCCTGAACCCTGGACAGTTGACTTCAATCCTAAACCTGTATGGAATTATACACAAGGGCTGATCGCCCAATCCATGATGAAAGTATGGAAAGAAAATGGCAATGAAGCCTATTATAATTACGCCAAATTGTATGCTGATAAAATGATCGGCTCCACGGGTTTCATTTCAGCATATAAAATTGAAGATTATAATATCGATGCGGTAAATTCAGGAAAGTTCCTGTTTGATTTGTATGAAAATACCAAAGATGAACGCTACCTGAAAGCGATTCATTTCATGCGCGATCAGCTCAATATGCATCCCCGCACTTCGGAAGGCGGGTTCTGGCACAAACAGCGCTATCCACATCAAATGTGGCTCGATGGTTTGTACATGGGCGCTCCTTTTTACGCTCAGTATGCCAAATTTTTCAATCAGCCGGAGCTTTTCGACGATGTGGTCAAACAATTTCAACTGGTTCATAAATACACTTACAATCAGGAAACTGGCCTGAATTACCACGGATGGGACGAAAGCAAAGAGCAGAAATGGGCCAATCCTCAAACCGGTTGTTCGCCAAACTACTGGGGCCGTGCCGAAGGCTGGTACGCAATGGCACTGGTTGATGTTCTTGATTATCTTCCTCAGGATCATCCGGGTCGTGTCAAAATTCTCGAAATCCTGAATCAGGTAGCTGCCGGAATTAAAAAATATCAGGATACGAAAACTGGTCTTTGGTATCAGGTGCTCGATCAGGGCAACCGGGAAGGAAATTACCTGGAAGCAACAGCCTCTTCCATGTTTACCTATGCTTTATTGAAGGCCACACGCAAAGGCTACATCAGTAAAGATTATAAGGCTGTGGCCATGAAAGCCTATTCAGGAATATTGAAAAACCTGATTAAAAACAATGGCGATGGAACAATTAGCCTTACCAAATGCTGCTCGGTAGCTGGTTTGGGCGGAAATCCATACCGCGATGGATCTTACGAATATTACATCAGCGAACCCGTTCGCGACAACGATCCGAAAGGGGTGGGTCCTTTTATCATGGCTTGTTTGGAAATGAAAGACTCACAATAAATAGCCGTTATTGCAGAAAATCCAATAAACAAACATGGCAAGAATTCAATCCATTATCAGGAAACTGCCGGTAATTCTAATGGCAGTATTTTTACTCAACAGCTCGTTTGCCCAGATTAAGGAGCAAACAAATGTATTTGCTCCGATCAGCATGGAACCATTTGGTGACAGTATGCGCCATTGGTATGGTATTCATGATGATGGTAATATTATCAACCCGAAAGTGAACCATCCCACCTACAAAGAAACGGAAATCATTAAAATTGCTGACAACATACTGATTTACCAGCGCGATAACGGCGGGTGGCCAAAAAACTACGATATGCAGGCCATCTTAACCAATGGCCAGATAGATAGTCTGATGCAATCCAAAAATAAACTTCATACCACTTTCGATAATTCGACAACCTATACACATATTGAATATCTTGCTCAGGTTTACACCATTACCCACCTCGAAAAATACAAGGAGGCCTGTCTGAAGGGAATCAATTTTGTCCTTTCTGCCCAATACCCGAATGGAGGATGGCCCCAGTATTTTCCACTGGAAGATAACTACAGCAGGAGAATTACTTTCAATGACGGCGCATACATTGGAATCATGGAGATGCTGAAAAAAATTGTTGAAAATGCTCCAAACTTTGTATTTATTGGAAATGATGTTCTCGGAAAAGTTAAACAAGCTTTTGAAAAAGGATTGGACTGTATCCTCAAAACTCAGATTGTTGATAATGGAAAACTTACAGCGTGGTGCCAGCAACACAACGAAATTGATCTTCAACCAGTATGGGCCCGGGCTTATGAACCACCAAGCATCTGCAATGGTGAGAGTTCCCCTATCGTTTTGCTTCTGATGACTATCGAAAAACCTGATCAAAGAATCATCAAATCTATCCAAAGTGCTGTGAAATGGTTCTATGATTCGAAGATTTATCATACGAAAGTTGAAACCATTCCGGCACCGCCCGAAAAATCACAATGGAAAACAACAAATTACGACAGGGTAGTTGTAAATGATTCACTTGCACCGCCAATCTGGGCCCGCTATTATGAACTCGGAACAGAAAAACCTTTGTTCAGCGACCGTAACAGTAAGTTCCTCTATTCGTTGGCTGAAGTTAGCCGTGAGCGACGCAGTGGATATGGCTGGTACACTTACGAACCTCAGGAAGTACTGGATAAATATCCTGACTGGCAAAAAAGGTGGGTTCCTGAAGCGAATGTTTTAGTTAAAGCGCCACTGACGAATCATTAATCAAATACTATTCCTATTATTCAGATATACAACGATATATCTAATTTTCCTAAGTATCATCCACCGGTAAAACTTAAATTCAAATGAAGAGCATACCTTTAAAATATTTTACACGGATGGCTTGTTTGGCCACGCTGATATTGTTTTCTGTACCGGCCATAGCCGATGGCTACAATTTTGTGGTGGCCACCGATGGAACCGGCGATTTTCGAACTGTTCAAGAGGCAATTAATGCAGTACCCGATTTCAGGAAGAACGAAACCCTGATATTCATTAGAAAGGGAACCTACAAGGAAAAACTGGTTTTGGCAGGAAGCAAAACAAATGTGGTTTTTATTGGCGAGGACCTTGAAAAAACGGTAATTACTTTTGATGATTTTGCCTCGAAAAAGAACCGTTTTGGCGAAGAGATCGGAACAACAGGATCCACCTCTTTTTTTGTTTTTGGTGATGGTTTTCGCGCCGAAAATATCACGTTTGAGAATTCATCAGGTCCGGTAGGTCAGGCTGTTGCGGTTCGTATTGATGGCGATCAGGTAGCTTTTATAAACTGCCGTTTCTCCGGATTTCAGGATACACTTTATCCTCATGGCGAAAAAAGCCATCAGTATTACCGCAATTGCATCATCGAAGGGACTGTCGATTTCATTTTCGGATGGTCAACAGCTGTGTTTGACAGCTGTACAATTATTTGTAAAGATCATGGTTATATCACTGCCCCCTCAACCAATGAGGGAACACCTTATGGTTTTGTGTTTCTCGATTGTAAAATTTCGGGGAATGCTCCTGACACATCCTACTACCTGGGACGACCCTGGCGGTCATTCGGAAAATCGGCATTTTTGCGGTGTGAACTGGGGAAAATGATTAAACCTGAAGGTTGGCATAACTGGAATAAACCTGATGCTGAAAAAACTACTTTTTTTGCCGAGTATAAAAATATAAATAACTCATAATTCTTAACTCATAATTCGTAATTTTAAAATATATGATCCTTCCAAAATCAGCTTTCATGCTACTTATCACAGCTCTCCTCTCTACCACAGTTGAGGCTCAGCCTGCTGCAAAAACCAGTCAGACAGACAATTTGTACGAGGGTATTGAATTTCAGATGCCACGTGTAAAAGAACCGGTGATTCCTGCCAATTCGGTTTCGATTACCGATTTTGGTGCAAAGAGCGGCGGACAGGAACTTTGTACCCAGGCATTTGCTGGTGCCATTGATGCTTTATCGGCAAAAGGCGGCGGGCGGGTGATTATCCCTCGCGGAACCTGGCTGACTGGGCCAATTACCCTGAAAAGCAACATCGAGCTGTTTACGAAAACAGGTGCTTTGGTCATATTCAGCGCCGATAAAGATTTGTACCCGGTGGTTGAGACAAGTTTCGAAGGTTTAAATACTTTCCGCTGCACCTCGCCAATAAATGGTCGAGATCTGGAAAATATTGCCATCACCGGACATGGTATTTTTGACGGTTCGGGCGATGCCTGGCGCTTTGTTAAAAAGGAAAAACTAACTGAATCGCAGTGGAAAAAACTGGTTGCTTCGGGAGGAGTGCTTAGCGAAAACGGCAGAGAGTGGTATCCTTCAGAACAATTCAGGAAAGGCACTGATATTGCCGAAATGAACGTGGTCCGGTCGTTAAAAACCAAAGAGGAATTCGAACAGATCAGGGATTTTTTGCGCCCGGTGATGGTCAGCCTTGTTTCGTGCAAAAAAGTACTGATTGACGGGCCAACTTTTCAGAATTCTCCGGCATGGAACATCCATCCGCTGATGTGCGAAGATTTTACGATGCGAAATACGACTGTCCGCAACCCGTGGTATTCGCAGAATGGCGATGGAATCGACATCGAATCGTGCAAAAACAGTATCATTCACGACTGTAATTTTGATGTTGGCGACGATGCCATTTGCGTAAAATCGGGCAAAGACAAAGATGGCCGCGACCGTAATGTGCCTACTGAAAACCTGATCGTGAAAAACTGTATCGTGTATCATGGTCACGGTGGCGTAACTGTCGGCAGCGAAATGTCTGGCGGAGTGCGCAACCTGCATGTTTCAAATTGTACGTTTATTGGGACCGATGTTGGCCTTCGGTTTAAAAGCAACCGGGGCAGGGGAGGTGTGGTCGAAAATATTTACATATCCGATATCGAAATGATGAACATCCCTACCCAGGCCATTTCGTTTAACCTTTATTACAGCGGAAGGTCGGTCTCCGAAGATCTGGATGCCGGTGCTGATGGCGAAGTTCCCACACTTTTGCCTGTTACCGAAGAAACGCCACAGTTTAAAAATATTTTTATCCGCGATGTAAATTGCAAGGGCGCTATGACCGGAATATTTCTGCAAGGTTTGCCCGAAATGAAGCTTGAAAATATCGAACTCACCAATATTTATATGGAAGCCGATTATGGCCTGGTGTGTATTGATGCCGATCAGGTAAAAATCAAAAACCTGAACTTGAAAACGAAACACGCCCCGGTAATTGATTTTCAAAATAGTTCAAATGTTTCTGTTGACGGGCTGATTGCCATAGATGGAAAATTTCCAATGATCAAAGTTTCAGGTTCACAAACCGGAACTGCTTCGTTTAAAAATGCGGGGATTACCAATCGTGAAAAACAGTTGGTTATAGGGAAAGAAGTTCCGAAAGATGTGGTTCAGGTGAAATAAAAAGAAAATAATGAACGAATGAAAATTTCCGGAGGGGCGAAAAGACGATACGCACTTAAACCTTGAAGGCGC
>JANONW010000030.1:0-1812 GCA_031421065.1 Prolixibacteraceae bacterium
CCAAGGTGTAGGCGCCACCCAGCATGAACAAGGTGCCGTAAAGCATATTGTTCACATCAAATATCCAAGCCGTGGGCGCGTTCAAAATATAGCGCTTAAATACCTCAATACACACCACCAGCATCAGTGCCACAATCAACCAAGCAGCAGCTTTGCCTACCCATGTACTGATGTGGTCAGCCGTGTGAAGAATTTTTTGGACAGTCATAACAAAATTCACATTTCCTATTTTCAAAACATATCAGACGAAGCAACAAACAAAATCAGCCATCCAGCAAGACCGGATGGCTGAGAATCAAACCACAGTTAGAAAGTGCTTAGCCTTTTTTGAACGAATGGTTGTAAGCCATTTTGAAGTCGACCATGTAGTCGTTCTGCCATGGAATCGTGCGCTCAGCGTAGGCACGCTGTGAATCGATGACCTTTTTAAACAGAGCATTCTCTTTGCTCTTGGCGGCGGTGATCTCGTCCCAAGCCACCAACTGCGCTTTGAGCACAGAGTCTGGTGTTTTGTAAAACTTGATGCCCTGCTTTTTCATGGCCAAGTAGTCGGTTGAATTCCGGTCAATGGCTTTCCAGCTCATCTCTGCACTAGCAGCTTGCACGGCGTAGTCGATGATGGATTTCAGCTCCGCTGGCAAAGCTGCGAGCTTGGCTTTGTTGAACAAAATTTCAAACTGTTCACCGGATTGGTGGAAGCTCTGCAGCATGCAATTTTTCACGACATCTGGGAAGCCCAAGAGACGGTCAGACGTTGCATTGTTGAACTCAGCAGCGTCAATCAAACCGCGATCCAAAGCCGGCACAATCTCGCCGCCTGGCAGTGGGTTCACTGAAGTACCCAAAGCTGTGAAAATATCCACAGACAAGCCGACGGTACGGAATTTCAAGCCTTTCAAGTCAGCCACTTTAGAGATTGGCTTTTTAAACCAGCCCAACGGTTGTGTCGGCATAGGGCCGTAGAGGTAAGACACCACATCCATGTTGATGGATTTGTAAATCTCTTCTAAAAGAGCTTTGCCACCGCCATAGTTGTGCCAAGCCAGCACCATGTTTGGATCCATGCCGAAAGCTGGGCCTGAACCCCACAAAGCCAAGGCATTGTTTTTACCATAATGGTAAGCCACCACGCCGTGGCCGCCATCCAAAGTACCTTTGTTGACTGCTTCAAGCAATTGAAAGGCGGGAACAACTGCGCCAGATGGTAAAACTTCGATTTTCAGCTTGCCGCCCGACATGTTGTTGACTTTGCTGGCAAAGTCGTTCGCGTATTCATGGAAGATGTCCTTGGCAGGCCATGTGCTCTGAAAGCGCAGGGTTGTAGCTGTTTGCGCAGTTGAAATCATAGGCGCAGACATCGCGCCTGCAGCTACGGCGGCACCCTTGAGCAGGCTGCGGCGACGTGGGGTTTTAGAATCGGTCAAGATAGTCTCCTTGGTAAAAGTAATATGGTAAGCGAGCTAACCATTATTTACCATTGCGCCTGCTGATGTATTGGTGTTTTTACTTACAAAAGCATAGCAAACTTGACCAAGGTCAAGTTTGCCAATCCGGAATACTGCTTTTTGTGTGACGTTTCACGCAGAAAACGTTTCAAACCCGGAGTTTTTTAGCTGTTAACAATCCCGCCAACAAAGCCGCAACAAAAACCAGCGCATCGACCCCGCCAGAAATGACCGAAGCCATCGCTGGACCTGGGCAATAACCTGCCAAGCCCCAGCCAATACCAAACATAGCAGCGCCAGCAACGAGTTTGAAATCAACATCTTTGCGGGTTGGGAGTTCAAATTTCTCTGACGCCCAAGGTTTGCG
>JANONW010000031.1:0-1549 GCA_031421065.1 Prolixibacteraceae bacterium
CTTGGCCGCCTCCTTGCCCTTGAGTAGCGCCGCTTCCTGCAAGTCGGTGAGTTTTTCGGTGGCAAGCTTGAGTCTGCTCGCCGCTTTTTCGCGCAGAGCGGCGGCGGTTTCACCGGTGGCGGCTGTGGCTGCCTTGAGCAGGTCTTCCACGTCGGTGAGGACGAGCTTCATGTCGGTGATGAGTTTGTCTTTGCTGGTGTTGTCCATGGCATGCTCCCAGATGCGGGGGTTAAAAAATCGGGCGCGGCGCAAACCCAGTTGCAGTTTATTCCAAGCGGAAGGCCGCAGGCCCCACCGGGTCAAAAACTGCTAGCGCCGCGGTTCAACGCCACAGTGCGCAGCCTTCTGCCCCGGTCTGTTGATCCTGCTCCGCACCCCCAGGTCGGCGGGCACGTGACCTTTGCCATGAACCGCCCGCCGTTCAAACACGCGCTGCAGGCAGCGCAGTTGAACCTCAGGCCCTCAGCGGGTAGCGGCACGCAGCGATTTCCAGCAGGCCGTCGAAGATCAAGCCTTCGACCAGCTCCACCTCGACCGACATGCTGGGCGCCATCTTCCAGCTGGCGCCGCCGGTCATGATGCATTCCGGCTTTTCACCGCAAAGCCGCGTGGTGTTTTCAACCATGCGCTGCACAGCACCGGCAATCGCAAAAGTACCGCCGCTGGTGAGTGCATCGCTGGTGTTGGTGGGAAAGTCCCGGACTTCGCCGGTCGGCACATGCAGACCGGCGGTGCCGGACTCAAGCGCGCGCAGCATGATGCCGTGGCCCGGCAGGATGATGCCGCCCAGAAACTTGCCCGCGGCGTCACCCGCTTCTACCGTGACTGCAGTACCTACCATCACCACCACACAGGGTTTGTGCACGCCACGCGCCAGCAGGCGGTGCCGCGCGCCTATCATCGCCACCCAGCGGTCGGCGCCCAGACGTGCCGGGTGGTCATAGCCGTTGCTCACACCGGCTTCCTGCGCGCTGGAAACCACCCAACGGGGGGCCACTTCCCAGAGCTCCATCTGCTCCTCGACGCGGCGTTTGACCGCGTCGCCGGCCACAATACAACCGAGGATGCGCGACGGCGCCGGCAGGTTGCGCCACTCGTCATCAGCCAGCTTGTCGATGTTTTCCAGAAACACAGCACCGTGCGCCAACACGGGCGCGCCTACCACGGGCGCCGCGTAATGGGCCCACTTCAGGCGCGTGTTACCCACATCAAGTGCTAAAAATGTCATGCTGCCCGATTATGAACAGCTTATCGGGCCGCCCCAAGCCTGGGAGCTAGAGGTTTTCCAGTAAGCCGCGCGCGCTTTGCACAGCTCAAAGGCTCAAGGCGCGGGGACCACAGGTGCCTTGAAATCAATGTCAAGAGAACGCGCCGCTTCGTAAGCACGCGAAGCGCGCAGCACCAGCGCATCACCAAACATCGGCCCGACAAACTGCAGTCCTATCGGCAGCCCGGCCGAGCTCAGTCCACACGGCACCGTGCTGGCCGGCTGCTGGGTCAGGTTGAAGGGATAGGAAAACGGCGTCCAGCCGAGCATGGCGGCCGGGCT
>JANONW010000032.1:0-7304 GCA_031421065.1 Prolixibacteraceae bacterium
CAATGAAACTGAAACACTATTCCCGGGAACAAACCTTAAAATGATTTTCGAAATCTCCGCTATCTCATTCTGCGCGAAGTAAGGAGTCCTGAATTTGGGATAACCTGGAAAACAATTTTGATGATAAAAAAAGTAATCCAAACCGGATTACTTTTTTTATCATGACATCAAAGGGTGTCAACAAAAGAATACAATAAACAATAATCCTTAAAATTGATGGTAGAGCATTTATTTTCCCAATTTTCCGATGATAAAAGCACCCAGCTTATTTCCCTGTGCCGAGCTGATATCAGCTGTAAAGCGGTAGTGAATTCCCCCGTAAATCCTGCTGACCGATGCTTCAGCCGCTGCTTCTTCAAATGAGTTGAAATCTTTTTCCATCCCGATGTATTGGAGGTCGCTGTTATCATGAAATGCGAAATTACTTCCGAAAAGTGCGGTCAGAACCGTAGCGGCGCTGGCCGAGATGGTACTATGCCCGCTGGTATATTCCGGGAAAGGTGGTGTTTGCAGGTATGGAAGCCATTTGGGGTCAATCATTTCATTAATAGCTGAAACTGGTCGAATGAAAACGCTCCGGTATTTTTCGTCCCAGCACGAAATAAACCCTTCATACAAAGCAATAGATGTATAGGCATATACTTGTGCAGTTTTAACTTCATCAGCCCCTGACGTTTTGGAGGCAATGGCTGCGATGCCCATCCAGTGCCCGCCAGGAGTGATCTTTTTGTTGCCGAACATCATGTGACCGGAATGCTCAATGACTAATGGATTATCGTCCCAGTATTTGGCAATGTCTTTTTGCTCCTGTGTCAGGTTTTTATTGATCGTATAAACTTCCAGCAAGCTCTTATAATACACACTTGAAGTATCTTTGCTGAAAGCTGGCGGCAGCTCCGGCTTAAACATGGATGCCGAATCCATCAACATGGTTTTCATGGTATTCCAGCACCATTCCACACCGTCGAGATAATCAGGCGGTGTTGGCCTCCACTTTCCTGTCTCGTTACTTCCCAGGAATTTGGCTTTTCCTCTTGAAGCAGCATATCCATCCTTGTTGGCTCTTTTCAGGATAACTGTTGCAACAGAATCGCCAAAATCAACCGACCGCTTATAGGTCGCCTCATCAAGTGTTTCTTTAAAGCTATTGTAAACTGATTCCTCATATGCCGTCAGTGAATCAACTGAAAATACCCTCACATTTCTGACGACATTAAAAAATGCCTTTGTCGCGGCAAGCGTAAAATTATAATCTTTACCTTTTTCAGGTTCAGGCATTGCTGCAAATCCTCTTAACTTTGCCGTAATTGAAGGCGCTCCTTCCTTTTTAAATCTGACTGCTTCATAAGATGCCAGCGATGTATATACGTAAAGTCTGCTGGCAACCGGAGGTGTAAAAACATCATAAATGATAACCTGTGTCAGCTTATCCTGATTCTGATGCAAAATCTCTGTTTCAGGTAATTGTTGTACTTTTTTTTGAGTACATCCTGCAACTGCCAGACCAATTAGGGCCAGTGAAGCAACTTGTTTTAATCTTCTCATAAAGTCAATTTTAATATAGGTTTGTATTTTTAAAAGTCAATTGTTCGTTTTTGGCCTTGTTTACCGGTTATAATTACTGATTTCAGATTGCTGCCGGCGTTTAAAAATCTTGCAGATTGTGACAAGAATGAGGAACCATAACTGAATTCCTGCTTTTGGGTGGCGCCATTATTAAACGACAACTCTGCGCTAGTGTCATCAGGCTTAACAGGAACCATTCTGTTTTTCCCTTCAAGTTCAAATACCTTCAACGGGCCTCTGTTTTGAGCGGCAGCAACCAGGTATTTTCCTCCTGAACTTCTGAGTTTTACCAAAGCTTTTCCATTTCCCGGGATAAAAATCCCACTTTCGGAAAATGAAAGTGCAGAAAAGTCGCCATGCCCGTTTCCCTTGAGCAAAAGCCCGTTTGAAGCATCGTATCGTCCGACCAGAACATCAGTTCCATAATCGTTCCCGTTGATCAGGACATCAAGGTTGCCATCGCCGTCAAAATCATCGGTAACCATGCCGTTAACCGCAGAAAATTGTGCAGGAGAAGGCAATTGAATCAAGATAAACTTATTATTTCCGTCGTTTCTGCAAAACGATGATTTGAAATCGGTTGCCTGAAGTTTCAATGCCCCCTGATATTGTTTTTCAGGAAACAACTGGTCGATGGTTGATACGGCCAATGATTTGTAATTCTGAAATTTCACACGAGTACGGATCATCTGCTTGACCAAATCGTCCCTGCCATGGGCCGGAAAATTCTTCATGGCAGAATCCTGCAGGCTGGTAACGAGGTAAAGCGACGGAAAAGCATCGTAACTGCCATTGTTGTCGAAATCGCCTGAAATGATTGAAGCCGGATACTTTTCTGAGGCCCGGAAGAAGGAATTCAGCCCGAGGTTGCCTACCACATAATCCATGTCGCCATCGTTGTCGAAATCACCGGCTGAAATGCTGTTCCACCAGCCTGTATGATTGCTGATACCTGATGAAGCTGTTACATCTTTAAAAATACCTTTTTCGTTCGCAAGAAAGGTAATCGGCATCCATTCTCCTGTCAGGATCAAGTCAGTCCAGCCATCGTTATTAAAATCGGTAAAAAGGGCGTCACAAACCAAACCGGCATTGATCAAGCCCGGCGCCACTTCTTTAGTAACATCAGAAAAATTTACTTTTCCATTTTTTGAATCATTCCTGTAGATAAAACTGGAAACAGGTTTTGGATAATTCCACGGATCGACCCTTCCGGAGACGAAAAGGTCGAGGTCGCCATCTTTGTCGAAATCCGCAGCCCGAACACAGGCTTTGCTGGCGTAGTTTACAGGAAATATATTCTCCTTTTCAGTATAATTTCCCATGCCGTCATTCACATAAAAATGATCGCTGTAACTGGGCGAATTCGGATCATTTTCAAATCCTCCTGAAACCACATACAAATCCTGATCACCATCCGTATCGGCATCAAAAAGCAGGATTCCCATATCATCCCAGTTTTTGGATGAAAGTTTTGAATCTGAAATCAATGATTTCTGACTGAATGTTCCATCTTTTTTCTGAAGGAAAATCTGAGCGCTGTTTCCAGCCGAACCTCCTGAAATGAGATCGTCAAGGCCATCGCCGTTTATATCCCCCGAAGCCAGGGCCGGCCCGTATTCCGAGAATTTATGCGGAATTAATTTTTGAATATTAAAATCAACAAAATCGGTTTCTTTCTGCACATAACTAATTTTTGAAGAGGCGGTTACATCTTTAAATAGTACATTTTTCACAGGCTCTTTTTGTGCCCAGGAATCCTTAAGAGAAGCATCTTTTATACTTACTTTCAAAATCTGATCAGCAGCAACATCCCTGAACAGTTCTTTTTTGTCGTTTTGCCAGCGAACAACCAGCGAATCAAGTTTTGAAATACTTCCCAAACCAAAATGTGCTCTGGGTTCAACAGTTGAAAGATATCCGCGGTAAGGTGAATTTTCCCAAACTTGCTTTTTACCCTGATCGTAATAAATCTCAATCCATGCGCCCACTCCGTTTCTGTTTAAAGAGTCTCCCTGTAGTTGAACCTGAAAAAAGTGGTTCTTTTCCTTGTTTAGCTCTCTGGAATTATTCCGGTATAAAGAAGCTTCATGGTTAATGTTATTAACCACCAGATCGAGGTCGCCATCATTGTCGAAATCGGCATAAGCAGCTCCATTTGAGAATGTTGGTTCCGACAAACCCCATTTCAGCGACATATCGGTAAAAGTGAGGTCCGCATTGTTTTTATAAAGGTAATTATGAATTTTCACCTCCGGAATCTGTTTCAGGATTTCAGCTTTTGAAGTGGTTGCCCAGGCTTTGCTTCGGAACATTCCAAAATCACGGTCGGTAATATCACGTGGAAAGCCGTTCGCAATGAATAAATCGTTGTATCCGTCGTTGTCAAAATCAGTTAAAAGTGGTGCCCAGCTCCAGTCGGTAGCTTCAACACCCGCAAAATAGGCGATTTCTCCAAAGACCGGGATTCGGGTTGAATCCGGCAGATCGGGTCGCATCCCCTGATTAAGTTGCACGGTATTCCTGATGTATTGGTAATTGTAGCCAAACTGTTCCGAATTTTGAAAGAACTGGTAGCTGGCCGGGGGAAGCATCATTTTTTTCCGGTAATTGTCTTCCGGGTTCATATCAAGCGTAATGAAATCCATCAGGCCATCGTTGTTGATATCGCCTACATCGTTTCCCATCGCGCTGTTCGAAGTATGCTTAAACGCGAAAGAAAGCATCTCCGAAAAGGTTCCGTTCCGGTTATTGATCCAAAGCAAATCGTTCGAGAGGTAATCGTTGCTCACATAAATATCCTTCCATCCATCCTGATTGATATCAGTAATACTGGCCTGATTTCCATAGCCTTCAGTCTGAATTCCGGCTTGTTTGGAGACATCAGTAAAAACCGGATGCTTCAATGAACTGTTCCAATCGTTCCTGAATAATTTACCAGTGCTTGAATTGGAACCGTCATTCACTACCGGATGAAAAACATATGGAGAATTCCGGTCAGCAATCTCATTTACGGTTAAGTAAACATCCAGGTCGCCGTCGTTGTCGTAATCAAAAAACGCAGCCTGCGTGGTATGCGAGTTATCGTCAAGCCCATATTCGGCAGCCATTTCCGTAAAATGCGGTACACCGTCGGCATCTGCACCCTGATTGATATATAGGATATTTTTTCTTTTTTCAGCATTTTTCCAGATTGTTGCCGAAACATAAATATCCTGCCAGCCGTCGTTGTTAATATCCACTACAGCCACTCCCCTGCTCCATTTTCCTTCTCCTGTAACTTTTGCCTCATCAGTTACATCCTGAAATGAAAAATTTCCATTGTTCAGGTATAGCTTGTTAGAAGTAAGATTTCCGGTAAAATAAATATCAGGTAATCCGTCGTTGTTAAAATCGCCAATGCCTACCCCACCCCCGTTAAATACATTTCCGTTATCCAACTGATTGATCGAATCATTTTCAATAATCAGGTTATTAAAATGAATATCGGATTTGGAAGATTTGATCTGCTCAAAAAGCGTAGGTTTTTGATTGCAGGAGATTAAAGAACTGATTATTAAAGAGAACGCAAAAGAATTCGATAGTCTGAAGATAGAGGATGAAACCATAAATATAGAATTAGATAAAATTGAAAACTGGTATTCATGAAATTTATACCAGTTCAACCAATCAAACAGCCGAATGGTTCACGCCTCTTGCCTGATTATCATTAAAATACGATTAAAAAAGGATTAAAATGTATTAAATTCTGAACAATTCGGCAACCGGGCAATTTTCCCGCACTATCAGTGTTGAAATACAAACCTGACAGACAGGATTTTAAAGAAATTTTGAATACTTCTTAGGCGAGAATTAAATCGATTCCGGCAGCTAAAAATTCCTCTTTAAAACTGGAATCGAGTTCTTCATCCGTTGCAACATGCACGATATCTGCCGGATAGCAAATATTGGTCAATTCAGTTTTTCCGAATTTCGTTGAATCGGAAACGATAAATACATCGCAAGATTTTTTGATGATGTAGCTTGATATTTCTGCCCTGAAAAGATCACGAAGGGTAAATCCGGCTTTCGAAGTATAACCGTCGATACCGATAAATGCTTTATCGAAATTAATGTGATCAAGGCTGACTTTGGTGATTTTTCCCACCAGGCTTTCGCTTTTTTGCTGATAAGTTCCTCCAAGCAAAATAATACTGGCCTGATCGTTATTCCTGAACTGTCGGGCAATATAGACATTCGTCGTAATAATGGTCACATTCTTTTTAATCAACTCTCTGGCCAATAAAGCGTTTGTAGAGCCCGATTCGATTAAAACCGTTTCACCTTCCCTGACTAAACCAGCTACCTTTTTTGCTATTCGTAGCTTTTTATCGTAGTTGACTCCCAGACGGATTGAAAGGTCATCAGCATCTTTAAGTACCGCACCGCCGTGAATTCTTCGCAAAAGTCCCTCACCTTCAAGAAAATTCAGGTCCTGCCGGATGGTTACCGAGGATACGTTCAGTTGGGATGAAAGTTCAATAACTGAAGTCAGATCATCGCGGCTCAGAAGATTTAATATTTTGCTTTGCCTTTCGTTCAACATGTCTCCAATGCTAAAGATGCGGCGCCTATTACCCCGGCATGACAACCTATTTCAGAGACCCGGATATCAATCGGGTCGAAAATCATATCGCGGACATATTCATTAAAAGTTGCCCGAACCTGGTCCATATAAAAATCGCCCCAGCTCAGAAGTCCGCCCCCCAACACAATCAATGGCGGATTTAAGGCCTGGAAAATGTTGTAAATACCTATCCCGACATACCTTCCGCTGTCGGCAATGATCGATTTCGAAAGTGGATCATCCATCCGAAGCCCACGTTTCAGTAATTTTCCATCCACTTTTGAATAATCAAAATCGGCGGGAAGTTGCAGGTTGGAGACCATTCCTTCCTTTAATTTTTTCTGAAAAAGATGTGGAAGCGCCATCCCACAGGCAACCGACATCAGACAGCCCCTGTTCCCGCAGGTACAGGTCAGTTCACTTTCAGGTTCAACAATGGTATGGCCAAATTCCCCGGCTGTACCTGTCAGGCCACGATACAGGCGATTATTAATGATGATTCCGGCGCCGATACCAGTACTGATGGTCAGAAATACCATATCGTTGTATCCCTTGCCGGCACCAAACCTGAATTCCCCGAAAGCCTGTGCATTGGCATCGTTATCGAGAATTACAGGCACTTTAAAACTAGCCTGAACGGCATCGCGCAACGGATAATTTTTAAATCCTTTCAGATTTGATGTGGTGATTATTACCCCATCTTTAAACCGGATGTGCCCGGCACAGCCAATTCCAATACCAATCAAATCAGATTCCTGCAAGTTATTCTTCTGAAGCAACTTCCTGATGTTAGTGCTCACCTGATCGGTCAACCCTTGCTCCGACTTATCAGCATGATCAAAATCTATGGAAACATCAATTATTTTTCCTGAAATATCAACCAATGCAACCGACAATTTGGTGCCTCCGATGTCAACACCACAGAGTATTTTTTTCATGTTCAGATTTTAAAGTGATTGTTCGGTACGCGCAATAATATCATCCTGCGTGTCAGGCGACAAGGTAGTAAAAAAGGCGCAATACCCTGCAACCCTGACGATAAGATCGCGATACTTTTCCGGATCCTTTTTGGCAGCCAGAAGGGTATCCCGCGAAACAATATTGTATTGTACATGCCATCCTTTCAAGTCGG
>JANONW010000033.1:0-2163 GCA_031421065.1 Prolixibacteraceae bacterium
ATGTTGAGCGGATTAAGCGGGCTGCCTCCGCCATCAAGGGCGTGCTTTGCCAGGTTTCTTTGACTCAGCCCGATTAGTTCATCGGGATTGATTGGAATTGTTACGCTGAAATTTGCCATTGTGATTTGGTTAATTGGTTGATTGGGTAATTAGGTAATTGAGTAACTTTTTTTATTTGATTTTCAACTTTTGCTTCTATGAACTCTACTTTTGCCGCCAATAACTCAACTATTGCCGACCTAAGTTGAGTTCTGAACGATTTAAGTTGTGTTCTGAACGACCTAAGTTGTGATATGAACGCCCAAAGTCGAATTCTGAAAGATAAAAGTTGAGAACTGAATGCCAAAAGTTGAGTGCTGAATATAAAAAGCCGTACTCTGCCTGACCGCCCGGCAGGTTGGGAAGAAAATAGTTGCGATAAACTTGTAGAAAGTTTATCCTTATTCGAGGATAGGCATAGGGCGAGCGTTGTCGAGCGTTGTCGTTTCACCGACTAAAGGTATCGTAAACTAAATAAAAAACAACAGGTAATTATCCACCGCTGAGTAACAGGGTTATGAACAAATGTTAATAGGACTTACGCAAGAAGAAATGGCTCATTGGAGTGCTGCAACCTTATTACCTTAGTGATATTTCCAAAATAACTTCAGCAAAAAACAAACCCAGATACAGAATGACGAACAACCGAACATTCGATTTACGAACAATCGAACAAACAGCCCTTGTATTTTCATTCGTCATTCGATTGTTCGAATGTTCGGTTGTTCGTCATTCGTTTTTTTTCTCATTCGATTATTCCCGAATTTATTTGTAATTATGGGGAAGTTATTTTGAAAGTTTCACTTATCGACATACGCCCTACATTTCATCAGCGCCTTGCATAAAAGTTTCATTCGTATATTCGCCATCTACTAATTGAACAGTATGCAAAATTCCGTGAAAGAGAAAAGAAAAATAGAAATGGTTGACCTCGCCAGCCAGTATGAAAAAATCAAACCTGAAATTGATTCTGCCATACAGGAAGTCATTCTTACTTCGCGCTTTATTAATGGTCCTGCTGTAAAAGAATTTCAATCGGATTTGGAAAAATATTTGGGCGTGAAGCATGTGATTCCCTGCGCCAACGGAACAGATGCTTTGCAGATTGCGATGATGGCGCTTGGATTGAAACAAGGAGATGAAGTCATCACCGCGAATTTTACTTTTGCCGCAACGGTGGAGACCATTGCTTTTCTCGGATTAGTTCCTGTTCTTGTGGATGTGGATGCCGATACATTTAATATAGATGTACAAGAAATTGAGAAAGCAATCACTCCGAAAACAAAAGCAATCATTCCTGTTCATCTCTTTGGTCAGTGTGCCGATATGGGAGAAATTCTTGCTCTGGCGAAAAAAAATAATTTATTTGTAATTGAAGATACCGCGCAGGCAATTGGTGCGGATTATATTTTTTCTGACGGAACAAAAAAGAAAGCGGGAACAATTGGAGACATCGGCACCACCTCTTTCTTCCCTTCAAAAAATCTTGGTGGATACGGAGATGGCGGTGCACTTTATACCAACGATGATGAGCTGGCGAAGCAATGCAGAATGATTGTCAACCACGGGCAGAGCGTTCAATATCACTATGAAATTCTTGGAGTGAATTCACGGTTAGATTCAATTCAGGCGGCTATACTAAAAGTGAAACTGAAATATCTCGACAAGTTTGCCTCTGCAAGAAACAAAGCCGCAGCGTATTACGACAAAGCATTTTCTGGAAATCCAAAAATTAAAATTCCTATTCGAGCAAAAAATTCCTCTCACGTATTTCATCAATATACGTTGACGCTAAATGGAGTTGATAGAAATAAACTTAGAGAACATCTTGCATCAAAAGAAATTCCTGCTATGATATATTATCCTGTGCCGCTTCATTCGCAGAAAGCATATAAGAATGAAATCAATGAAGGCAAAAAATATCCAGTTACAGAAAAACTTTGCGCTTCGGTGATTTCTTTGCCGATGCACACCGAACTTGACGAAGAAACTTTAAAACACATCACCAATTCGATTTTAGAATTTACAAACAAATAAAAGGAAGGATGGAAGATTGGAAGAATGGAAGGATGATAATACAAAATCTGTTTTCATGATTGACAAAAGAAAAAATATTAACCGGGG
>JANONW010000034.1:0-22812 GCA_031421065.1 Prolixibacteraceae bacterium
ATTTTTTTTGCTGAAAAATTTGTACAGGCCATCCGTATTTCGCAGGCGGATGTTTCGCGGGCGGTGACCCACAACAAAGGTATTTTTAATGGGATTGACGCTTTGGCTGTGGCAACCGGAAACGATTTTCGGGCCATCGAAGCTTGCGGCCATGCTTATGCGGCCCGCAACGGACATTACAGCGGGCTGACAGATGCCAGGCTTCAGGATGGGAAGTTACGGTTCAGTATCGAACTTGCAATGGCAGTCGGGGTGGTTGGCGGACTAACAGCAGTGCATCCATTGGCCAAACTTGCGATGCGGATACTTGGCAATCCTTCAGCTCCCGAATTGATGATGTATCTGGCAGTGGCAGGATTGGCATCCAACTTTGGCGCAGTCAAAGCCTTGGGTTCAGTCGGAATCCAGCAGGGGCACATGAAAATGCACCTGAGCAACATCCTGAACCACCTAAATATTCCGGAAGAAAAAAGGGCTAAAATTCAAACTTATTTTCAGGATAAAACAGTGTCGTTTTCGGCAGTTGAGGAGTATTGGAAAAGTCTTGAATCCTAGGTATGGAAGTTTATTGGTAAAATTGATACTGTGATGTTTGTTGTTCACTTAATTTACCGCGTAGCGGTTTTAGTATTGTAGCAAAAAATGCAACCCTCAATCCATTACCGCGTAGCGGTTAAAGTTGCCAATGGATGAGTAAAATATATTTAAAATTCTTTAAATTGATCGAAAAATCATTCCTATGAAACCTGGAACTTTTACCCAATTCTACGTTCAATTAGTTTTTAGCCCAAAGCACAGAGACCGCTTATTGGTTGAACAAATCCGTCCACGGATTTTTGAATATTTAAGTGGAATAACAACAAATCTTGGACATAAATCGATAATGATCAATGGTGTTAATGATCATGTTCATTTATTTTTAGGATTAAACCCTAAAATTGCTATTTCAGAAACAGTCAAAGAATTAAAAAGAAGTTCAAGTATCTTTATCAACGGACAAAAATTTTTCCCCGGTAAATTTGAATGGCAAGAAGGATATGGTGGATTTTCTTATGGTAAATCTCAGATTGAAAGCGTGTATGATTACATTAAAAATCAGGAGAAACATCACAAAAAACGAACATTTAGAGAAGAGTATTTAGAATTTCTGAACAGATATGAAATCGAATTTGAAGAACAATATTTATTCGAATTTTTTAATTAAACGAAGTTTAACCGCTACGCGGTAAAGTTTCTAAATGATCCAAATTTTCTACAATACCAAAAGCCCTACGGGCTATAAAACACAAAATATCTATTGTCTAATCCTTCCTCCTATCACGCAAACGGAAAGCTGCTTTTAACTGGCGAGTATTTCGTTCTTCACGGTGCAAAGGCCATTGCATTGCCATTGAAGCTCGGCCAGCAGTTGACTGTACACGATGGATTGACTTCGAACTGCATTGGCTGGCAGGCTTTTTACGATGGAAAAGTCTGGTTTTCGTGCAAACTGAACCCGACCGATTTTTCGGTAATTGCCACCAATCATTTTGAAAAAGCGTCAACGCTCAGTAAAATATTTCAGACCGTCAAAACACTGAATCCAACCTTTCATCCAAAAGCCGGAACAAAACTCGAAACTTCGCTGGATGCCAATCCTGAATGGGGTTTTGGCAGCAGCAGCACGTTGATCAGCCTGCTTTCGCGATGGGCTGGTGTCGATGATCCATTTATCCTGGACAAACTGATTTTTAATGGTTCAGGATTTGACATTGCCTGTGCAAATGCTGACGGACCGATTTTTTATGTCAGGAATAAACCGGCTGAACCTATTTTACTGGATTATCCATTTGCGGATCAACTGTTTCTGGTTTATTCAGGAAAAAAGAAAAAAACAAGCTCTGAAGTGAAAGCCTTCCTGAAGGAAACGAAAGTTCCTGACAGGTTGATTGAGGAGGTTTCGGCTTTGTCAGACGAGTTTGCAGGCTGCCGCGATCAAAAATATTTCAACCAATTAATTAGGCAGCACGAAAAGATAGTTGGCGCGCTGATTGGCCAAACACCTGTAAAAGAGCAATTTTTCAATAACTTCGAAGGCGAGATAAAATCATTGGGAGCCTGGGGCGGCGATTTTTACCTGATTTCGGCGGCACAGCCTTTTTCAGGAGTAAAAAAATATTTTGATAATAGAGGATTAACCACTATTTTTAGATGGAACGATTTGATCCTAAAACGGGAAAACCAATGACCGGAACAATAAAACATGTCCATTGGGCAAGCAAATGGCAATGTCCGTCGAACATAGCGCTGGTGAAATACTGGGGCAAACGTGATTTCCAAAAACCAATGAACCCATCATTGAGTTTTGTGCTTCAGAATGCCTATACCGAAACTTCGGTGGAGTTACTAAAGGAAGGCGACCGGAAAGTGGAGTTTTATTTTGAGGGTGTCGCCAGCGATTTTAGCGAGCGGATTGAAAAATATCTCAACCATGTTGCATCCCAAATGCCGTGGATCAATAAATATAAATTCAGGATTCACAGCCATAACAGTTTTCCACATTCGGCCGGAATTGCTTCGTCAGCATCGTCGTTTGGCGCATTGGCGTTGTGCCTGGCCGAAATCGATTTTGCCATTTCAGGAAGAGAACCTGACCACCCTGATTTATGGCTAAAAGCATCGGAACTGGCGAGACTGGGAAGTGGAAGCGCCTGCCGGTCGGTGTATCCCGGTTTTTCCATTTGGGGACAAACACAATTGTTTGAATCGTGCAGTGACGAACATGCAATTATGGTTTATGAAGGAATCCACCCCGTATTTTACGGGCTTCGTGATGCTATTCTGATGGTTGATTCGAGCACCAAGAAAGTCTCAAGTTCTCTTGGCCATGAGTTGATGAACGAGCATATTTATCAACGTTCACGAATCGCACAGGCACATCAGAATATAAATGAGTTGTACCTTGCACTGCTTACCGGAAATCAGGAAAAATTTATTGAAGTGGTTGAAAACGAAGCCTTGAGCTTGCACGCCATGATGATGACTTCCAATCCTTCGTTTTTATTGCTGAAACCCAACAGTCTGGAGCTGATCAGCCGGATCAGGAGGTTTCGTGAAAAAGCAAAAATACCGGTTTCATTTACGATCGATGCGGGGCCAAACATTCATTTGCTTTATTTTAAAAAGGACGAACTGGATGTAAAAGCTTTCATTGAACGTGCACTGCTGGATTTCTGTGAAAACGGAAAGTGGATCGACGACCGGATCGGAAAAGGACCGGTGAGAATAGAAGCCTCCCCCAACCCCTCCTAAGGAGGGGGATTAAAGAACTGACACTTGCAGATTGATTCTTTGACATTGATAAACAGCAATTAAATGAACCTACTTTCAGAATCTTCGCCAGACAGCTCCCTTCCCTTTCGGGGAAGGGTTGGGGATGGGGCTTTTAATTTTAACTCAAAACTCCTTCTCTTTGGCGAATACGGACTGATGTTCGGTGCAAAGGCACTGTCGGTTCCATTCAATCGGTTTTCAGGTTGTCTTGATTTTGACACCGATCACTCGCATCAGTCAAGTACTGCCGAAATCCGTAAGTTTTACGAACATCTGAGAACTGGTGAAGAGAGACAAAAACTGCATTTTTCTTTCCAACTGGAAAACCTGGAAATTGATCTTGAAAGAGGATTGTATTTCAACTCCAATATTCCGCAGCAATATGGTGTTGGAAGTTCGGGAGCATTGGTAGCAGCGCTTTTCAGCCGTTATGCTGCCGGTCCTGTTCCTGAAATTGAACTTACGCCTGAATTGCTGAAGGTTGATTTTGCTTTATTGGAAAGCTACTTTCATGGAAAAAGTTCGGGCATTGATCCGCTGGTTTCATATTTGAACAAGCCGATGCTGATCGATTCAAAAAAAAATATCCATCCGGTTCAAATCGATCTGGCCCAAACGGGTTTGTCGTTCGCGTTGATTGACACGGGAACCACCGGAGCCACCGGTCCTCTTGTTCAGCATTTTATCGAACGTTTGAATTTTCCGGAGTTTGAACTGGCTTTCGACAAGCAGCTTGTTCCGGCCAACAACTGCTGTATCAAATCGTTGCTGAACGGCAATCAGCAAGCTTTCTTTCTTTTTCTTGAACAGTTGATCAACTTTCAATTGCAGCATTTCCAGCGAATGATACCCGAGAATTTTCATGCTATAATTTCAGAAGCGCTAAACGAGCAGGTTTTCATAAAACTGTTGGGGTCTGGTGGTGGCGGCTTCTTGCTGGCAATTGCCAAAACAAAAAATGGGCTGAAAAAATGGGCAGACAGGAATGGAATTGAATTATTAATGGTGGGCTAAAACCAACAATTCACCGCTCATCGAAAAATCGGCTGCCGAGGTAATTTCCACATCCACAATTTTTCCCATCAATGAGGTGTCGCTGCGATCGAGACGAACTATGAGCTTGCCTTCGGTCAGTCCGGTTGAAAAGCCCGTTTTACGGTCGGTCCCATTGATCAAAACACGCATAGTTCTTCCAACCAGGGTTTCATTGTATTCTCTGGAATGATTTTTCAATACTTCTGAAAGCCGGTGCAGGCGATCTTTTTTATCGTCAGCCGAAACCTCGTTTTCCCACCTGAAACTAGCGGCTCCGGGACGCGGCGAATACATTGCAATATAGGCCATGTTGAAATGGAATTCGTTCATGGCAGTCACCGTATTCTGAAATTCGGGTTCGCCTTCGCTTGAAAATCCAACAATAATATAGGTAAACAAAGTAGCCTGGGGAATCAGTTCGCGAATGTCGCCCACAATCCGGCGGTATTTGTCCATCGAATGCCGCCGGTTCATCATGATCAGCACGCGCTCGTCGCCACTTTGCATGGGCAGGTGAACTTGCTTGGCCAGACAATCATAGGCGGCAACTACTTCGATCACTTCGCGGTTCATGTCCTGCGGGTGCGGTGAGGTGAAATATACCCAAAATTCCTCTCCGGAAGTTTTGCCATATTGGCCAATCTGCCTAAGCAGTTCTGCGAAGTTGATTTCTTCGCCATTTTTATCCAGTCCGTAAGAATTCACATTTTGTCCCAAAAGCGTGATCGATTTGTAACCCTGATTCACCAGATGACGGATTTCTTCGATTATTTCAGCAGAAGGCCTTGAAACTTCGCGACCTCTGGTATAAGGGACAGCGCAAAAGGTGCAGAATTTATCGCATCCGTTTTGTATCGGCACAAAAGCTTCGTAAGTCGATTGGTATTTGGGTTTGATGTGCCACATTTCGGCAATGTGCTCGTTTTTGGGCATTACCGGTTGTGGCGACCGAAGTCCTGCAGGAGTAACAATTCCGTATTCGCGAATCAATTCCGGAAGTTGCGACAGTTCGCTCATCTGAAATATCAGGTCAAACGTTTTCAGGAATTTTTCCTTATCGGCTGGCAACAAACATCCAGAAACAAAGGTGATCAGGTTGCGTTTGTTCTTCCATCGGTTCCATTGGGCGATTTTGTTGTAAACTTTATCGATGGGTTTTTGCCTCACCGAACAAGCCAGCATACCAAGCAAATTGGCTTCTTCCTCGTTTTCAGTCCTTTCGTAACCCATATTTTCGAGTACGGCACTCACGCGCTCGCTGTCCGAAAGGTTCATCTGGCAACCCAATGTAATCAAGTGGTATTTCATATTTTTCTAAAAATAAACTTCGCAGTGAATTTGGTCGCGTTCAAAACCTTTTTCTTTCAGGATTTCAAGCGCGTCGAAAATCATGTCACTGTTTCCGCAAAGGTAAAAATCCGTTTCGGGAGCGAAAGTACAGTTTTTTAAATATCCAGTCACACGACCGTGATAAGTTCCATTTGGGTCGCGGCTCGTGCAAGCTACGTACCGGTCGCTTGCGTATTCGTGACGGTCGTAGGCTTCGGTTGCATGACGAACGCCGTGAATCAGCGTGTAATCAATGTCAGGATAAGTACGGACCATGCTCCTGAATGGCGCAATACCGGTACCGCTGGCTATGAAAACAAATTTACCGGTCAGGGCAACTTTGGTTTCCATTCCAAATTTTCCGAAAGGACCGTGAATCTCTACCAAATCGCCTGCTTTCAGCTTGCGGAGCTTGGGGGTAAAATAGCCATTGTCAACTTCTTTTACCAGAACTTCCAGTTTCTCGTCGTTTTCACCGCTGTAAATCGAGTATTCCCTGCTTTGATAATCGCCGTGAATTCCCAGAGAAAGATGCTGTCCTGCCTGAAAAGAGAACCGGGACCGAGGCAATTTCAGAGAAAAGGTTTCGCCTGTCAAATGCCTGATTTTTTCAATCTTGTAAAAACTTTCGTCAATCTTTATGTCGTGCTTTATTAAACTCATCATGGTTTTCCAATTTGGAGGGCAAAAATACCGTTTATTTTTATTTCAGACAAATATGTCTTTTGTCTATGGAAAGATAACATTGCAATTAACCATCCAGCAAAATTATTGTTTTATTTTTTCAACAAAAAATCTTGATAATTACGCCAAAACCCATCACCACCAATTGTCGATTCCGACAGGGTTATTATTGGAGGATCGATACATGCCGGACAAATTCAGAAAAGGGTCAGGGATTTTTGTACCGCCAACATGGAAGCCTTGGCAACCAAAGAAATTGGCCTTTTTATATGTTGCATGTACGAACCAGAAATTGCCCGCGAACAGATCAAAAATGCTTTTCCGGAAGAATTGCATCAAATGGCAAAGACCGAAGCCATTTTTGGAGGAGAATTCAACTTTGATAAGATGAATTTCATTGAACGGATGCTGGTTAAAAAAAATGCAAAAGTGAACGAAAGTTTTTCAAGAATAGATCACAATTCAATCGACCGGTTTGCCACCAGAATGGAAAAAACTTACAGCCAGTTTATGTTTCTGGTTTGATTCGATTTCAGAATTTAAGGTAAAAATCCGTTGTCAATTCTTTGTATTCCGGGGTGTAATCGTGGTGTTTTTCGAATTCGATCATCAATTCTTCTTCCTGAAAAGTACATTCAGAATTGGTTAATTCGGCCAGTATCCGAAAAACCGGCTTTTGAGGATTTGGCTTGACATGGCAGATTCGGGAAATAAACAGATCATTCGAAAATGCCAATTGTGTTAACTCCTGAAGGCTATCGATTGTCAGCGCCAAAGCTATTTTTCCGGTACCATTTAGTAAACCAAGTGCCCATGAAATCAAACTATTTAGCGGCAACGAATCTGAATGCCTTGCAGTTGCCCGTTTTTCGTGTGGCGCCTTGTGGCCGTGGGTGAAATACGGCGGATTGCTTACGATTAAATCATATTTCAAATGCGACTTTTCTGCAAATTCCTGAAATGAGCACAATTCAAGCTGAATCCGTTCAGGCCAGGGTGATTGCTCAACATTAAAAAGAGCTTCCTGAAAAGCTTCCGGTTCGATTTCCACCCCATCAATATGTGCATCAGGATTTCGCTGTGCCATCATCAAGGCAATTAATCCCGTGCCTGTACCAACATCAAGAATACGCTCAGCACCTGACACGTTTGCCCATGCACCCAGCAAAACACCATCGACACCTACTTTCATGGCCGACCTCTCCTGAATAATCCTGAATTGTTTGAACTGAAAATAATTGTTTCGTGGCATATAAAGGAATACAGGATTAGTGACGGGGCGACTCGGAGTCGCCCCGTCACTAAAATAAGAAAAAACCTTATTTATTAAGGCACCCTTCGTAGAAATAGAAGGCGAATGAAGTATTAAGTGCTTGCCCATAAATAACTTTTACATTAATGGTTTATTGCAATAAATAATTTCATATCTTTGAGGTATGGAAAAACTTAAAATTGCAATAGCAGAAATGTTGCCTCACCTTGATGAAAGGCAAAAACGACTTTATTTAGGCTCTGAAGCAAAGAAGTTAGTGATTTCAAATACTGGCAAAAGACAACATTGTTAATGGTTTTTGTCAAGGCAAAATGGGAAAATGATTCTATACAAAAAATGATTCTGCAATCATAAGTCGTTTGATTTATGTAGCCAGACGCAATTTAGCAGGATATTTTTTATTAAAAAAGATTACACCCAAAGTCTTCGGGAGTTTCAAAACTCCCGAAGACTTTGGGTGTAACAAAAAGCAGTTTGCCAAAGTCAGCATGATACTCTTTTGTGTATAGTCATCCGAACTTAGTCATCCGATGAATCTGTAACCATAAAATATTCATCGGTTGACTTTTCGGTGCGAACCCTACCTTCTACTTCTGCAAAGTAGCTTTCAGGTATTTTTGGATGGCAGTATCGAGCAGGTTTTCTTTTGTGAGGATTAGTTCAACAAATTCACGAAAAGCTCCTTCCCCGCCTTTTTTGGCAAGCCTTATCTTGGCATATTTTTCCATGTAGCTGGGCGCATTGGCCGGAACAGCGCCAAATCCGACAGCTTTCAGCAGCATGGCATCATTTAAATCGTCGCCAATGTATGCAACTTCCTGAAGCGAAATTTGCAGTTCGGCACAAAGTTTTTCGGCTGTTTCAAGTTTGTTTTTTACCCCGATAAACAAGTGGTTGATCTTCAGTTTCTCGGCACGCCGCCATACGATCTTGGTGTTTTCGCCGGTGATGATCCCAAGCGGAATATCGAGCAATTGCAGAAAAACAACTCCCGCACTGTCGGTCGTATTGAATTTTTTTAATTCGTTTCCCGTTTGGTCGTAGTACATCCCACCGTCTGTCCAAACCCCGTCAATATCGGTCAATACCAGTTTTATCTTCATGTGCTAATAATTTGTTTTTTAATTGCCACATGAAATTCGCCATCAATAATCGTGAAATTTAAAGTGAAGTTATCTTTAATGGCTCGTTTCATTTTTCAAGCATTTCAGAGTAAATTATTTCGTTGGCCGGAATCGCAGCAAGTGCTTTTTTCCCGACTATTTTATCTTTTTCAACCCATTTAAAACCGTCTCCCGGGCTGAGCAGGTGCAGATCGCTTTCTGTAATGATTTCACCTGCTGCGATCGTACGTAAAGATGCTATGGAACGTTCCAGTTTTATACGTGTTGCCTCCACTTTATCGCTGATAAAAATTCCGTAATCGCCTATGGCATATTCGGTATTGCGAATGTCGCGCACCATGCGCCAGATTCCTTCCGGTTCGAGCGATCCGCGATGATCGGTACCTTTCATGTTCCGGTCAAGGGTGATGTGCTTTTCGATGATTTCAGCGCCCATTCCAACTGCAACAGCAGGCATCAGGATTCCAATGGAATGATCGGAATAACCAATCCTAAACTGCGGATAATGATTTCTCAAATATGGAACAGTAAGCAGATTGATATTTTGATACTCGGAGGGGTACTGCGACAAACAGTGCAGAATGCTGATGCTGGAATGGTATTTTGTGATGGTATCGAGCGCATCGTCCAACTCCTTCTCGCCGGTCATACCGGTCGAAAGAATGATCGGGATTTTTGTTTCGGCCATGGCTTCCAGCAGCGGAAGGTTGGTGAGGTCGCGCGAAGCAACTTTCAGCCGGTCGGGCGTAAAAAGCCGTAACATCGACAAACAACCCTTTGCACAAAGGGTTTCAACAAATTCGAGCCCTTTTGCTTTGGCATACCTGAACACCTCAAAGTGCTGTTCGTCATTTAGTTCCAGAACGGCACGGTGCTCACCATAAGTTTTTCCGAAGGAATTGGGATTCTCGTAAGGACGGTGCATTTCTGATGCTGAAAGTTCCTCTTTCAAATCACGCCGTGTCAGTTTCACCGCGTTCATTGGCCGTAGTTTCTGCCCGAACAGCTTGTCAATTACCGGTTCGGTAACCATATCGATCAGCTTTTTGGCAATTTCAACTTCGCCATTGTGGTTCTGTCCGATTTCGCCAATGATATAGGTTGAATATGCCATATTTTGTATCTATTTCTGATTTCTACCGATTTCGGTTTTCATTTTTTCCAGAAGCTCCGGATGGCAGTCGAGCCATTTCACGATTTCACGAATGGCAAAATTAGGGTTTTCCTTGCTGATTGCAGCAAATATTTTTTGCTGAATTTCGAAATCTTCCGGAGTATCCAGTGTCATCCGGATATCGGTGCGCATAAAAACCACGGGATCAGCCGGAATAAAATGAACATTGAACAACATAGGATTGCCATAAATGAAATTGGTAACATGCTCTCGGTACAACTTTTCGGATGTCAATTGCTGTGCTTTTTCCAGCGCATCGAGCCTGACAGCTTCGGCCCAAAACCCAAAGTGGGTGAGGATGGACGGTTTGTTCCCGGCCAACTGAAAACCCAGATAATCTGCATCAGACTTTTCGAATTCAGCAATTAAAGTCTTCATTCCGGCTAAATCCAGAAAAGGATTATCGGCACAAACCCGGATGATTTTGCTGAATCCAAACTGTTGAGCTGCCTGAATAAAACGTTCCAGCACATCGTTTTCCGAACCTCTGAAAACCGGAACAAAGTGTTTTCCGGCCAAATCACAAATTCGGTCGTCCGAAGAATTTACAGTGGTGGCCAGCACTGCCGGAATGCCTGCTTTTTTCACTTTTTCGAGCAGCAAATCCAGAATAGATTGATTCTGGTAAAAAGGCAGGATCACTTTCTCCGGCATTCGGGCGGAGCCGGTTCGGGCTTGAAGAATGATTCCTAAGTGTTTCATTTTTTCTTTATTCTAGCTAATGCCTCATGAGTGATGAAGTATTTACCTGTTTTGGCAGCGGAAACTCCGGGAGCCACATAAATACTACCAATGCAACTGTTCAACACCTGATATATATATATATATATATATATTCACGACTTTTATAGCTTTCTATAGCGGCACATAACTGTCGAAGGTCTTTTTCAAAACTATAGACTGTTGATGATACCATTATTTTAATTATTTGTCTATCCATTAAATTTTTTCTATTTAATGATTCGCATATATTTCAGGAATTTATCCGCTATCAGGTTCAGATCTCCCGAAATATTGAACCAATAACTCAATCCAATAAACACCACTCCAATTGCCGAACAACGGATGAATAAGTCAATAATATAATGATCAAAAACCGGGATGATTTTCCCAACAGCAAAAGCCAGAACTCCGATTGCCACACATTTGAGGTGGGTGAAACGAAATGGAAACAGTTTCATGTTCCAGTTGAGATAAAAAACACGCATGGCCGAGGCAAGTGCCATTGAGAACAAGGAGGCGAGTGCAGCGCCATTCATTCCCCAAAGCGGGATTAAAATCAGGTAAAAAATAACCACCAAAACTACCAGCACGCCTTGTGAATAGGTCTGAACCTTGTATTTGTGCGATGTGCTGATGATCTGAACACTGACCCCTGTTGAGGCAACAATCAGGTTCGACAACGAAATCAGGATAATTACCCATTCGCCACCGCTGTATTCAGGAGGCAAAATTTTAAAGATGTTGTGAAGGTTAGTAACCATCAGGATAAAGAGCAATAATCCGGCAAACAGTTGATTGATACTACTTTTATAATAAATATCGTCAATTGTTCCCAGGTCGTTGTCTTTCCATGCATCGGCAATAATGGTGGATGAAATTTTGCCGAGTGCCCGGTTGGGAATCAGGATGATGGAGCCAAAGAAAAAGCTGATGGAATAAACTCCCGTCATCGAAAGATTGTAATATTCGTTCAGCAGGATTTTATCGATGCTGGTTAGTGCCACAGAACTTAGCCCACCGATAATTCCGTAAAGGGCCAGGCTGATCATTTCCTTCCGGAGTGGCGGCTGAATAAATTCAAGATTGGGTTTCAGGTTGAATTGTTTCCGGTAAATAAGCAGACCAGCCAGATATACTGCCGGAAAACTAAGAATAACCACATAGCCAAAAACGTATTGTGTAAAGTCGATCCAGTGAAAGAAAAAAGCGATCAGTAAAAACAGGTTTCCTATCCGGTAAAGTAAATCGCTTAAAAAGGTGCCGGTGGTGGCATCGAAAAGCATTTTGTTGTAAGTATCCAGAATCAGGAAAAACATCCGGAAGAAAATGAGCGGAACAAGATACCAGATGTACTGCACCAGAAGGGGCGATTTTTCAATATTGCTCTCAACAATGCCCGGTTTCAGAATAAAAAAACTGATGATTGCAATGGTAAAACCCACCATGCCGACCACAACTGCAAGAAATACAAAACCATTGTTATTTTTATCCTTGTCCCTGAAATAGGAAAATAAACGGGCTGTTACATTGGTAAACCCGAGTGTCGAAAATTGTGCATAAAGTGCAGAAACCGCTACCAGCACGCTGACGAGGCCGATTTGATCCTGAGACATTAGCCTGGGCATAATAAGTGCCGTGGTAAAAAATCCAACTACAACGCCTAGGTATGAATATGCCGAACCCCTGATTGTTTGTCTTTTAATTACGCCCATTTATTTTAGTAATTGACTTAAAAAGGTTTATTTTTGCTTCGCACGAAAATACGAATTAATAATATACTCCTGAAAATAATATGACTACAAAAAACCTTCTGCACAAATCAGGGCCAGCAATCCTGGCCGTTGTTCTGTTTCTGGTGATCAGCGTTATTTATTTTTCACCTGTTTTGGAAGGGAAGAAGCTGCAAAGCTCTGACGGTGCCCAGTTTAAGGGAATGGCCAAAGAAATTGTGGATTACCGTGCGGCAACCGGAGAAGAAGCGCTTTGGTCGAACAACATGTTCTCCGGAATGCCGGCTTACCTTACTTCGGCCTTGTATCCGGGCGAACTGTTTGCCAAAGTGCAACGGGCAGTTACCGCCATTTCGCAGCCGGTGATGATCCTCACCTTCAGTTTTCTATTTTTCTTCATATTGTGCATTTTGCTTGATATTGGTGTCTGGACGGCTTTTGCGGCCAGTCTGGCTTATGGTTTTATGACTTTCACTTTTGTGGTGATGGTGACCGGCCATTTGACCAAAGCACACGCGCTAACTTATATGTCGCTCATTGTTGCCGGAATTTTATTCGCTTTCAGGAAAAATAAAATCGGAGGCAGTCTGATTGCCGCGCTGGGCCTGACCTGGATGTTAAGTGCCAACCACCTGCAAATGACTTATTATGTGGCTATCCTGGTGCTGATACTTGGAATTACTTACCTGGTTTTCGCCATCAGGGAAAAAACCTTGCCCGATTTTGCAAAAACGGCTGTACTGTTAATTATTGCAGCGATTATTGCGGTAGGCGCCAACTATTCGCGCCTGTCAACGACTTACGAATACGGCAAATATTCGATGAGAAGCCAGTCTGATTTAAGCCTGAACGATGAAAATAAAACCAGCGGGCTCGATCATAATTACATTCTTGATTACAGCTACGATTTGGGAGAAGCTTTGACAGCTTTCATTCCTCGTTTCAAAGGCGGTGGCATGAGCGAATCGTTAAGCACAAGTTCAGAAACATACAAATTCTTAGCCGAATCGCAGGGTGCAGGTCCCGCCAAAAAAATGGTTGAAGGCGGGATGCCGATGTACTGGGGAAGTCAGCCCATCTCGGGTGCGCCGTTCTATTTCGGCGCAGTGTTGTGCTTCTTGTTTGTGCTTGGTTTATTCCTGGTGAAAGGCAAAGACAAATGGTGGCTTCTGGCGGTATTCGTCTTTTCATTGCTTTTGTCTCTCGGGAAAAACTTCTCAATATTAACCAACCTCATGCTCGACTATTTCCCCGGATACAATAAATTCAGGGATGTTAAAAATATCATCGTAATTCAGCAATTCTCCATGGCTTTGCTCGGTGTATTGGCAATCAAGGAGGTTTATCAGCGTAAAATCAGTGATGCCGAATTTATGAAAGGCCTGAAATATTCTTTCGGAATCACCGGGGGCCTTGCCCTTATTTTTGCTGTGTTGCCCGGTATGGCCGGTAGTTTCTCCGGAAGTACAGATGCTCAGTACGTGCAGGCAGGATATCCTCAACAGTTTATTGACGCTTTGATGGCCGACCGTGAAAGCGCGTTGCGCACAGATGCTTTCCGCACTTTTATATTTGTAGCATTGGCTGCTGCCGGATTGTGGGCATACTGGAACAAAAAAATTAAAGCACAATATGCCATTGTTTTATGGGTTGCACTCATCATGATCGATATGTGGCCGGTAAACAAAAAGTATTTCAACAACGGACATTTCACCTCTAAAAAGGAAGTGGCTGTTCCTTTTAAGGAGGCAACAGTTGACAAGGAAATAAAGAAAGACAAAAACTTGTATTACCGGGTGCTGAACCTTCAAAATCCGTTTAACGACGCACGTACTTCTTATTTCCATAAGTCGCTGGGCGGTTATCACGGCGCCAAGATGAAACGCTACAATGAATTGATTTCATACGGTATCACCCCTGAAATGCAAACCCTCATTGCCGGGTTCAAACAACCTGAGTTGATTGATTCGGTGATCAACACATTACCGGTGATCAACATGCTGAATACCAAATATTACATTTATGACCTGAATAGTCCACCGCTGGTAAATTCACACGCGTTGGGCAATGCGTGGTTCGTGAAAGAAGTAAAAATGGTTGACAATGCCGATCAGGAGGTAATGTCGCTGAAAAACTTCAATCCGAAATCGACAGCCATTGTGAATAAACGCTTCGAAACTGAATTGGGCGGCTTCAAAACTGCTTCAGGAGAAGGAGAAATTAAACTGACAGAATACAAACCCAATTACCTGAAATACGAGGCGACAGTTAATGGTGGCGCGCAATTGGCTGTTTTTTCCGAGATTTATTATCCAAAAGGATGGATTAGCCTGATCGATGGGAAAGAGACAGAACACGTTCAGGCAAATTTCGTTTTACGTGCAATGGTTATTCCTGCAGGCAAACATCAGATTGAATTTAAATTTGAACCACAATCCTATTTCGTTGGAAATAAAGTTTCGCTGGCAAGTTCAATCTTGTTACTTTTGGCAATTGCCGGTTACCTCATTTATGTTTTCAAATTAATAAATAAAGAATAATGGCAGTCAAAGTACAGCCTAAAAAGCTTAAAAAACGAATTTCCAGATCGTACCTGACATCAACCATCAGCATATCAATGGTTTTATTCCTGATTGGTATGTTGGGACTGGTGTTGTTAAATGCAGAACGGCTAGCCAAATATGTTCGCGAAAATATTGGCTTTACGCTGGTACTAAACGAAGACATTAAAGAATCGGAAATTGCTGGTTTGATGAAAACATTGTCAGCAACCGATTTTGTAAAATCAGTTGAATACATCGACAAGGAAACTGCCGCAGAAAGGTTGAAAGTTGAACTTGGTGAAGATTTTATGGGTTTTCTCGGTTACAACCCTTTGTTGTCGTCGGTCGATGTGAAATTGCTCGCCGATTATGCCAATCCTGAAAAACTGGTTGTTCTTGAAAAGAAATTTATGGAATACCCGCAGGTGAAGGAAGTTTTGTTTCAGCGCGATATGGTAAATATCATTAACGAGAACGTTAAGAAAATTGGGATTATTCTGGTCTTTTTCTCCGGATTGCTGTTGTTTATTTTCTCGGCACTCATCAACAATACCATCCGGATTTCGATTTATTCGCAGCGGTTTATTATCAATACAATGTTGCTGGTTGGCGCAACCAACAGGTTTATCAGGAATCCGTTTGTAAAAAGAAGTATTATTTATGGGATCGCCGGGGCATTAGCGGCCAATATCCTTTTATTTATCCTGATGTTTACATACGCACAGGAACTGAAGGGCATCGTTGATACAGAAGATTATCAAATATTCGGGATGGTATTCGTGGCCGATTTACTGCTTGGCGTGCTTATTTCATGGAGTTCGACTTACTTTGCCGTCAATAAATTTCTCCGGCTCAAATTTGATGAATTGTTTTATTAGTGAGGCAGTTTAAAGTTTAAAAATATACAACATCGAAGCTGGTGCAGCCACCGTTTCGGTTACCGACAACAGGAAACAGAAAATTGAGCTGTGTCAGGTAAATTCGGATCGTAATACGGATTATTACCTCAAAGCCGAAAGTTGGTCCAAAGAGTTGAAAGAACGTTCGATGAATGGGCTGTTCCGTTCGCGTTTCGAAGCTGGACTGCAACAAATAGCCGACAGCCTGACAAAAAAGGAGGCGTAAAACATGAGGACAAAGTCCACCAGCGCATTGGGCGTTTAAAGCAAAATCACACCACTCTTCCTTTTCTATGCAGTCTGAGGTAAAAAACTAAGATCTAATTATTTGGCTCAAAATTCTGGATGTAATTGACAATACTATTTATACACCTATCAAAATCTTTCTTGACTTGTTTCTCCCAAAAACGCATAACATGCCAACCACAGTCAGAAAGCAATTTGTTGTTCTGTCCATCACGTTGCATGTTCCGTTCAATTTTAGGTATCCAGAAACCACGATTAGTTTTTATCCTGGATTGTTTCTCCTCCCAATTAAACCCATGCCAGAACTCACCATCAATAAAAACAGCCAGCTTGTACTTATTGAAAACAATATCGGGGCATCCAGGTAGTTTTTTTACATTTTTCCTGTACCTTAATCCCAGGTTCCAAAGCGCCTTTCTTACTTTTAGTTCAGGCTTGGTGTCCTGTGCTTTAATTTTTGACATCAACTCAGAGCGTTGCTTTGTTGTATAAAATCCATTGTCCTCATTAAACCGGGGCACAACAATCGTATTTTCAGGATAAGTTTTCAACATGTAAATGGATAATTTGTTACGAGCAAAATAAACTATTATATATCAAAATAAGCCAAATTGTGAATACATAAATGCCAAACAAGCCACAAAATAAAACAAGATGTCGATTGCATATTTGATATTTTATTTGCAGTTAATTAAATATGGCCTAAATGGAATCAATTGACTGGAACGAACATTGCAAAAGGCTTTTAAAAGCCGAATTAGTTAAACGAGGCATTTCTCATGATGAGTTAGCCTATCGTTTGCAAGAAATCGGAATAAATGAAACAAAGTCAAAAAAAGGTTAGGTTACTCAGGACACCATTGCCATTCGCTAACACTTCCTTTCAACTCGGCAGGCACAAGGACTTGCACCTTGCAAGAGAAAGAACCATGCCCGACATACAAAAAAAGCCAGTCAGGAAATCAATCCCAACCGGCTTTTGTAATTTATCACACGGTCAACCACAAAGAGTTGACCATACAAATTTGATTCAATCACTATTCTTTGTCCATAATTTCAGTCTGCATACGAACCGAATCTTCATGGATGTGCTGGAACAACTGCAGTACAAAATTCGGATCCAGATTTAGGCTTTCGCCCAGTTTTACACGTTTGTCCATCAGTTCGGCAAAACGGCCAATCTGTAAGGCGGTAACATTGTTGTCTTTTTTATACTGACCAATTTGCCTGACAATTTCCATGCGCGAAGAAAGCGTTTCGAGCAATTCAGTATCCATGGCATCAATACGGTTACGAAGCAATTCGAGCTGATTTTCGAATTGTTTGTTGTCGGTTGTCACATTGCGGATTACTAAACGGCTAAGCAATTTGGCCAGATCGGCCGGAGTTAGCTGCTGTTCCTTGTCGCTCAACGCGCACGAAGGATCGATGTGCGACTCGATCATCAGTCCTTCCATGCCCATATCAAAAGCTTTCTGCGAAATATCGAACAAATATTCGCGTTTGCCTCCAATGTGGCTCGGATCACAAATGATGGGCAAATTGGGCATTAAACGGCGCAATTCAATTACTGTTTTCCAGTTGGGGTAGTTACGGTATTCTGTTTCGCTGAAAGGCGTAAAACCACGGTGAATGGCCACCATGTTTTTGATTCCCGCCTGACTGAGCCGCTCGAAAGCTCCCAACCAAAGCTGAACATCAGGATTGACAGGGTTTTTCACCATCACTACTGCATCGGTTCCTTTTACCACATCTGCAATTTCCTGAACAACAAACGGACTGGCTGTTGAGCGGGCCCCGATCCAGAGAACGTCCAAACCGGCCTTCAGCGCCTCTTCGGTATGTTGCGCGTTTGCTACTTCGGTTCCGACGGGCATTCCGGTTTCTTCACGCACCATCTGTAACCATTTTAAACCAATGCTTCCCACGCCTTCGAAGCTTCCGGGACGGGTGCGTGGTTTCCAAACACCACCACGATATACGAATATACGATGATCTTTCGCGAGCAATTTAGCGGTGGACATAGCCTGTTCTTCCGTTTCGAGACTGCACGGACCGGCAATGATAAGCGGGTTGTTTATTTGTGGCAACCAGTGCCTGATCGGGTTAATTTCTAATTCCAATTTCATAATTATTTGGTATATAATTTAACTATTGTCTTTGCATTTTTTACCAGCGAATCGTTTTGTCCGGCAAGGATTCCACGAATTCGGTTGGCATTTTTCATCAGTGCCATCATCTGTTCAGGATCGCTCTCGATGCTTTTCCTGAATGCTTTCAGGTGCTTGATATAGACTTCGAGCGATTCAACAACATATTCCTTGTTTTGTTGAAAAATAGGCCCCCACATTTCAGGAGAACTTTTGGCCAGGCGGACTGTTGAGTTGAACCCTCCACTTGCCAGATCGAAAATAATTTCGCGGTCTTCCTTGTCTAACACGGCATTTGCGAGTGCAAAAGCTGCCGCGTGGGGCAAATGCGAAATAAAAGCGGTACTGTGATCCTGGTCGTCGGCGGTCATGTAAGCGATGTCCATCCCCAGCGCCTGAAACATTTTTTCGGCAAATGCCAGATGTTGCGGACCGCATTTTTCCTGATCGCAAATAATATTGATTTTTCCTTCGAAAAGGCCTTCCATAGCTGCTGAAGGCCCTGAGTTTTCGGTACCCGACATCGGATGAGCCGGAATGTAATTTCTTCGCTTCGGATGGTTTTCGACAGCTTCGCTGATTAACTTTTTGGTCGATCCGACATCAATTACCGTTGTTTGGTCGGAAACCAGATCAAGCACTTTGGTCAACGAATTTAAAACCTTGTCGACCGGAATGGCAATAATTACCATATCAGCCTCCGAAACTGCACTTTCAAGTCTTTCAATGCGGTCGATAATTCCCAGCCGCAAAGCTTCCTGTGCATTTTCAGGACTAACATCGACTCCTAAAATTTCGGATGCAAATCCGGCTTTCCGAAGGTCTTTCGCCATCGAACCACCAATTAGCCCCAAACCTATTACCGCAAGTTTCATATTTTTCAATTTTCAAATTAAACTACAAATCCTGGATCTTCGGTTGGTGAGACTTCGGCGTGAGCTCAGTCGAACGTCTGTCGAACCAAAAATAAAAAATGAGCCTCGTTTATAACGGGACCCATCTGTAGAATATCTTTTGTAACAACAATAGATTACCTGCCGATCCCGATATGGAAACAGAAGTAATAAAACCAATAAAAATAGCTGTTGTTACTGAATAGTTTCATTTTGCTTACAATTTGACGGCAAATATATATTTTTTATTTATAATTGAAACTTACCTGATAAGTATTTTTCGGGTGATTACCTTTCCCCCTTCATAATCTAAGGTGAACAAATACAGTCCAAGACTATAATTTGCGAGATCAATTGCGCTTTTTGTCTGAAGTTGAACGTTCAAAAGATCGGAAGCCGGATTCGGATAGAAAACCACTTCTCCAGAAGAAATTGCAAGTGTATTGGGACCCGGATTATGAACGGCCTCGCCCCTTCCTGCAAAAGGTGTCATCAGTGAATTCGTATCACTGGCAGCATAAGTAAATTCGTCAAGATGGTAAATACTCGATCCATCATCCCAGGTTGAAGGAGCATAAAGCCGGGGTAATTTAGTCTCTACCAGTTGGGTATTAAATTCCAACCAGCTTGATGTTAAGCCCTGGTGCAATTTGATAGAGGGATTAGTGTAAATGTTCTTATCTTTAGTCCTGACAGTTATAGTTAAAAATTGCCTGATTTAATCTATATTTGTCAGTATTACTATCGTATTAACAATCAACCTATGAAGTTTCCTTTTTTAATCCTCTCTTTTTTTTTAGTATCATTATCAGTAATTGCCGATAAACCCATAAAATTATTTGATGAGTTGCACAGGCCCCAGTTTCATTTTACTCCTGAAAAAAACTGGCAGAACGATCCGAATGGCTTGGTTTACTATAAAGGCGAATACCACCTTTTTTATCAGCACAACCCTTTTGGTAACGAATGGGGGTACATGCACTGGGGCCACGCAGTGAGTACCGACCTCGTAAATTGGGAACATCTGCCAATCGCCCTTTTCCCCGATAACGATTCGAAAGACAAGGATTCCTGCACTGCCTATTCCGGAAGCGGTTTAGTTGATCACAATAATTTGACCGGACTTCAGAAAGGGGAAGAAAAAACCATCCTTCTGTTTTACACCAGCCAGAAATGCGGACAGCGACTGGCTTACAGCAACGACAAGGGTCGAACCTGGCAGAAATACGAAAAAAACCCACTAATTGCTTTCGATGAAACCGATGATGCACGCGATCCAAAAGTTTTATGGCACGAACCCAGCAAACAATATGTTATGGTTCTCTACCGGCGGCCAAATAACGAAGATAAACAAAAGGGGATTTCCTTCTACACCTCTAAAAACCTGATTGACTGGGAATTTAAAAACCATATTGTAGGATTCTATGAATGTCCGGATTTGGTTGAATTACCGGTTAACAGAAGGGCTGACGACAAAAAATGGGTGCTTTTTGACGGTGACGGTAGCTATGTGATCGGATTGTTCGATGGTGAGAAATTCATCTCCGAAACGCCTAAATTACAAAGTGACTTCGGTAAAAACTATTATGCCACCCAAACATGGGGCAACATTCCCGAATCAGACGGAAGAACCATTCAGATTGCATGGATGAAAGGCGCGGAATTCCCAGAAATGCCTTTCAACGGACAGATGACATTTCCCTGCGAATTATCGCTCAAAAAATACATTGAAGGAATAAAACTAACCCGAAAGCCGGTTAAAGAAATTGAACTTCTGCATAAGAAAGGTGATGTTTATGAAAATAAAAACCTTATTCCCGGAATCAACAAAAACCTCCTAAGCAGTGTAAAAGGAGATTGCTTTCACATTATCGGAAGTTTCAGGATAAAAACGGCAGACAGTTTTGGCTTCGTGGTTCGTTTGGACAAGAAAAACAACGGTACAGAAATCATGTATAATGTAAAGACAAATACGCTTAGCTATCTGGGCAAATCAGCTGTTGTTGAGCCTGTTGACGGAATTATTAAACTTGAAATCCTGCTTGACCGTGCTTCTCTCGAAATATTTGCAAACGATGGGAAAGTTGCAATGAGTTCGTCATTTATTTCTACTGAAAAAAAATCTGATGGAATTTATCTTTTCAATACGGGAGGCGAAATTCTGGTGGAAAAACTCGAAGTCTATCCATTGAAATCCATGTATCAGGAAAAGTAAAACATGATTTTCATTCTATATTTTAAACCACGATCGCTTTAATATTGCAACACTTATCCTTCAATCAGGAACAATGAAAGCAATTGTAAAAATCAAACCGGAAAAAGGAATTTGGATGACAGAAGTCCCGATGCCAAAGGTTGGACACAATGATGTATTGATAAAAATAAGTAAATCAGCTATTTGCGGAACCGATTTGCACATTTACAAATGGGACGAATGGGCTCAGAACACCATTAAAACACCTTTGGTAATTGGCCATGAATACATGGGCACGGTGGTCGAAAAAGGATCGGAAGTAAGTCGTGTTTACATTGGCGAACGCGTAACCGTTGAAGGACATATTTCATGCGGATTTTGCCGCAATTGCCGCCGCGGCCGCCAGCATATTTGCGATCACACAATGGGAATAGGCGTAAACCGTGATGGTGGTTTTGCTGAATATATTTCGGTACCCGCTTCAAACGTGCTGATAGTGGATGACCGTATTTCCGATGAATTGATGTCGGTAATGGATCCTCTTGGAAATGCCACCCATACTGCGCTCTCATTCCCGCTTTTAGGAGAAGATGTGTTGATCACCGGAATTGGCGGGCCAATTGGCTCAATGGCTGCTGCTGTTTGCAAGTTCGCAGGGGCACGCAATATCGTTGGAACCGATTTAAGCGGATATCGCCGCAATTTGGCCATGAAAATGGGAGCGACCAAAGTAATCGATCCCCGTGTGGAAAGTGTTAAGAATGCGATGAAATCGCTTGGAATGGTTGGCGGCTTTGATATTGGCCTTGAATGTAGCGGATCACCAACCGCTTTTAACGATATGGTTGAAAACATGTACAACGGAGGAAAAATTTCGCTGCTTGGTTTGCTTCCACCAAATACTCAAATAAACTGGAGTAAATTGATTTTCAAAGGTTTAACACTGAAAGGTATTTATGGCCGTGAAATGTACGAAACCTGGTACCAGATGGAAATGATGCTGTCAACCGGATTAAATATTTCGCCGGTAATTACCCATCGCTTAAATGCTGACAATTATCAGGAAGCCTTCGATATAATGGAAGCAGGAAATTGTGGAAAAATAATCCTGAATTGGGATTAATATAACAAATTACTACCTCATATAAAAAAAGCTGTCCGTATTGACAGCTTTTTTTTATGCAACGGTCGGCGGTATGGTTAGTTGCCGATTTCGAAGCACTTTCCTGTCAAGTTACAACTACTTTTGATACGGGCTAAAACGCTCGAATACGCACTGAACCGGCAATTAACTATACCGCGTGTGTGCGCCCTGCATAAGCAGCGCGCACACTTGTTGTAAGCTCTGGAAAAAGTTTAAATATACAAATAAACTTTACATAGTAGCGAAATAACAAGTGTGTATTTTCCCAGAGGGTGTAAGTCCCTTATACACTGGGGTAACGCCCAGAAGTATTAGCAAGTGGCAAGGTGGTTTACCGTGAGGTATGCACTGAAGGTTAT
>JANONW010000035.1:0-2864 GCA_031421065.1 Prolixibacteraceae bacterium
TTCACGGCCATTGACCGCACCACCAAGCTGATGCCCTGCTACATGCTGGGCTATCGCACTGCCGAGTGCGCCGAACAGTTCATGGCTGACTTGGCATCGCGCCTGGCCAACCGGGTGCAACTGACCACGGACGGCATGAACAGCTACCCGGCGGCCGTCGCCAAGGTCTTCGGCATCGACGTTGACTTTGCGGTCCTGAACAAGAGCTATGAGGGTGGGCTGCCCCAGGTTGAAGCCAAGCGCCGCTATAGCCCCGCTGTGTGCGTCGGCGCCACTAAGAACGTGGTCTGCGGCGATCCCGACTTTAAGAACATTTCAACGTCCCATGTCGAGCGCGCCAACCTGACCATGCGCATGGGAATGCGTCGCTTCACGCGCCTAACCAACGGCTTCAGCAAGAAGATCGAGATGCACATGCACGCGGTCAGCCTGCACTTCATGCACTACAACTTCGCGCGGATTCACAAAACCCTGAAGGTCACCCCAGCCATGCAGGCCGGGATCGCCGCCCATGTCTGGACCATCGAAGAGATCGTGCGGCTGGTTGCCGAGCCGGAGGCCAAGAAACGCGGGCCGTACAAGGCACGGTCAGTCGCCGCCTGAACCTTCAGACAACGTCGCGCTGTCCGCCGGGTCGGGGTACAGTCGTGCCCTAGGCGCTTCTTGCCCCATCTGGTACATCATGGCGACGGTGAAGTCAATCAAATCAGGAACCAAGCCGCCGCCAAGCGGCCTGCGCGTCAATATTGCGCTCCAGCCTAGCGTTGACGCCCAGGTGTTCTATTCGAACTTCTTGGAAGTGGCACATGGGCCCCATGACCTGACGATCTACGGCGTTCGCGTCCCGGCGAAGCTCAGGCACAGCGACATGGCGGCGGCGGTTGAGACTGGCGAGATGCAGTTGGAGCCTGACTTTCAGATTGTCATCTCGCCCACGCTCGCGCCAGGCCTTATCCGGGCGCTGCAGGCTCAGGTAGAACTGTGGGAAAAGGAATTCGGCAAGGCGAACAAGGAGGGTGGCGATGAGGACAACAAATAAGTCGGGCATGTTCTTTGCCGGTCAGGACGCCTCGGCCAGCGATTCAACGTACCAGCTATTTGACCCCGTGAGTACACAGGCGGCCTCCAAAACGGCCGCACGCGCAAGGCATAAACCAAGGCCGCTGCAGGAAGCCCGGCAGAAGGCAGTTGAAGGCGCGGTCTATGGACAGATTCGGGCGATGCGCGCACTTGGAATCATCAAGATAAGTACGGATCAAATCGCACGTTCATTGTCGATACCAAGGCCGCTAGTTGATGCTGCGGTGAAAGGCATGCAAGACCGTGGAGTCAAGGTCTCGAAGTAATGGCTTCGCAAGGCTTCACGTTTCCGACGAATAGAGTTAGCGGAGACACTTGGTATGACCTGACGGCGTACGGCGTCGCTCACGAGATATGCGGCGAAACGGTCAAGCAGAAGAATGACATATCGTTCGCCGGCGGGCACCGAGTTCGCCTCTTCGTTTACAAGAAGAACGTGCACTGGCGCCCGATTCAGGGCCTCGTGATCGACATCGAACAGGTCGATCCAGCCGCGCCACCAAGACGTACACGCCGGTAGCTCCGCCAGCCTCAGATTTCAAACTGAGACACTACCGGAATTTCAGAAACATCTCGACGCAATGCACAAACACGAGGGTATCTTCTGGGAAACCGGTGATGAGAATGACGAAATCAAGTTGCGGCTGAACGCGATTCAAACAAAGCTTGAGGCTGCTGTCGCTCCGTGCTTCAAGGAACCAATGAGCCTATACACGCTGCTCACTAGGCGCCGGTGACGCCTAACCCCTCGCTCAAGCGGAGCGCCAACGGCAGGCCACCAGGCCCGGGCCGGCGGTACGCGGTACATTTTCGCCAGCCCGGGCCTGGCGTCCTGCCGTCGTCGCCCGCTTAGCTCGAACGTTAGGCAGCACCAAACGCCGGCAACCTTGCATCTTCTCGATCTCGCCAGTAGTATCATGTCGGATGAACGCGGCAGCCAAGCTACTCGCCTCCATACGGCGAACCCACCTCGATTGGCAGATCGGCGACCTCCAGACCGTCGCACGCCAGAACGGCATCGATTGGCGGCACCAGAAGAGCAGCCACTGCGTGTTCATCCGAGAAGACGGTCGAACCCTGTCCATACCAGCACACCGGCCCATCAAGCCGATCTACGTGCGGAAGTTCGTCGAACTCATCGATGGAGCATGAACCATGAGCAAGCTGAATGACTACCCCTTTGAAGTTCGTCCCCTCTCTACCGAAGAAGGCGGCGGCTATCTCATCTCGTTCCTAGATTTCGCTGAGTGCATCTCGGACGGAGAGAGCGTAGACGAAGTCATCGCGAACGGTCGTGATGCATTGAAGGCCACCATTGCCACTCTTAAATCCAAGAAGTTGCCCGTACCGGCTCCAAACAGCGGCGGAGTTGCTTCTGGCAAGTTCGTGGCTCGCGTCCCTAAGACCGTGCATGCGCAGCTGGCTACGCGGGCGCGTGCGGAGGGAGTTTCACTCAATTCCCTCGTCCTCACTTTTATTGCACAAGGTCTCGGCGCTAGCGGCAGCAAGACGCGCGCAAAAGGTGCTGCCTAACCCCTCGCTCAAGCTGAGCCCCAACGGCGTGGCACACTGGCCATCAAGCGCTGGGCCTGCGGCCCATTTTGCGCTTGCTGTCCAGCGCGCCACACCGTCGGTGCCAGCTTAGCTCGAACGTTAGGCATCAGAAGGGCCACCATGTGGTGCACCAGCAGGAAGTGCGCCTGTCGGCGTGAATTAAACAGCCACAACGCGGCAAGGCCGCGGATGCCCGCTCGGCGCCACGCGGTCGCACGAGGACGCCAATC
>JANONW010000036.1:0-1626 GCA_031421065.1 Prolixibacteraceae bacterium
GGCGATGAACGCTTTGGCCGCATCGGTGCCGATGTCGCTTGATCCACTTTCCGCCACACCGTGTCCCCCGGTTCCTGCCAAGAGGATACGACAGCCCGTAGGCTGGGCTGCAAGCCCAGCACAGATGCCGCGCGGGCAAAGGCTGGGCTGGATCGCCCAGTCTACGAACTGCGGTACGGTGCGGTGGGCGACTCAATAACGACCTTGCCCCTAGATTCCGTACCCCATAGCCGAGGTCATGATCTGGCTTGCTTGGACTGAACGCCGAGCCAGTTTTCCTCGAACTGTATCGGGCTGATGTAGTCCAGCGTCGAGTGCAGCCGAGCCTTGTTGTACCAAAGCAACCAGGCGATAGCTTCGTCTTTGGCCTGGCGCCGAGTGCGGAAGCATTGCCCGTATAGCCGCTCCACCTTCAGCGAACCGAACAGCGTCTCGCTGCACGCGTTGTCCCAGCAGTTCCCGCGGCGACTCATCGAGCCGGTGATGCCGTATTCCTCCAGCACGGCCCTGAAATCGTGGCTGGCGTACTGGCTGCCACGGTCGCTGTGGAAGATCAGCCCGGCGTGTTTGCTCGGATGCCGATTGAACCAGGCCATGCGCAGCGCATCGATGACGATCTCGCGCGTCATGTTCTCGCGCAGCGACCAGCCCACCACCTGCCGGCTAAACAGGTCGATTACCACGGCCAGGAACAGCCAGCCCTCATCGGTGGCGATGTAGGTGATGTCGCCCACCCACACCCGGTTGGGCGCGTCCACGGTGAACTCGCGATTCAGCAGGTTGGGCGCGATCGGCAGGTCGTGATTGCTGTCGGTGGTGACCTTGAAGCGCCGCTTGCCCTTGGCGCGAATGCCGTGCAGCTGCATCAGTGTCTGCACCCGCTGCTTGCCCACACGGATGCCGCGTGCGAGCAGCTCCTTCCAGATGCGCGGCCAACCGTAGCCACCTCGGGTTTCGGCATGGATCGCCTTGATGTGCACCAGTAGCGCACCGCTGCTCAGGTGACGACGGGGTGCGCTGCTGGCCCGGCGAGCCAAGTGCTCGTGGTACCCGGCCACACTGACGCCGAGAACCCGGCACTGCACACAGATCGGCCACACGCGCCGATGGTGTTGGATGAAGGCGTACTTCACGTCGATCCCTTTGCGAAGTACGCCGTCGCTTTTCCCAGAATGTCGCGCTCCATCTTGACGCGTGCCAGCTCGGCCCGCAGCCGGCTGATCTCCATCTGCTCGGCGCTCACCGGCTTGCCCTCAGCGCCCTTGAGCTTGCCTTGGCGCTGGGCCTTGACCCAGTTGAACAGCGTTTGCTCAACCACCCCCAGCATCCTGGCCGTCGCCGCAATGCTCTGGCCACCCTCAACCAGCCGCACCGCCTCCTGCTTGAACTCGAGCGTGTAACGCGCCCTCGTCGTCTTCGTCATCTGTGTTCTCCTTGCGTGGATTAAACCACTCAGCAAGGGGGACGTTTCCTGCGGGCAAGGTCACCAGGTCGTGGCAAGAACATTGACCCAAACAAAAACCCCCGCACAAGGCGGGGGTTTTTGTCTGGAATAAAGCCCCTGGCGATGACCTACTCTTGCATGGCTTGAGCCACACTACCATCGGCGCGTGTGCGTTTCACTTC
>JANONW010000037.1:0-1706 GCA_031421065.1 Prolixibacteraceae bacterium
ACGCTTGCCATACGCCCCATAGACGAAGCCCGCCTGGAGGCGAGCAAGCAGCTCGACCCCGCATGAAACCAAAACGAATCAACGCCGACAAACCGCACCTCTGGAAATCGGACATTGCCGCCTCCGTCGATCGTTTCAACCAGTGGTTCATGCGTTTCGCGCCCTCGGCATTTCGCTCGACGCGCGTCGATACGACCAAGCATGTAAAAGCTGCGCTTCTCGCGACACGCGATCTTCGTAGCATCGATGTCACCACCCTAAGAGCCAACCCCGGGGCATTACCCACGCTCCGTATGTGCACAGCCCCACCTTTAGCAGTGGATCGTCTGATCGGTCTTGCCTATGCGAACAAGAATCTTGTCGGCCGCATGGAGGAAGGCAAGCTACCCACAAAAATGGCGACGACGCAGCTCGACGCAGAGTTGAAAGCCCTTTGTCGCATTATCGAGAAACTATTGGATCGTGACATCTTCCCGTGGCTCGATGCGGACAAGACGCCTACCGATCACGAACGCGACCGCGCGTCCACGATTATCGCCGACCGGTTATGTAGCGCTGTCGCCAACCCCATTATTCGTAATGCCCAGGAACAGCGGCAACTCAAACTCATCGGGGCATACCTGGATAAGCTCGGCTACAGAAAACAACCCCACCCCGCCGGGAAACCGCTGAAAGAGATGGAAGCAGGTACATACACGTTCCGCATGAACGTGCCGGTGGGAAAATCTTACAGGGTAAACATTCCTATCGACGTTGTGGTACAGCCCAAACGGCTGCGCAAAGATCGCCTGCCGATCCTCATCGAGGCGAAGTCGGCCGGTGACTTCACCAACACGAATAAACGGCGTAAAGAGGAAGCCACCAAGATTCACCAGCTTCAGGCAGCCTACGGAAAGTCCATGTCGTTTGTTCTGTTCTTGTGCGGTTACTTCGGAAGCGACTATCTCGGCTACGAAGCGGCGGAGGGGCTGGACTGGGTATGGGAACACCGCATTGACGACCTCAACAAACTGGGGCTGTGAGCAATATGACCTCTCATAACACAGAAACGATTGAGGACCGCAGGCAGGTGCTGCAGGCGCAGATTGACACCGGTCGATCAATGGCCGAGCGAAACCGTCTCGGCCAGTTCGCCACGCCGAACGTGTTGGCGGTGGAGATCGCAACGTATGCCGCATCGTTGCTGGGGCAGCGTGGCAAATCAGTTCGTTTTGGCGATCCTGCCATCGGTTCCGGTAGTTTTTTCTCGGCGGCCCTGGCCGTGTTCGGAGCGGACCGTATCAAGAGTGCGGTCGGGATCGAGATCGACCCCGCCTTTTGCGAAGCGGCGCGTCGCCTGTGGAGCGATGCAGGGCTTAAGATGGTCAGCGGCGACTTCACACGAATCGTTGCTTCCGACGCCGCTCCGCCTGCCCCGAACCTCATCTTGGCAAACCCGCCATACGTTCGGCATCATCATCTGGAACGTAATGACAAGGTGCGCCTGAGAGATCTCGCATACAAAATGACAGGTATCGAGGTCAGCGGGTTGGCAGGTTTGTACGTCTACTTCCTGCTCCTCGCTACCGCGTGGATGGAGGATGACGGAATTGCCGCCTGGCTCATCCCTTCGGAGTTTATGGACGTCAACTACGGTGCCGCGCTCAAGAGCTACCTGACAGATCGCGTGACACTGATCCGCGTTCACCGTTTCGACCCCGACGACG
>JANONW010000038.1:0-33793 GCA_031421065.1 Prolixibacteraceae bacterium
CTTTCTACTCCGAGGGCAAATCAGGCAGTGAAAGATTTATGTGCCATTTTAAACCAAACAGAAACCCATTTTCCACTCACAAATTTAAGACTGATCTACGAAACAGTCGCGCTTTAATCTACGATAGTATTGGATGTCTGAGATTATAACCAGAAAAATAAATATAACTTTCCGTAGCAAAAAATTGATTCTCAAAAGAATACTGCTCTTCTATTCCTACGTTTTTCAAAAATATTCACTAATTTTAAAAGGTTTTGCGGGCTTTACTGATTTTTTTTGCATCAATCCGCAAGGTTCAGTTATACAGTTGGAAGGCTGCATTATGATGGGTTTGGGCTATGCGCTGACCGAAGAAGTGAAGTTCACCGGAGGCGATATTCATACGGCCAATTTTGGGAACTACCAGCTTCCGGTTTTTTCGTGGATACCCAAAATTCAAACCAAAATTCCCGATAAAAATGAAGCCCCGCAGGGTGGTGGCGAACCTGGAATTATTTGCATGGGTGGCGTGATTGCCAATGCCGTTTTTGATGCCACCGGAGCGCGGTTGTATCAGCTCCCGATGACGCCTGAAAGGGTGCTGGAGGCGATTGCCAAAGCAAAATAGAAAGCTCTCAATAGCAAAAGGCCTGTCAGGCCTCGAAAACCTGACAGGTCTCTTTTTAGTTCCTCAATTGAATGTTCGTAGTTTTTGTTCAACCATAACCTACGTGACGTAAGCATCTTTTTGTTGATAAGTGCCCGCTGTTCCATGCAATTTGTGCCATCAAAATGACAACTTACAAGCTCGATACATTCGTGTTTATCATCAAAGTATTTACCCTCTTTCCCGTGATATTATTTCAGGAATTTTTCAGGAATTTTCTTGATTTTTTCAATTTCAATTTTCCGTATAAAAAACTCGCCACCTTCCGATTGCAACTGGATTTTCCCTTTGGTAAGCGGTAATTTCAGACCATTCTCAACTTTGCTGCAATTGGTGTTGATCATTACCACATGTCCGTTTACCACGTGAACAGCGGTTTGTCCGAAACAGTACAAATCAACGGTATTCCACTGCCCCAGTGCATTTTCAGCATCTTTAGCTTTTTTTACAGAGCGTCCGTTGTCTGTTTCGCTAAATGATGTTAACTGACCTTGAGGAGAATAATTAAAACTTTTACCATCCTCACTTTTTACCACTTTACTTTCGCAATATGTATTTGCCATAAGGTAGGTATCGCCCAGGTTCTCGTGCATCAACTGAAGTTCGATGTTGGCCATCCAGGTTCCGAAGGCAACGCCAAACAGACCGTAACTGTGGTATAATAAACCGCTGTTGCGCCTTCCATAAACTTTTTCGCCCCACTTGAATTCAAGACGGAGGTGGTAATTACTGTATTCCGCTTTGGTGGCAAGGGCAGCATTGATATCACCCGAAATGCGAATTACTTTTTTTCCGTCCATTTCAATAACCTGATACGTGGAGGCTGGTGTAGCTTTTTTCGCAAGATCTTCGAATCCAGTAATCGGGCTGCCAAGGAAGATGTCCCAGTTTTTTAGGTTCTTTTCGTTGAAAAGAGATTTTTGAGCGAATACTGAAACAGAAAGAAAACAAAATGTCAAAACAAGAAAAAGGTTTTTCATGATGATTGGTTATGTTTGTAAATAACAAAAAAGACTGCCCTACAATGATAGGGCAGTCTATCGAAATGATTAAGTATTTAATTTCTAATGTGATGCAATTAACTGTTGCGCTCTGTCAAGAATGGCTGAATCATCCAGTAATACTACCCCGCCGTCGGGTCCTGGTTCAATATGTAGCCCTACAGATTTACCCCTGTCATAGTTTGCGCCTCCAAAATAATTCCTGACCGTTTCAACCTCGAGATTAAACTCTTGCGCAATTTTGTGGATCGAACCGGCAGGTAAGCTGTCTTTGATGTGACGCAACTCGTTAAACGTGATTTTTCTCTCCATGTCAATTAGTTTTTTTGGTTTCACACTATGTAATCGGTTTAAATAACGCATAAAGTTAGAATTAATAAATAAATAACAATGAGGGATTGCTCATGTTTTAATGACTGGTTTTGAACCAGAAAAATATTCTGGCTATTAAACAAATTACAACTAAGACTCTTGTGCCTGTTACATAAGCATTTTGAATAAAAATATATTACAAGACTATTAAAAAGCAATAAAATTTTTAACAATTTTTAATATTTATTTGAGTCCTTTCTTGATGGCATCATAAATGGCCTGATGCAATGAAGTTCGTATGTTGAGATCGTAAATGGCTGAATTTCTTCTGCTGGGATAGACCCGGTTCGAAAGAAAAATAAATAAAAGTTGGTTTTGCGGATCGGCCCAGGTAATAATGCCTGTAAAACCTGTATGTCCGTAACTTTCGGGGCTTGCATCCGGTGCCGGAAATTTGTTCTTTATACACTTGATTCCCGGATTTGGCTTGTCGAACCCAAGTGCACGACGGTTGCTGCTTGGAGAAAACTGTACTTTTGTAAATTCTGCGATCGTAACCGGAGAAATGAATTGTTTTCCACCATAATAACCCGACTGAAGATACATTTGCATTACTTTCGCCAGATCGTTGGCTTTGCTGAAAAGCCCCGCATTTCCTGATACTCCACCCATTAGTGCAGCAAGTTCGTCGTGTACAAATCCTTGTGAAAGTTCTTTTCTGAAAGTCAGGTCGTTTTCAGTAGGCACGATTTGGTCAATCGGAAACCTTTCATAAGGTTTAAATCCCATTGAAACAGCTCCTAAAGGTTTGTAAAATTCCTTGTCTAAATATTCCTGAAGGGATTTTCTACTCAGTCTTTCTATCATGAACGGGAACAGGCTGAATCCCAAATCGGAATAAACATATTCCTTTTGGGCAAGCAAGGGCGATTTAATTATATCTTTAATTATTTGATCTTTGAAATCATTTTTTACATAAATGTCCTGCGAAATGCGGATTTGAAATTGTTCTTCCGGATGATTCCTGAAAACATCCTCTCGCAAAACCCCCCGCTGTCCCGGTTCGAGCCAGAAAGGCAAAACACCCTGTAACCGGGCCTGATGGGTCAGGATATCCCTGACAGTCATTTCAGCTTTGTTCGTGTTTTTAAATTCTTCAAAGTAGTCAGAAAATGGCGCATTGAGGTTGATCTTTTTTTCATCGAATAATTTCATTATGGCCGGAAGTGGCGCAGTTATTTTTGTGACCGAAGCAAGATCGTAAAGATGATGTTTTTGCACTGCCTGCTCATTTTCGTAGGTGAAATATCCATAGCACGAATGTAGGATCACTTTTCCTTCTTTGGCAATTAATACCTGACAACCAGGAAAAGCTTTCCCCTCAATGCCACGTTTAGCGATCGAATCAATCAAATATTGAAGGTATCGCGAATTGATTTTTACCTCTTCAGGAAGCGTGTATTTTAGTCGATGAATCGATTTAGTAATGATCCCGGAGTTGATCGGAAACAAATCATTTACAGTCACCGGCAATTTGCCGCTGGCATTTGTAGCACCAAAAATAAGTTGGGCCGCCATTTCCTGTGCGTCATTGTCGTCCTGATAAGCAACGATTAAACTCTGTGTGTTCTTTATCGCCGGGAAAAACTGCATTGAATAAGGATTTCCAAAAAAACAGATGACCGTATTCCGGTCTTTGAGTTTCTCAATCAAACTGATTTGCTGATCGGAGATTCCAAATCTTTTGTTGGGATATAAGCCCATTCCATGTATTCCGATAATTATCAGGTTATAAGGAATTAACTGATTTAGCAAACTGTTGATTTCTTGTTCCATCGGAATTTTTCCAATGTTGAAATGATCAATTTGGGTATAATTTTCGAGCATATTCTGAAACGGTACAAGCTGATCGGAACCGATTGACAGACTGGCGATTTTAAGTGTGTCAAGCTGTTGCAACGGGATTATGTTTTGCCGGTTCAGTAATATAGTCATCGATTGTTCCTGAAGCAGGCGTTTGGTAAGCAAGTATTGGTTGTTATTTAATTTAGCGTGTAGATTTTTAGTTTCAACCAATTTTTGCTTGTCGAGCCCAAGCCATTTTTTTACGGTTAAAATCTTTCTGCATTTTTCGTCGATTTCTTCAACCGATAATTCTCCGTTCTCTACCGCCAGTTTTACAGCAGCAATTGCTTTGTCCAGCCGAGGCACAATTTCGAGCATATCGTTTCCGGCTTTCAGGGCTTTTACCGACGATTCGGCCGATGAATAAAGGTTGCTTACACCTTTCATGTTCATGGCATCGGTTATTACCAAACCCCTGAACCCCAAATCTTTTTTTAGTTTGATGTTGATAATTTTAGATGACAAGGTTGCGGGAACCTTAGCGTTTGGATCGAGTGCCGGAACATGCAAATGCCCGGTCATTACCGCACCAATGCCTTTATTGATGAGGTACGAAAAAGGGAATAATTCGAGCGAATCGAACTGGTTTTTTGTTTGTTTGATTACAGGGAGGTCGTGATGGGAATCGACCTGAGTATCCCCATGTCCAGGAAAATGTTTGGCGGTGGCCAATACCCCGGCATCCTGCATTCCACTGGCATACAACCACGATTTGTGCGCTACCTGTATTTTATCTTCGCCAAACGAACGGTGATTGATGATCGGATTGGCCGGATTTATATTGATGTCGCATACAGGAGCCATGTTCATGTGAACTCCCAGCATTCGACATTGTTCGCCAATCTCAAATCCCATCCGGTAAATCAGCGAGTCGTTTGCAATAGCTCCCAAGGCCATTTGAGCCGGATAATTCAGCGTCGAATCTAATCTGAAACCCAGTCCTGTTTCGGCATCAATGGCAACAAGCAATGGTACATTTGAAGCTTGCTGAAGTTTGTTACTGATATTTGCCTGAGCAACCGGCCCACCCTGCATGAAAATAATTCCGCCAACCTGATACTGATCGATCAATTTTATAAGCTCATCGGTTTTTTGATTTTTCATATTCGAATAAGCTTGGATCATGAACAATTGTCCAATTTTCTGATCGAGGCTTAATTTGTTCATGATCGAATCGACCCACGGATCATTCGACTCTTTCAGAAATGGTGGTTTTTGTTGGGCGGAGCAATACCCTGAAACTAAAATCAGGATACTCAATATTGTAATATATCTCTTCATCGCGTATCTGTTCAATTGGTAAAGATAAAAAACAATGTGGATTTCAATATTTTTTGGGATGTGATGTGAATAAAATACCAATCAATTCTATATGCAGATTTGTTGATTAATTAATACACTTCACATTTATTGAAAAATTAGTTGCAATTCGCATTATTAAAGCATTTTCCATCACAAAAATCCACATTTCAGTACAAATTATAGTTTGAAATGCTTTAAAAATCAGAGTTTTTGGAATTTATTGCCCGGAATGTTAAAAATTGTAAAAATCATTTGTTACTTTTGATACGAAACGATGTTGATTTTTCGTTATATATAAAACATTTGCTTGAAAAAACTTGGCTACATACTGTTACTTATATTCGCTTTCGGATATTTAATTTCGTGTGAAGACGAGAAGTATCTATCGTCTTCGGATGTCAAGCTTCGTTTTTCAGTTGATACAGTGATGTTTGATACCGTATTTACTACCATAGGTTCAACAACCCAGCATTTAAAAGTTTACAATCCGTATAAGCAAAAGGTTTTAATCTCTTCTATTAAGCTAGCCAAAGGTGAAATGTCCAACTTCAGGTTAAACATCAATGGTGTTTCTTCCAATGAAGTCCAAGACCTTGAAATTGCGCCTTTCGATAGTTTATACATTTTTGTTGAAGTGACAATTGATCCAAGCGGTCAAAATCTTCCGTTGGTCGTAAAAGATTCCATTGTCTTTGTAACAAATTCAAATCAACAGGATGTTGATCTGGTTGCCTGGGGACAAGATTTTGTTCTGATCAGACAACAAAGATTGAAAAATACTACCTGGACGAATGAGAAACCTTATTTGGTATATAATTACGCTTTAGTTGACAGTAATGCGACTCTTACCATTGAGCCTGGGACCAAAATATATTTTCATAAAGAGTCAGGTTTGTATGTAAAAGGGAAGGTGCTTGCCAAAGGAACTGTTAAAAACCCGATTGTTTTTCATGGCGACAGGCTTGAAGATGTATATTCTGATGTGCCTGATCAGTGGAATGGCATTTTGTTGTATTCGGGCAGCCTGAACAATGAATTCTCGAATGTAGAAATAAAAAATGCCAACATCGGTTTACAGGTTGGTAATATTGAAAATGATGGTTTTGCTTCGGTGAAACTCACCAATACAAAAATTCAAAACATGGCTTATGCCGGAATTTTTGCGATGAAATCAGAGATCACAGCAGACAACTGTTTAATTACCAATTGTGGGTTTTATGCGGTTGCTTTACTTGTTGGCGGAAGTTATGAATTCAACCATTCAACCATTGCCAATTATTGGGGCGGCTATGGATTTAAAGCTCGTTCGACTCCTTCTCTACAGATTCAAAACTATCTCATTATCAGTAAAGATAAACCTGCTTATGTAGGCGATCTGTCGAAAGCAAATTTTGGGAACTGTATAATCACTGGTAATATTATTGACGGCAACGAACTTCTGCTTGGTAAAAGAGCGGATGCCTTGTTTAATTATAAATTTGACAAGTGCATTCTTCAGGTGTCCGATACCTTCAAAACATCAAATACCGATCATTTTGTCAATATATTAAAAGGCTTAGATCCTAAATTTGTCGATCCTTACAAGAAATATAATTTTGAACTCGATACCTTAAGTCCTGCCAAAGATGCAGGAAGATTAAATATTGGCCGCCTGGTACCAACCGATTTAAAGGGACGCGACCGGCTTCTCGATAGAGGTCCGGATATCGGTGCACTGGAACGGCAGGAGAAAAAAGCAAAATAATTTCCTGCGTTTTTCTAATTTATTCAGAATTCATTTAATCATCTTCAAAAAATGTGAATGATTAAATTCCTCGGTGATTTTCATTTTTTCAATATAATAAGTCACTCATTATGAGACCCATAACTTTAGGGCTTCTGATACTTTTTTCTATTGTTTCAAAATGTTTTCCTCAGGAGAATAAAGGGAACGATGAATTTACCTTCATGTTTTACAATACCGAAAATTTCTTCGATTGCGAAAATGATTCACTGACACAAGATGATGAATTTACGCCTGATGGAGATAGAAGATGGAATTATAGCCGTTTGCATGATAAAGCTGATCGTTTGGCCAAGGTTATTTTAGCTGCCGGAAAATGGAATGCTCCGGTTTTAGTTGGTCTTTGTGAGGTTGAAAGTCAGCATGCCCTTGAGGTGCTCACAAAACAAACTCCCCTGAATAAATTCAATTATAAAATTATCCACAAAGATTCTCCTGACGTGCGGGGAATCGATGCCGCATTGATTTACCGGCCTGAATTGTTCAAACCTTTTGATTATAAGGCTTTCCCATTAATTGATCCACTCAGTCCTGAATTCAAAACCCGTGATATACTGAGGATTAGCGGAACCCTGAATAGTGGTGATACCATTCATGTTTTTGTAAATCACTGGCCTTCGAGGTATGGCGGAATTATGGAAACGTTGCGGTTACGTGGTTTGGCAGCCGGAACTTTGAAATTGTCGATTCAGGATTTGTATAAAGAATACCCGAAAGCAAAAATAATTTGCATGGGTGATTTTAACGACAGTCCTGACGAGATAAGTTTATCAGGTGTTTTGAACGCTGTGAAAAGCGACAATCCTGAAGTAAAAGGCGAAATGATTAACCTTTCGTTCGAGTGGATGAAAAGACCGGTTCAAACACTTAAACACATGTATTCATGGCAGGTCTTTGATCAAATAATAGTTTCAGATTATTTCCTTGAAAATAATAATTCGATGAAGGCAATGAAAGCCGAGATATTTGATGCTTCATTTCTTTTAGAGCCTGACAAAAAATACGGAGGGGTAAAACCCAAACGAACCTACGTAGGTTATAGATATCAGGATGGATTTTCAGATCACTTGCCGGTACTATTAAAGTTTCAGTTTTATAGTCATTGATTTAGGACTGGATTTAATCCCATTTCTTTCCCTTTTTCAAGCATAAACTGATAAGCAGGTTCATGTTGGTTTGGAAAGATACCATCGAGGATCGCATCTTTAATGGCTGTTTTGATCAGACCCACTTCACGGCAGGGCTCAAGTCCGAAAACTTCCATAATGGTTTCGCCTGAAACCGGTGGCTGAAAATTCCGGATATGATCACGTTCTTCCAGGTCTTTCAGCTTTTGGCGAACAAGTTGAAAATTTCCGTAGTACTTTTTAACTTTCTCTGGATTTTTAGATGTAATATCTGCTTCGCAAAGGGTCATCAAATCATCAACATCATCGCCTGCTTCGAACAATAAACGACGGATTGCCGAATCGGTAACCACTTCTTCTGAAAGCACAATTGGGCGCATGTGAAGTTCAACAATCTTCTGTACATATTTCATTTTCTCGTTCATCGGGAATTTCATCCTTTTAAAAAGTGCAGGTACCATTTTTGCACCAACAAAATTGTGAGAATAGAAAGTCCATCCAAGCTGAGGCGAGTATTTTTTTGTAGCCGGTTTGGCTATGTCGTGCAGAAGTGCTGACCAACGGAGCCAAAGATTGTTGGTATTGGGCGCAATTCTGTCGAGTACTTCCAGTGTATGGTAAAAATTGTCTTTGTGTCCGATTCCCTTCACTTCCTCGTGTCCCTTCATGCGGTGCAATTCAGGAAAAATAATTTCAAGCAAACCGGTTTTGTCGAGCAACCGGAACCCTACTGAAGGTTTATCGGAAAGGATAATTTTATTTAGTTCTTCGCCGATTCTTTCTTTCGAAATAATGTGGATTCGGTTTTTGTTGAGCGAAACGGCCCCCAGCGTTTTTTCTTCGATCGTGAAACCAAATTGTGTCGCAAACCGAATGGCACGCATCATTCGCAAAGGGTCGTCCGAAAAGGTAATTCCAGGTTCAAGCGGAGTGCGGATAATCTTATCACTGATGTCCTGAATACCTCCAAATGGATCGATCATTTCGCCAAAACGATTTTTATTCAGGCAAATGGCAAGCGCATTGATGGTAAAATCCCGTCGGTTCTGGTCTTCTTCAAATGTGCCATTTTCAACCATCGGCTTACGGGAATCTTCGTTGTACGATTCTTTTCGCGCGCCAACAAATTCAACTTCGAGCGATCGATATTTGAGCATGGCGGTTCCAAAAGTCTTGAAAACACTTACCTGAATGTTCTTACCTAATTTTTTGGCAACGATTTCAGCAAGTTCAATGCCGCTTCCAACAGTTACAACATCAATATCAGGAGAGGGACGGTTTAAAATCAGATCCCTGACAAAACCGCCGATAACGTATGTTTCCTGATTAAGTTGGTCGGCAGCTTCGGAGATGACTTTAAATATGGTATGGTTCAAATGTTTCTTCATAAATTAAATTCAGGAAATAGTATATATAAATACGTATATATGACAATTTGTTTTATAATTGTGACAAAATTACCATTAATTGCTTTTTAGCCCTCAATATTAACTTTTTATTTTAATGGCATGTGAATTGATATGCACATATCAGAAAATGTATATATTTATATAATTAAAATTTAAAATCATGTTAGAACATTTAACCAAAGAAACATTCAAAGAAAAAGTATTCAACTTTGAACTCAATAAGGAATGGAAATTTGAAGGGCCAATTCCTTGTATGATTGATTTTTATGCCGATTGGTGCGGACCATGTAAAATGGTTGCGCCGGTATTGGAAGAACTTCAAAAAGAATATGGCAGCAATCTTGTAATATACAAGGTGAATACCGAAGATGAACGTGAATTGTCGGCTGTATTTGGTGTCCAAAGCATTCCTTCATTGTTGTTTGTCCCGGTTGACGGCCAACCACAAATGGCGATGGGCGCTCTTCCGAAATCGACTTTTGAACAGGCGATATCCGAAGTTCTGAAAGTTCAGAAACCAGTTCTAAATTAATTTCGTTACGACAACAATTCGAGAATTTTCTCAAGGTGTATACCTCTGGATCCTTTAATAAGAATTAGTTTATTTTCAATAGGTTGTGTTTTTAGGTAGTTAGAAAGGAGTTCGGCGTTGTCGAACTCTTTTTTTTTGTTTCCGGTGATGGCTTTCTTAAATTGCGGGCCAACCAAATAGACATCGGAGAAATTCTGCGATTCAATAAAATCTATGATTTTCTGGTGCTCTTCGTTTGATGCCTCCCCCAATTCAAGCATGTCGCCCAGAATTACACATTTTTGATCGTTCTGGATGTTCGCGAAATTGGTGAGGGCCATCAGCATGCTGGTTGGATTTGCGTTGTAGGCATCCATGATAATGGTATTCTTTTCTTTCCTGATCAGTTGCGAACGGTTATTCAACGGGGTATATTCTTCCAATGCTTCCTGGATAAGTAAAGGGTCGACTTCGAAATATTTACCGATGCAGGCAGCAGCAAGCAGATTTTCAAAATTGTAGTCGCCGATCAATTTCGATTTTAAATACAGCCAGCCTTTTGGGAAGAGTGCTTTAACAACAAGACTGTATTCGGTAGTAGCTAATTCTCCGGCCAAAAAGCAACCGTCTGATGTTCCGTAGGTGACTTGTTCTAAATCTTTTGCGTGTTTAATCAAAAGTGGGTTGTCGGCATTAATGAAACATTTTCCACCTTTTCCCCTGAGGTAAACGTACATTTCCGATTTTGTTCTGATGACCCCCTCAAATGAGCCAAATCCTTCAAGGTGAGCTTTTCCCATGTTTGTTACCATGCCAAAATCAGGATTTGCTATTTCGCACAATTGCCTGATATCATCAATGTGATTCGCACCCATTTCAACAATTCCTATTTCTGTTTCCGGAGTCATTGATAATATGGTTAACGGAACCCCAATATGGTTATTTAAGTTCCCCTGAGTATAATTTACGTTGAATTTTTTAGAGAGAACAGCCGCGATAAGCTCTTTGGTCGTCGTTTTTCCATTGGTCCCGGTTATTGCCAGAACTGGTAATTTAAGTTGATCGCGATGATACCGGGCCAGCTTTTGCATACTGGTCAAAACATCCTCCACTAAAATCATCCGGTCGTCAACAACATATTCAGGCTCATCAATTACTGCAAATGCTGCACCTTTAGATAATGCCTCATGTGCGAACTTATTTCCGTTGAAATTTTCTCCCTTCAAAGCAAAGAAAATACTGTTGGCCGGAATGTTTCTGGAATCGGTAGTTACTTTCGGGTACTGCCTGAAAAGTTTATATAAGTTGGCTGTTTCCATGATTTATTTAAAAAAAAACCTCACTTTATCAAAATGAGGTTTTAATATTGAATTTAATTGATTTCTTTAAAATCCATCAGGACTTCCAACGCGGGTCATTGCGCAACGGAATCCCAGGTCGTTGGCAGCTTCCGTTTCGGGCATATACCTTCGTGTTCCGGGAATTAGCCAGTATGGGCGATCTTTCCAACTTCCTCCTTTATAAACACGGGTATTGTCTGATATCAAAGATGAGAACTGGCCTTCTTTATCCGATTGAATATACATCGAATTGGTTTGTAATTTATCTTTTAACGCATTCCAGTCTTCTCCCTCAATTATCTGAGAACGATAATCACCATCTTTAAAGTTACGGCTATCGGATATCGTATCTTTAATTAATTCTCCATATATGTCTCGCATGAGTTTCCCTTCAGTATCGGTGCGGTATTTGGTAAATGTATTTCCGCGGAAAGGTTGAAATTCTGCAACATCGTTTGACGAAAGCGGACGGTAAACATCATATACCCATTCGTTTACATTCCCAGCCATACAATAAAGGCCGTAATCGTTTGGTTGGTACGACATCACAGGTGCGGTAATATCGGCATTGTCGTTAAGCGAACCAGCCATACCCATCAAGTCGCCCCGTCCACGTGTAAAGTTGGCCATCATTTGTCCTTTGGTTTTTTTCGAATTATCACGAAGATAACTTCCGTTCCATGGATATAACTTACGGTCGGTTAATAATTCATCTTCGGTATTTCCAACCAGGCCAAGTGCTGCATATTCCCATTCCGCTTCAGTTGGAAGGCGATAGTTTGGGAGCAAAAGTCCATCTTCCCAGCGTACTCTCCGTCCTGCACCTGACGCATCGGTCAGTGGTTTCTTTCCTTCAGTGCCCTGATACAATCCTGCAAGGAACGATTCAGTAGTAAAAATATTTTGACCACTCTGAGCTTCGTCAGGAGTGATAACACCCTTATCGATCAGCACTTTTTCGTTTACGCGGTCAGTTCTCCATTTTGAATAAGAATCAGCCTGTTTCCATGAAACGCCAACTACCGGATAGTTTCCGTATGCCGGATGACGAAGGTAATTGGTAACATACGGTTCATTGTAAGCCAATTCTTCGCGCCAGACCAATGTGTCGGGCAGTGCTGATTGGTATTTTTCGGGATTTTCAGGATAAACCCTTCTTAACCAGAAAAGATATTCACGGTAATCAAGGTTCGAAACCTCTGATTCGTCCATGTAAAAGGAAGCAATCGTAACTCTTCTTGGAAGATTATTCCAATCGAACATCACATCCTGTTCAACACGTCCCATCGAGAAAGTTCCTCCCTGTATGAAAATTAATCCAGGTCCGGTTGCCTGTGCATAATTGTCATCAGACTGAAAACCACCCAGTTTAGGATCGCCAAATTGCCATCCTGTTGAATGTGAAACGTCTGATTTTCCGCCGCCCTTTCCAAATAATCCGCACCCTGCCATTAATGCAGCAAGACCAAATAACATTATGGATTTTAATTTCATTGTTTTATTTCTTTTCCGTTTTTTTAAGACCCACAAATATAACTAAATTGTTGAATTGATATTGTTCGCGTATTCAAACTTTTTTTGACACGAAGTTGTTTGAACTTTGCATTTTTGCTTTTCGATTAAGGTATCTGCGTGGGAAATGTTAAGGTTTAAAACATAAGCTAACAATATAAAACACGTTTGATCGTTTAGTGAATAATTTATTTAAAACACGAAAATGCGAAGTTTATTGCTTTTTTTGGTGCTGCTTTTTAATTCCACTCTCCTCTGGCCGGTCGATTATCACCGAAAAATTGAATGGTATCAACCCGATTCGGTTGATAAATCTGAATTAATTCAAACCACAGGTTTTTTTAAAGTAGCTGTTATTACTGGAGAAAACAATCTGCCCTGGTGGGTTGAAAATTTCGAATTGCAATCCTCAAATGCTTAAGTTTCCATTACGAATACTGTATTCGAACCTTTCAACGATCTTTCAATCATATTACCTGATTCGATAGGGGCAGACCTGAAATATTCGTCTGAAATCGGAACTTCAGCGGGGCAATCTTATATGCGTGTCTCGGTTTTTCCATTTGTCAGAAGATATGGCCAAATTCTGAAATTAACAGAATTTACACTGTCAATAAATGAAAATTCCAAAATTCTGAAATCAGCAACAGCCAGTTATCAATGGAAATCAAGCTCTTTGCTCGGTACAGGGAAATGGGCAAAAATTAAAACCAAAAATAAAGGAATTTACAAAATCACTTTCGATCAGTTAAAACTTTGGGGGTTTGCCAATCCTGAAAAAGTTGTATTGTATGGAAATGGAGGGCTTATGTTGCCAGTTTTAAACCGGGATTTAAAGGCCGATGACTTGATGGTTTATCCTGCTTGGAAGGGAAAAGACAATGCTAACAAAGATTGTATGTTCTTTTATTCTTCCGGCAATATTCAATTGAATCGAAATAGTGTAACCGGTATTTTTACCCATCAGCAAAATTATTATTCAACTGAAACATATTTTTATTTGTCGGAACAGGGAACACAGTTGCTTATCGAGAAAGCTGCCGAACTGACCGAAAGTGCCGGCAGACAAGTGTCTTCTTTCCCGAACTATACTTTTTACGAAAAGGAATTACTCAACTTGATTTCATCAGGTAGCCAATGGTTTGGCGAACGTTTTAATCAGGGGGCTTCACAAACAATCAGTTTGTCACTTGATAATCCTGATTTGAGCAAATCTGCCACAATTACGGCAGCTACTGCCGGAAAGTCTTCACTGGCAAGCAGTATGAATGTGTTTTTAAATGATAAATCAATTGGTAATATAGCATTTCAGGCACTTGCCAGTAATGATGCTACTCAGGTTCATGCACACGAAAGGGTTATAAATTATACTGAAACCCTTCCTTCAAAAAATATTACGCTGAAATTAACCTACAATGCTGGTAACAGTAAATCTGAAGCATGGCTTGACTATATCTCTGTCAACTACCAAAGTACCTTGAATATGGCTGGCGACATCACTTATTTCAGAGGACGGGGTGCTGATGGCGCTACTCAGATTTCGGAATTTGTGCTCTCAGGTGCAACATCAGGATTAAAAATATTTGATGTGACCAACCTTCATCAGACGGTTGAAATACCTGCAAGCTTTGCCGGCGGGCAAATGAAATTTAAGTCGAATTCTTTGCTCATGAAAGAATACGTGGCTTTTAACCCTTTAGGAACAACAATTCCTGTAGCCGAATTGGTAGGGGAAGTTGCAAATCAGAACTTACATGCAAGCGATTTGTCGGAGATGATTATTGTATCGCATCCCAGCTTTTTAAGTGTGGCCAACGAATTGGCTGAATTCCATCGCACCACCGATCAGATGACCATTCAGGTTGTTACTCCGGAAGTGATTTCCAATGAGTTTTCAGGCGGCCTGCCTGACCCATCCGGATTTCGTAATTATTTCAGGATGTGTTACGATCGCGGAAAACAATCAGGAAATAATACATTGAAATATATTTTATTGTTAGGCGATGGCACGTTTGACAACCGAAATGTTCAGGGCAAAAACCTGAACTTTATTCCAACTTATCAGTCTGTAAATTCGCTTTCGCCTGTTGAGTCGTTTGTGACCGACGATTTTTTTGTGATGCTCGATGAAAATGAAGGTGGATACACGGGAATTATTGACCTTGGAATTGGACGAATACCTTCGCGCACCAAAGATGAAGCGAAAATCGTATTGAATAAAATAAAAAACTACCGAAGGCAGGAGACTATGGGAAACTGGCGAAATGTGGTGACTTTTATTGGCGATGACGAAGACAACAGTACCCACATGTGGCAGTCGGAACAACTTGCCAATTTGGTAAATAAGAACTATCCGGCTTTTTATACCGACAAGATTTACTTTGATGCTTACCGGCAGATCTCAACTTCAGGTGGTGAAAAGTATCCGGATGTAACAGCGGCCATTAATAATAGAATAAAGCAAGGTACATTGGTAATGAATTATACCGGACATGCCAATGCTAAAAACCTTGCTGATGAAAATGTACTGGATGTTGGGACCATCAACTCATGGAGCAATTCCAAACGCTTACCGATTTTCGTGACCGCTACCTGCGAATTCAGCCGTTTCGATGAAAATGAAACTTCGGCAGGTGAGCATATTCTTTTTAATCCGATGGGTGGAGGGATTGGCCTTTTCTCAACTACCAGGCTGGTATATTCAGGTGCTAATTTTGTATTGAACCGCCAGTTTTTCAGGTATATTTTTGAAAAAGATCAGCAAGGCAACCACCTTCGGATGGGCGATGTGATGCGGCTGGCAAAGGCAACTGCCAATCCTGGCATCAACCAGCTTAATTTTACTTTGCTTGGCGATCCTGCCTTGCGGTTGGCATATCCCGATTTTCAGGTAAAAACAAGCAGTATCAATGGTAAAAATTCTGAAGCACAAGTTGATACCATCGGCTCGCTTTCGGTTGTTACGATTAGAGGTTTTGTTTCCGATAACAATGGTGCAAAAATGACCTCGTTTAATGGCGAAATTATTCCTACCGTGTATGATAAAGCCATGTCGGTGAAGACTTTGGGAAATGCACAACAGGAGACAATGGATTATAACGTGCAGAACAATATTATCTATCGTGGATTGGCCAGCGTGAAAAACGGTGAATTCGAGTTTTCTTTTTTTGTGCCCAAAGATATTTCATTTAAGTTGGGCAAAGGCAAAATACTATACTATGCCTACAATGAGACAATGGATGCTCATGGCTCTTTCGATGGTTTTTATGTAGGCGGATCATCCGGTAATTCAATTTCTGATTCGCAGGGGCCGGATATTGATTTGTTTCTGAACTCCACTTCGTTTAAGGATGGCGGGCAGGTGGGTGCCAGTTCAGTTTTAATTGCCAATATAAAAGACGATACCGGCATCAATACTGCCGGTACCGGCATCGGGCACGACATTACAGCAGTCCTCGATGGTGATTATTCTAATATCATGGTGTTAAACGATTATTTTCAGGCTAGTAAGGATAAATATAATGAAGGTACAATTGTCTTTCCACTGACTAAATTGGATGAAGGAAATCATACATTGACTGTAAAAGTTTGGGACGTGCTGAACAATTCATCGGAAGTGAAAATCAATTTCGTGGTGAAGGACGATTTGCGCATTGAAAGTTTAGTGTGTTACCCCAATCCGATGAAGGAACAAACCAGTTTTGTTTTTACCCACAATCAACCTGATGAAATATTTAATGTTACCCTTGAAGTTTTCCAGACTTCGGGAACACGAATTGACATGGTCCAGAAAAAGGTTGCCTCGCAGGGAACTGAAAGCCTGCCGTTTGAATGGGCACCTTCCTCCAGGTTGGTAAAAATGACCCCGGGCGTATATATTTACCGTATGACAGTAACAACTGATGGCAAGACAGGCAGTGCCTCGGGAAGATTGGTTTATGTCTATCGCTAAATAATGAAACTGACGCAAAGCTTTTCAATACTATTTCAGGAGAAAGACCGTTTAGCAATTTGAGTTGACAAAAGTTGCAACTCCTGCACAAATCCATATATTTGCGAATTCAAATTTTTTTGACCGATTTACAATGAAGAAGATAAACTTATTACTGACTTTAGTTCTGTTATTAGTATTGCTTGTCCAATATGCAAATGCACAAAAAACCTCCACTACCGGAGCAAATACAATTACCACAGGTGTACCGTTTTTAACCATTGCTCCTGATTCACGAGGAGGCGCAATGGGCGATGCCGGTGTGGCAACTTCGCCTGATGCCAGCTCACAGCATTGGAATCCTGCAAAATATGCGTTTGCCGAAAGTGAAATGGGAGTCGCATTGTCTTATACGCCATGGTTGCGCAATCTGGTATCAGACATCAATTTGGCCTACCTTGTCGGTTACAAACGTTTGGACGAGAATCAAACGGTGAGTGCTTCGCTGCGCTACTTTACTTTGGGCGATATTACTTTTATGAGCGAATACGGAGATCCTACCGGACAGCAAAGTCCGAATGAATTTGCTATTGATATGGGATATACCCGTCTGCTTTCCGAAAAATTTTCAGGTGCTGTGGCCATCCGTTACATACGGTCTGATCTAACCGGTGGCCAATTGGTGAATGGAGCTGAAAGTCATGCAGGAAATTCGTATGCTGCTGACGTGGCTTTTTACTATCAAAATGAAATTCGGGTCAATAGAAAGATGTCAATTTTGGCTGCTGGTATTGATATTTCAAATATTGGCGCCAAGATTTCCTACACCGATGGTGAAACCAAGGATTTTATTCCTACCAACCTGAAATTGGGGGTTTCCTATAAAACGGAAATGGATAAATACAATACCATCACGATTGCCCTTGATGCAAATAAATTATTGGTGCCAACACCCGATACTGCCAGTGTGGATATCATTACCGGATTAGGCTCAGGGAAATCGGTTGTTGCAGGAATGTTTAGTTCATTTAGTGATGCACCTGGTGGAATGTCTGAAGAATTCAAAGAAATTAATTTTTCGATAGGGGCAGAATATTGGTACAACAATCAGTTTGCTTTGCGTGCCGGTTATTACTACGAAGATGAAACCAAAGGGAACCGTAAATTCTTTACAGCAGGCGCTGGTTTGAAAATGAATGTTTTTGCCCTCGATTTTTCATATCTTCTGCCTGTGGCCCAAAATAATCCGCTTGCCAATACCCTACGATTTACGCTCTCATTCGACTTTGAAGCGTTTAATAAACAGCGAAAGTAATAGTAAATATGAATTTCCGGATTGGATACGGATACGATGTGCACCGTTTAGCTGAAGGTGAAACCTTGTGGTTAGGCGGTGTTTTAATTCCTCACAGCAAAGGCACTGTTGCCCATTCTGATGGCGATGTTCTGATTCATGCCTTGTGCGATGCAATGCTTGGAGCTGCTAAAATGGGCGATATAGGCCGACATTTCCCGGACACTTCTTCAGACTACAAAAACATTGACAGCAAGATTCTGCTCGCACAAACCAATGAACTGATTGCTACAAAAAACTACCGGGTCGGAAACCTCGATGTAACGGTGGCTGCACAACAGCCCAAACTCAAACCTTTTATTCCTGAAATGGAAAAAACCATTGCCCGAATTCTTGGAATTGATGTGGATGCCGTTTCAATCAAAGCAACCACCACCGAAGAATTGGGATTTGAAGGCAGGGAAGAAGGGATTTCGGTTCATGCGGTAGTACTGCTTGTTACGGATTTTTTGGATAAAGTCCGTAAGGGACTGGATGATTCAGAAGAAGAAAGGATAAATGCTGTTGAAGAGGCTAAACAAAAACTAAATAAATGGGTATGAAGAAAACGCTCGTAATCGGGGCTAGCGAAAATCCCGAACGTTATTCGAACAAGGCCATCCGGGCACTGCTATCACATAATCATGAAGTGATTGCTTTGGGATTGAAAAAGGGTACCGTTGAAGGAGTTGCTTTTCATACCGAAAAAACGCATTTTGAAAATATAGACACAGTCACTTTGTACGTCGGACCACAAAACCAACCCGAATATTATTCTTATATTATTGGCTTAAAACCACAACGGGTAATTTTTAATCCAGGAACAGAAAATCCCGCATTTATCGCCCAACTTCAGTCTGCCGGTATTTATCCTGAAATTGCCTGCACCTTGGTTCTATTGGCGACAGGGCAATTCGAATAATCTTCAAACAACCCATCAATCATCTTTTCATCTGTCAAATAGGGTAGAGTGACTATTAAATTCGGATTATCCTGCATGGCCCTTTTAATGGCAAACGTGGCTGGTCCATTTCTGGCCCAGCTTCGACGGGCAATTCCGTTGTTCACATCCCAGTGAAGCATTTGCTTCAGCCTTCGGTCAGCATCTTCAGAACCATCGATCGTCATGCCGAATCCGCCGTTGATTACTTCGTCCCATCCACCGCCGCCTCCGTTGTGGATAGAAACCCAGGTTGCGCCACGAAACGAATCGCCAATCACATTCTGAATGGCCATATCTGCAGTGAAAGCCGATCCGTCATAAATATTGGAGGTTTCCCTGTATGGCGAATCCGTTCCTGAAACATCGTGGTGGTCGCGTCCCAATACAATCGGAGCATGATAATTCCTTCCCGGATCGCGTTGTTGAATGCTTCCGCAATTTTGATTCGTCCTTCACAATCGGCATACAGGATGCGGGCCTGCGAGCCAACCACCAGATTGTTTTTTCCTGCTTCAGCGATCCAGTGAATATTGTCCTGCAACTGTGCTTTTATTTCCGACCTGACGACACAGGCTTTCATACACTTTCTCCTGAAAAAGTGCCGGATTTTCGGCCATCATCCGGTTCGATTCTTCCAGCGAAAGTCCAGCCGGATAATAACCTCCTGCAAACGGATTGTGCAACGAAGTCTGGTCGGTTCCCAAATCAATTGAAATATTTTCTTCAGCCAGCTTCTCCCAAAGATCAACTATATTTCCTTGGTAAGCGATCGAAACAGCCACTTTGTTACGGCTGGCTTCCAGCATCCTGGCAATCAGTTTGTCAATATCTTCAAATACTTCATCTACCCAACCTTGCTGATGACGCACAGCAACTACTTTCGTCCTGAATACATAACAAGTGTCTGTTCATCGGTCATTTCCGACAGATATTTCATGCAAAGCCTGTATTGTGCCCAGTTTTGAAAAACCGAAACATGTAAATCCGGCCATATTGTCGCAATTCATCCAGAAATTCAGGTGCCAATAGGACATGATGCCCAGGCTTAAAATACCTTAGCGCATTCTGAACTGCCAGCTTCTTCTCTTCATTATTAAGTATATCTTTGCGCTTAGGTGCATGATTAACAGAAGGGTTGAATGGTTTCTTTTCAGGAAGAATTTCCGGAATCCCTTCCCGGATGGCTGATTTAAATTCGGCTGTATTCATAACTTCCAATTGTGGTCCACCTTTTGAGGTGGTGGTTATAACGGCAAAATTGCGACATCCCCCGATAATTTAAGGTAGGTTTGCAGCAGTTTTGCAACATTTGCAGAACTTATATTTGTCATTGATTGTTCAATTTTTGTATTGTAAGATTATAAATTAAAAAATCAAATAAAAATGAAAAAGACGTGGATTATTCTGGCAGTTATTGCCGTTTTGCTTCTGGTTGCGTATTCGTCGGTTAAAAATTCATACAACAACATGGTTAGTATGGAAGAAGGAGTGACCGCACAGTGGTCGCAGGTTGAGAACGTTTACCAGCGCCGTGCCGATTTGATCCCAAATCTGGTGAGCACTGTAAAAGGATATGCCGATTTTGAACAAGAAACGCTGACACAGGTTATTGAAGCCCGTGCAAAAGCCACTTCAGTGAATATTAATCCGGATAAGCTGGATGCCCAGTCGATTCAGAATTTTCAGAATGCCCAATCTGGTTTGTCATCTGCATTGAGCAAATTGATGGTAGTCGTTGAAAAATATCCTGAACTGAAAGCCAACCTTGGATTTTTGGATTTGCAAGCTCAATTGGAAGGCACCGAAAACCGGATCACTGTTGAGCGTATGAAATTTAATGAAAGCGCCCAGACTTATAATACTTTCATCCGTAAGTTCCCTAAAAACCTTTTTGCCGGAATGTTCGGATTCGAAAAGAAAGCATACTTCGAAGCTGAAGCTGGCGCCGAAAAAGCCCCGGAAGTTCAATTCTAAAACAAATAAGATGTCAGTCGAGAATTTTTTCAGTAAAGAAGAAAAGAAGCAGGTTACAGGTGCCATTGCTGAAGCTGAATTGAATACTTCAGGAGAAATCAAGTTACATGCCGAAGGCTATTGTAAAATTGATGTGCTTGACCGGGCTGCTTATGTATTCGAAAAATTGAACATGCATAAGACGGCCCAACGAAATGGCGTTTTGTTTTATCTGGCTGTACACGACCATAAATTTGCCATATTGGGCGATGCCGGGATCAATCAGCTTGTGCCTGCCGAATTTTGGGATCAGATAAAGGAAACCATGCTTGGCTACTTTAAAGAAGGGAAATTTGCCGATGGACTTTCAGAAGGAATTATGATGGCCGGCGAGCAATTAAAAGCTCATTTTCCGTATCAGAAGGAAGATCTAAACGAACTATCGGATGAGATTTCCTTCGATAAAAACGTATAATCATGAAGCAATTATTACTGACCATATTTCTTTCCCTTTTTATCTTTTCTGTAGTTGCCCAGAACATTCCTGAACGACCCAATCCACCGCGGTTGGTCAACGATTTGGCCAATGTGCTTTCCGATCAGGAAGAACAACAACTGGAGTCCGAATTGGTACAATTCGACCAGTCAACGTCAACCCAGATAACCATAGTGACTGTACCGAGCCTGGAAGGTAACGAAATATCTGATTTTACATTCAAGCTTGGTGAGAAATGGGGTGTTGGCCGGAAGGACAAAAACAACGGGATCGTGATTGTTTTCAAACCAAAAATTGGAAACGAAAAAGGAGCCGTGTTTGTTGCTGTTGGTTATGGCATTGAAGGGATAATTCCCGATGCAATTGCCAACCGGGCTGTGGTTGAAAATGAAATGATTCCGCGATTCAAGCAAAATGATGTTTTTGGTGGATTATACGCCGGAACAAAAGTTTTAATGAGCCTGGCTGCACAGGAATATACGGCAGAAGCCTATCAGCAAAAATCAGGAGAAAAAAAGTCGGAAGGCGGCGGAGCATTTTTTATTGTCATCATGATCATCATTGTGCTGGTTTCGCTTTTCAAAGGCGGCCGCGGCCGTCATTATAATGGCGGCAGCAGTATCCCTTTCTGGATTGCATTGGGCTTGCTGGGAAGTAGCAGGGGGAGTGGTTCCTTTGGTGGTTTCTCTGGAGGTAGTGGCGGATTTGGTGGCGGCGGCGGTGGTTTTGGCGGCTTCGGCGGCGGAAGCTTCGGCGGTGGCGGTGCTGGTGGAAGCTGGTAGAACTTATTAGTGCTGGTCAATGCCGATTAGTGAACGGATCGTTTTATTTCGGATGACCTCAAATAGCAGATGGTCGTTTTTTGAGGCTGCTTGTTCTATGTTGTGGTGTAAATGATAACACAAGGCAGCCCATTTCAGGTTGGTTCGCTTCACCCCGGCGTGCATCATACGCATTGCAATGTCCGAATCTTCGCGCCCCCAACTGGTATATCGCTCGTCGAAACCGTTAATCCTGATCATATCTTCCTTCCAAAAAGCCATGTGGCATCCTCTTAAACGTTTATAGGTGTAACTTGGACCGGTTATGATTTTATGAAGATTAGGTATCCTGATAGTATTCAGTCTTGACTTAAGATCGCCTTCCAGGCATGAAACGGCATTTCTGTGGCCTGCCATAATTTCTGTGGTTTTGGTTGTGCCAAGCCTGACCCTCGTTCCACAATAGAAATAGCCATTTTTTGCAAAATTACGATGATCGGCTATGAACTTAGGGTGAAGAATAAGGTCATCGTCGATGAATATCAGGTAGTCGCCTTCGCTTTTTATCAGTCCGTTGTTGCGGCTCCGTGCCAAACGATAACCATCGTCTTCCTGCCTGACATGAAAAAGCGGAACCGACAATTGAGATCTGAACTTTTCGATCAGTTCTGAAGTCTCTTTCCCTGAGCCATCATCGGCTACAATAATCTCATCCGGAAACGCTTTTAGTTCAGCAACGCTTTTCAGACAATGGAAAAGATACTCCGGCTTGTTGTAGGTGGAAATTATGAGACTGATTTTCATCGTTCTAATTCTTGTTGTTGCGTTTCGCTGAACAGGAATAAACTATAAAAGTATATGAAGAAACTGATCCCCATGTGTGCTTCAAGGTTCGAATCGGAGAAATTGGCAATTCCCAGAATGAGCAGCAACATGACGGCAGGATAATATCGATGTTTCTTGGTCAGGAACAATGGATACGACCATGCGAACATGATCCAAAGAAATCCCAGGATACCGAATTTTACCAGGTAGTTCAGGTATTGGTTGTGCGAACTTCCATAATGTTGCGGATCGAGTTTCGATTGATTTTTCTGGTAGGCATCAACAAATTTCTGTTTCCAGTTTCCGGTGCCTACACCAAAAAACGGATGTGCGCGAACAATGGAAGTTGCAGCTTTCACGAATTCAATGCGTTGGGCTAGCGATTTCAGGTTGGGATCGCCTGTTTTGAAATAAACATCCAATTCCCAGATTGTTTGATAGATACGCGGATAGAGCGAAAAGAAACGTTGGGTGTAAATATAATTGGCAATTCCTTTTTCAATAAAGTGAATGTCTTCAGTAAGTAGTTTGGTCATCCCGACTGAATCTTTGGTCAGGCCTTTTGACGTAAGGTAACGGATCAGTGTAGCTGAAACATGAAACCCATTCGGCCCATTCTGATCAAAGGCCAGTGACGATCGTTGCTCCCAGCTTTCTTTCAGCTCGTCCCAACTGAGGTACAAACCCACATAATGGCCATTTTCGAGCATTTTATCGTTAAGATCGTGTTGGTACAGGTTCCCGTTTTGTGTCCTTTCCGGCAATTGCGCCGGATCAATTGGTTCTGTGTCGTAAAAACGGCAAATGCACGATCCGAGGTAAAAAAAACCGCCCAAAATCATAACCGGCAGCATAATCATAGCAAAAAGTTTCCACTTCCTGATTTTTATTTTCCAGATCACAAAAAAGAGATGAATGACCAGAAGCACCGCAAAAGTTGCCAGCCCGGTGAGTGATTTCAGGATAAACAGGAAAACCAGCAGGTACATAATATCTGCAATCATCAGATAACGAAACCTTTTGCTGATGGACTTTTGATTGTACAGTTCGTAAATAAGAATCGATGCACCCAGCAATAATTGAAAACTGAAGCCAATGTGAGAAACAAACAAGATTTCCCAAATATCGTGAATGCCAAATTGTTCCCTAAAAATCAAGCGGAAAAGTGCGATGAAAGAGGCAAGGTTCAGTGCGGCCAGAAATGAAAATAAAACTTTCCGGAACATTGAATAGTCTATTGGCGGACCAATTGCTATACAGAGTGGAACGACCAGAATAAAGGCAATTTTTTGCAGTTCGTAAAGGGCCAGCGGCATGTTCCGGGTAAAGATAACACCAATAACATACACAAAGAAAACTGAAATAATGAGCAGGGCTGCCGGCTGGTTCTTTATTTGTTTAAATTTTCCCTGGAAACTACCTGTCAGTATACAACTAATTAAGAGCAGCCCGGAACTTAAACTGATCATGAATTCCGAGAAAGGCAGTGATAATGCAAACAGGAAAACTGAAGCGTAAAAGAAAAGATTTTTCCAGGTGTATTTTGTGTTCATTGTAAACGGCATGACTGATACCAAAATAAATAAAAAAAGCCGACATGAAGCCGACTTTTTTAGTGTATTTTAATATTGTTTATTCTACTGGTTCAATTGAATCCAGAATATCTTTATCAACCAGGATACGTCCGCAGTATTCGCAAACAATAACCTTTTTGCGCGATGCGATGTCCATTTGGCGTTGTGGCGGAATTTTGTTAAAGCAACCACCGCATGCATCACGCTGAACTGTAACAACGGCAAGTCCGTTGCGTGCATTTTTGCGGATACGTTTGAAAGCCATCAGCAAACGTGCTTCAATATTGCTTTCAATTTTTTCGGTTTTGGCTTTAAGCCTTTCTTCTTCAATTTGTGTTTCGGCGGTAATTTCTTCCAGTTCGCGTTGTTTGCGGTCTAAATCCTCAAGACGTTCTTTTAGCAGCGTTGCCGATGAACCAATTGATTCTTTTTTACTGTTAAGCCCGATTGTGAATTCACGGATACGCTTTTCTGACAATTCAATTTCAAGTTTCTGGAATTCAATTTCTTTGCTCAAAGAATCGAATTCGCGGTTGTTACGAACATTGTTTTGCTGTTCGGTGTATTTTGCAATCAGTAATTCCGATTCTTTAATTGCTGATTTTTTGTTGTTAATGGCCGTTTCCAGATCTTTTGTGTCGTCTTCGTAGTTGCTTACGCGGGTTTTTAAACCAGTAATTTCGTCTTCCAAATCCTGAACTTCCAATGGTAATTCGCCTCTGAGGGTTTTGAATTTGTCGATTTCAGAAACAACGTTTTGCAGTTCAAAAAGCGCTTTGAGCTTTGAACTGATTGGCACACTTTTATTTTCGTCTCTAACGTACTGAGTGTTCATACTTATAATTGTTTAACTATTTTTAAATCAGATAATTTACCGGATTTGTGCTTATTTCCGATAAATGGAGGGCAAATTTAGGGAATTTTTTTGTAAGTAATTCATAAAAAACTTCTTTAGTGAATTGTTCACTTTCATAATGCCCGATATCTGCAATAATAATTTGTTGTTCGGCATCAAAAAACTGGTGGTATTTAAAATCTCCTGAAATATAAATATCAGCTTTCTGTGCAATTGCCTTGTTCAGGAAACTGCTTCCGGAGCCACCGCAAACTGCTACTTTACTGATGGGTTTTCCCAATAGCTGCGTATGTTTTATTACCTGACAATTAAATATTCCTTTCAGGTTTTGCAGAAAATTCAGCTCTTCCATTGGTTCAGCAAGTTCGCCGATCATTCCGGTTCCGCCTTGTGCAAATTCATTGTCGAGCGGATAAATATCGTAGGCAACTTCTTCGTATGGATGTGCATTCAGAAGTGACTGAATTACTTTGTGCTGAAGATGTTTGGGAAAAATGGTCTCGATACGGGTTTCTTCTTCAAAATGAAGCTGATTCTTCTCTCCGACATACGGATTGGTTTCATTATTTCCCTTGTAGCTTCCCGAGCCGGATTGGTTGAAACTACATGAACCATAATTCCCGATGTTACCGGCCCCTGCATCAAACAGGGCTTTTCTTACTTTTTCTGCATCAGCGACAGGAACAAACGTTACCAGTTTTTTCAAAAAGTTTTGCATTGGAACCAACATGCGGCAATCCTGCAACTGAAGTTTCTGGCATATTTTGCTGTTAACACCGCCGAATACACTGTCCAGATTGGTATGTGCCGCGTAAATGGCAATGTCGTTTTTGATCGCTTTTGCCACGCACCGCTCAATGTAATTTTTCCCGTTCAGCCTTTTCAACCCGCCAAAAATGATCGGATGATGGGCAATAATCAGGTTCAGTTTTTTACTGATGGCTTCATCCACAATGTCTTCGGTAATATCCAGCGTAATTAGTATTCCTGAAATTTCATCTTCAGGGCGGCCAATAATCAATCCTGAATTGTCGTACGGTTCCTGAAACGACAGCGGTGCAATTGATTCTATGAATTGGGTAATTTGATTGATTTGCATTTGAATAATTATCTGATTAAGCTTGGGTGAAGTGAAGCATCACTTGGAACCTGGAACTTGGGACCTGAAACTCTCTCAGAGTTCTTCCTTTATATCAACAAGCGTTTGCCTGATTTCCTGAAGCCGGCTGACCACTTCGAAATTCTGAAGTGTATCCTCTTTGTTTTCTTTTAGTTTTTTCTGTGCCCCTTTAATTGTCATTCCTCTTTCTTTCAACAGGTGGTTAATAAGTTTCAGGTTTTCGATGTCCTCGTTGGTAAACATCCTATTGCCTTTATTGTTTTTGTGCGGTTTCAGGATGTCAAACTCATTTTCCCAAAAACGAATTTTGGATGTGTTCACTCCAAACAAATCAGCGACTTCGCCGATGGAATAAAATACTTTCTCAATTTTAGGTTTTTTGTATGGCACAGTTTTTATTTTTAGTCGAAAGTTTGACCGATATTCGACGATATGGTAACCATTTTTTCGTATTCCTGGGCATTTAAATCTTTGAAATAGTAATGTTGCGGATTTACCGGAGTTCCATTTTTGTGCACTTCGTAGTGCAGGTGGGGTGCAGTTGAGGTTCCTGTATTTCCAACAAAACCAATAACAGCGCCTCGTTTTACTTGTTCACCGATTTTAACTTTGAAACTGCTCAAATGCGCATAAAGTGTTTCGTAGTCGAAACCGTGGTCAATCAAAATCCATTTGCCGTATCCGCTGCCAATGGTCTGCACATCTTTCACAATTCCATCGCCGGTGGCATAAACTTTGGTGCCGACCTGAGCTGTAAAGTCCATTCCGTAATGAAATTGCTTGATTTTGTATATCGGATGAATCCGGAACCCCCATCCGGAGGCTGTACTTTTCAGCGATTTGTTTGAAATGGGCATAATGGCGGGCATACTGGCTACCAGTTTTTCTTTGTTGAGCGCCATGTTCATCACCTCGTCGTAAGATTTAGCCTGAATATATGCCTGCTTCGAAAGAATATCAAGTTTTGCAGCCGTTCTAATAACCAGCTCTGAATTGTCAAACGATTCGAGCCGGGAATATTTGTTTACGCCACCAAATCCGGCTTTTCTGATGGTTGACGGAATCGGGTCGCTCTCGAAAATTACACGGTACAAATTATTGTCGCGTTGTTCAATTTCATCGAGAACTTTTTCAACGTTGGTCAAATCCTTGTAAAGTAATTCGTATTGAGTGGAAAGCCTGTCGTTTACCTTGTGAAGAGTGCGCATTCGGGGCGATTCGTAAAATTGAAGTATGCCAATTGCAATAAGCGACGAACTTTCCAGAGTCGTAGAAAACAAGGCTAAAAAACGCTAGATTTTTGTTTTGAAACTTATTACGATCTTGTCGTAGCTAAGTGTGTGAGCATTAAATTTGTACTTGACTTTCGCCATAAAACGTGGTTTATGGAATTTATTTTTCGAGTTGGAACAAATTTAAGTAAAAAATCTAACTTTGCACGGTTTCGAAAATTCCAGTTTAAACAGCCTGCAAAGCTAATGTTTTCAATTAAAAAAATGGTGGACTTCAATTAATTGGGGATTTTTAACAAATCTTAAAGTTAAAAAAAATACAGATATAGATGAATTCGAAGGAAATCAGGAAAGCGTTTTTAGATTTTTTCGCCGGAAAAGGGCATCAGATTGTGAGTTCGGCTCCGATGGTCGTAAAAAATGACCCTACACTGATGTTTACCAATGCTGGTATGAACCAGTTCAAGGATATTTTTCTGGGCAATCAGCCTGCAAGAAGTGTTCGCATTGCAGATACCCAAAAGTGTTTGAGGGTTTCAGGAAAGCACAACGATTTGGAAGAAGTGGGTCACGATACCTATCACCATACCATGTTCGAAATGCTGGGAAACTGGTCGTTCGGCGATTATTTCAAGGAAGATGCCATTAACTGGGCGTGGGAATTACTGCACGATGTTCTGAAAATTCCGGCCGACCGTATGTATGCTTCCGTTTTTGAGGGAAGTGACGATGACAAACTGGAACGCGACAATGAGGCTTTTGATTTATGGCGGAAATATTTGCCAGCCGATCGTATCATTAACGGTAGCAAAAAAGATAACTTTTGGGAAATGGGCGATACCGGCCCATGTGGTCCCTGTTCCGAAATTCATGTTGATTTACGTGATGACGAAGAACGGGCAAAAAATCCGGGACGCGATCAGGTGAACAAGGACAATCCGCTGGTAATTGAAATATGGAACCTTGTCTTTATTCAGTTTAACAGAAAAGCTGACGGACGATTGGAAGAACTTCCCGACAAACATGTTGATACCGGAATGGGTTTCGAACGTTTGTGCATGGTTGTTCAGAACAAAAAATCGAACTACGATACAGATGTTTTCCAGACTACAATTGAAAAAATTGCCAGTCTGAGCAATAAAAAATACGGCGAAAACCTTAAGGCGGACATTGCGATGCGTGTAATTGCCGACCATTTACGCGCCATTTCGTTTGCGATTGCCGATGGTCAGTTGCCATCAAACAATAAAGCCGGATATGTTATCCGACGTATTCTGCGACGCGCGGTTCGTTACGGTTACACCTTCCTTGGATTCAAAGACCCATTTATTTGCAAGCTGGTTGAAGTGCTGAAAGACCAAATGGGCGATGCTTTTCCTGAATTGGTTTCACAGCAGGGGCTGATTGAAAATGTGATCAGGGAAGAGGAAGAATCGTTTCTCCGGACACTCGAAACCGGTATCCGCTTATTGGAAAAAAGCCTCCCCCCAACCCCCTCCAAAGGAGGGGGAGTGTTGAGCGGGACGCTTGCGTTTACGCTTTATGATACGTACGGATTTCCAATTGACCTAACCAACTTGATCCTTCGGGAAAAAGGTATGTCGGTTGACGAGGCTGGTTTTAATTCTGAAATGGAAAAGCAGAAAAGCCGCTCGAGAAATGCGGCAGCTCAGGAAACTCATGACTGGGTGGAACTGAAAAAAATTGAACAGGTTGGATTTGTCGGTTACGATGAGCTTGAGGCTGAGGTGTATATTTCGCGTTACCGCAAAGTGACCCAAAAAAATAAGGAATTCTATCACTTGGTATTCGACCAGACCCCATTCTACGGTGAATCAGGTGGACAGGTGGGCGACAGTGGAACCATCGAAGCCGATGGGCTGAAAACACAAATCATTGATACCTTAAAAGAAAATAATCTTACGATTCATATTGCGCCAAAACTACCGGCAAATCCTACCGCTACTTTCACCGCGGTGGTTGATAACGGCAAACGGAAGTTGACAATGAACAACCATACCGCAACGCATTTGCTCGACCATGCCTTACGCGAAGTGCTTGGCACACACGTTGAGCAAAAAGGATCGCTGGTAAATAGCGAATACCTTCGTTTTGACTTTTCTCATTTCCAGAAAGTGACCAAAGAAGAGCTGAATCATATTCAGGCTCGCGTTAATGAATTAATTCGTGAAAATCAGGTGCTCGAAGAAAACCGTTCGGTTGCTTTTGATCAAGCCAAAGATACAGGGGCAATTATGCTTTTCGGCGAAAAATACGGTGACTTTGTGCGCGTTATCAAATTTGGCGGTTCGGTTGAATTGTGCGGAGGAACACACGTTCCGGCTACCGGCCAGATCGGTTCGTTTATTATTACTTCTGAAAGTGCCATTTCAGCAGGTGTTCGGCGTATGGAAGCCATTACTGCTGATCGTGCGGAAGAATTCGTGAAGAAACATCTGGATGAATTGGCTGAAGTGAAAGTTCTTCTCAACAATACCCAAAACCTGAAAAAATCGGTGGAAGATGTGTTGGCTCAGAACAACCATCTGCAAAAACAAATTGAAGAATTTGAACGCAAAGCTGCTTCAGGAATCAAACAGGAACTGAAGAATAAAATCCAGCAGATCAATGGCGTAAATGTAATTGCTGAAGTCATTCAGCTTGATTCGGCTCAGGCGGTAAAAGATTTGGCTTTTCAATTGAAAGGCGAAGTTGAAAACCTGTTCCTTGTGTTGGGTTCGGCCATTGGCGGAAAACCATCGATTACCGTGATGATTGCTGAAAATGTAGTTGCTGAAAAAGGCTTAAATGCCGGGGCAATTGTTCGCGAAGCTTCCAAAGAAATGCAGGGCGGCGGCGGTGGCCAGGCGTTTTACGCAACTGCCGGAGGGAAAGATATGGCTGGACTTTCAGCTACTGTTGAAAAAGCGAAGTCGTTTGTGAAATAGCAATAACGGTCATTCTAATGAACTAGACCGCACCTAAAATCAACTAACAAAAGAGATAATCGATGATGCAGAAATATTCAGTAAACCAATACTTAATCGAAAACATATTAGCGTTTGTTAGTTCCAACGATATTGCAATTCCGGAAATTCAAAGACCGTTCGTTTGGGATAGTTCAAAAGTGCGTGACTTGATGGATAGCCTATATCAAGGATATCCCATTGGTTATATTATTGCTTGGAGAAACCCAAATGTACGGCTGAAAGATGGGAATTTCAGTGAAGGGAAAAAGATTCTCATTGATGGGCAGCAACGTGTTACAGCATTGACTGCTGCTATTTTGGGGAAATACATAATCAATAAAACCTACGAACGAGTTAAAATAAAAATTGCTTTTAATCCAATCAGCGAAAAATTCGAAGTTTTAAATCCTGCCATTCAAAAAGATAAGACTTGGCTTCACGATATTTCAGAAGTCTTTAATGGAAGTATAAGTCTTTTAACTTTGGTTAGAGACTATTTAAAACAAAATCCGAGTATTGATGAGATTTTAATTGAAAAAGCTTTTACTAATCTTGTAAACATTCCGAAAAAACAGATTGGTTTGATAGAGTTATCGCACGACTTAGATATTGAGACAGTTACGGAAATATTTATTCGTATCAATTCAAAAGGCGTTGTATTGAGCCAAGCTGATTTTGTTATGAGCAAGATCGCTTCAAATTCAGAATATCAAGGCAACGAATTACGAAAAGCTATTGATTATTTCTGTCATTTGGCTATCGCTCCAGAGTTTTACAAACACATACTTGACAATGATAAAGAGTTTGCAAAAACAGATTTCTTTCAAAAAATGCAGTGGCTTAAAACAGAAAAGGAAGATCTTTACGACCCCGATTATAATGACTTGATTCGAGTTGCTTTTTCTTCACAATTTAATAGAGGACGACTTTCGGACTTGGTAAGTTTGTTGTCAGGGCGAAACTTTGAATCGCGAACCTTTGAAGAAACAATTGCTGAACAATCTTTTGCAACATTAAAGGTAGGGGTAAATAATTTCATCAGCGAAACTAATTTCAAACGTTTTTTGATGATTATTAAATCTGCAGGATTTATTTCAACAAAGCTGATTCGGTCTCAAAATGCCATCAATTTTGCTTACATCCTTTATCTAAAATTAAAAGAATTAAAAGTGAATGATGTTGATATTCATAAATATGTAAAACGATGGTTGGTTTATTCAATTTTAACAGGCAGATATTCAGGTTCTCCTGAAAGTGTTTTTGATTTTGACATCAAACAAATATCTCAAAAACCATTTGACGAATATTTGAAAGAAAAAGAAGACGGCGAATTATCAGATGCTTTTTGGAATGCTTCATTGCCACAAAGTTTAGACACCTCAGTTGCTAGCAGTCCATATTTTCACGTTTTCTTGGCTTCACAAGTAAAAGCAAATAATAGAGGATTTTTGTCGAAAGATGTTTTAATAAGTGACCTCATTTCTCTTCGTGGAGACATTCATCATCTCTTTCCAAAGGACTATTTAAAGAAAAACGGGTTAGACAGAAGCAAATACAATCAAATTGCAAATTACGCATTTATGCAATCTGAAATTAACATCAAAATAGGAAACAAACCACCTAAAGAATACTTTGTATTGATTAATGCGCAAATGCTTGAAAATAACCTTTTAGTAAGTGGGCTTTCAACGGAGCAGGAGTTATTGGATAATCTAAAAATGAATTGTGTACCTTCAGAAATAATACAGATGGATATTAACAACTATAACGACTTCTTGATTTTAAGGCGAAAACTTATGGCGACAAAAATTAAAGAATACTATTTTTCACTATGATGAAAAATAGAACGAACCATCGACGACAGCTCTTACTCAATGAAGGTTTCAGAGGGTTTCTATAGTTCAGTTCTATTATGCAAGGTTTGTCACAGGGCTACTAATGCAGCCAAGATATCTTGCTTCCACATCGTCGGAACCAATATTTAACTTTGAAATAAATTAAGAGGATTTCGCCGGATAACCGATTGAAATCCTCTTTTTTTTGGAATAAACTTAAGCTTTTTGAGGCCGCTTGAATTTTCTCCGTAGGAGATCCATGTCAATAGAATTTGTCTGAATGAGGCCATCAATTTCCCATAGGGAATTAATAAATATCTGTAAATGTCCTAACGGACAAAATGCTATTGTACGTTTTTTTAACGGTTTCTTACATTTTGTGTAGATTTACATCTGCCAATAAATCAAATGGTTGATCATGAAAAAATCTTTCGGTAAAAAAATCTTTCGAATCATCTGGAAAACCTTTGCATGGCTTTTTGGACTATCCATATTCTTTGTAGTTTTCTTTCGGTTTGTTCCGGTTCCTGTTACGCCGCTGATGCTTATCCGCTGTGGGGAACAGTTGTTTGACGGAAAAGAAATGAGGCTGAAACATGATTGGGTGCCTATCGACAAGATTTCCAAACACCTTCCGCTTGCGGTAGTTTGCAGCGAAGATCAGAATTTCATGAACCACTCCGGATTTGACATTGAAGCCATCGAGCGTTCTGTAGAAGCTTCAAAAAAGGGAAAAAGGCTGCGCGGTGCCAGCACCATTTCACAACAAACAGCAAAAAATGTCTTTTTGTGGCCGGGCAGAAGCTGGATCAGAAAAGGTTTCGAATTATATTTTACAGTGCTGATCGAATTCGTGTGGAGCAAAGAACGCATCATGGAAGTTTACCTGAACAGCATTGAAATGGGAAATGGAATTTATGGAGCAGAAGCAGCAGCGGATCAATATTGGAAGACCAGCGCCGAAAAACTCTCAAGACATCAGGCAGCAGCTATTGCCGCCATATTGCCCAATCCAAGGAGATACAGCGCCAATCCTCCCAGCCCTTATGTTCAGGAACGCATTGTCTGGATTATTGGGCAAATGGGGCAATGGGGAACATTCAGATTTAAATAAAAG
>JANONW010000039.1:0-2457 GCA_031421065.1 Prolixibacteraceae bacterium
GCATAACAATTCATTCAAGCCGAAGCCGCTGCGCGGCACGGCTTAATTCAGGCGTTAGACCGCCATCACAAAGTACCGAGAGCTGACAGATGACAACCAACGCTTACTTTGACATGCGGAATCTGGCCTCGCCAAAAGGCGAGCCACGCGGCTGCCCTGTTGCCGGTTGCACCGCTTCTCTTGGAAATGCATCTAGCCAGTGGGGTGAGATGCCTTACTGCCCTGTGCATCGCATTAGGATCCACGCGGGGACTCGGACGTTCGTCTATTACAACGGGCCGGATGCTACTTCGAAGCGAAATGCGGCCTTGCGGAATATCTTGTTCGAACGCCACTATTTCAAAGAGCACATCCTGGGTAACGCTGCAAAAGCCGAAACTCATCGGATTTGCCACGAAACCAGCGAAGATGCTCTGACTTGGAACGTTTTTTCCAGACTGGCGAGCGGCGGTTTGCTGCCGATGTTGTTATCCAAGCTTTCACACGTAGACGTGAAGAGCGAGCCTGAATTGTACCTATGGGGCCTTAAAGTGCGCCTTGATGATTCGTCGGCCCCCTCGCTGTTTCCTCCTCTAAAAAACGCTCGCGGTATCTTCGAAAAAGGCATTGTGAGATTTCTAACAGAACCGGACATCATGTTATATGTCCCGGGCCAGTTGCTCGTCCTCGTGGAGGCCAAGTTCACTTCAGGCAACACAATCGCATCGGCCAGCACAACCCATGACCTCACCGGCGAGAAACCGAAGTCGCGTGAGGGCATTTTAGGACGGTACACACCCACCGCGCTGCCACACGATGCGTTGCTTGTACCGTCATCCTCAGGGCCATTTTATTCGCAGTTATACCGCAATCTAGTGTTCGCAATCCATATGGCGAACGAGCTTGGGGTAAGGTGGGGCCTAGTTAATCTTGTGGGTGAAGGACAGTTTCACCAACGAAAACAGAAGGTCGAATTTCAAGACCCCTCGCAATTTATTCACGCGCTCCTTCCTAAGAAGTCCCGTGATCAGTTTCTTTTCTACACTTGGGAACGGCTTTATGCAGATCATGTTGCGAAAGCGACGGGGCTGAATGACTTGGCCGAGTACATGTACAACAAGTCTGCCAATGGTGTTAAAGCACTTGCTGTTTAGTGGCGGTCTAACCCACCGCTCAACACGGACGCGCGCAAAAGCGGCGCGCGCCGGTTAGCGGGAACGTTAGCCTTCAGAGTGCAGGCCCGAACTGCCTGCTAGACTGAATCATCACTCCAGCATATGAGACAGACAAATGGCTCCCGGAAGCGGCGAAGATTGGGACGGTCCAATGATCGGGCGTCGTCGCATCAGGGTTAAAAAGGCCGCAAAGAAGGCCGCAAAGAAAGCTGTGAAGAAGGCCGCAAAGAAGGTCGCATGAGGATCCGTAAGCGAGTGCAAAAGCCAGCAACAATCAATCCAAACGCGCAGCCTTTTGATTACAACAAAAGACTAGACGAGCTGACATCTAACATTTCCGACATTGTTCGGTCGTCTTCTCTTGGCCTAATTGCAGTTGCCTGGCTTGGCTTGTCAGCCACAAAGGAAAGCTCAGAAATCGTTCTTAGCTTGGATAAAGGCTGGCTGATGACTGGAGCAGGACTTGCTTTAGTCGCACTTTTCTTTGACTTCTTACAGTATGTATTCGGCTACTTCGCAGTCCTCAGCGACAAGAAGAGTGGCTTAGGGTCGCCTCACAGAAAATCCATTGCACGCAGCATTCGCTTCATATGCTTCTATGCAAAGATTTGCGCTTCTTCCTTATCTTCCCTCGTGCTCATCATCGCTGTCTCAGCGGTTGTTCTAAAGCTGCGGCTTTGGTTCTAGCTTATCGAGCTGAAGGCTAACAATTCATTCAAGCCGAACCCGCTTCGTCACTTCGCTCAAATGTGTGGTTGTTCCATTGCAATCACTCACCGACTGGCACGTTGCGGGTCGGCTTAATTCAGGCGTTAGGCCCAGACCAAACATGGATCGCATCTTCGATTCCTTCCGAGAAGCATCATACGCTGCGGCCAGGCTGTGCGCGGAGCACGTTACGACTGCAGTCTTGGAAAGGCGCGGCGATCAATGGGCCGTAGTCCTTTCAAAAGAAGTGCCTGAGCACGCAACACACCCCTTGGAGCCGTCGCCTTTAGTACAAGAAAACCATGCACTTCGCACGCATCTTCAAGAGGCATATCGCAGCGTCGCGAACCTCGAAGAGACCAACTCAAAGCTGCATAAGGAACTTGCTTTAAAACAGCACGAGATTGCCACTGTTTTGCCTCTGCTGCTGCGCGATGCACCATCACCCTTTAAGACTGACGTTCTCGACAGGCTCACTCCAGAAAATTCCGCCCTTATCCGGCGATTGGAGTACTTATGTGTGCTTAGTGACCTCCAAGAAATCGACAACTCCGCCTTTCAAGATTTCAAGACAGCGTCGGGGTTGTGGATCGCA
>JANONW010000040.1:0-8157 GCA_031421065.1 Prolixibacteraceae bacterium
ATCGACTTTGGCGGTGGCCTGAAATCGGACGAAGACCTGCGTATCGCCTTTGAATGTGGTGCGCAAATGGTTACCGGCGGCAGCATTGCTGTAAAAGATCGTGAAATATTTTTGCATTGGATTGAAACTTATGGTCCGGGAAAGATCATTCTTGGTGCCGATGCCAAAGATAAAATGATTGCGGTGAGCGGCTGGCAGGAAGTTTCTGAATTGTCCATTCTTGAGTTTATTGAAAGCTATACCAGCAAAGGCATTCAAAAAGTGATTTCGACCGACATTGCCCGCGATGGGATGTTAACCGGCCCAAGTATTGAATTATACAAAGAAATAATAGCACAATTTCCTGATATAGAACTGATTGCCAGCGGTGGAATTGCTTCGATGGAAGATATATACGAATTAGATGAAATGGGCATTCCGGGCGTAATTACCGGAAAAGCGATTTATGAGAATAGGATTAGCCTGAAGGAGATTAAATATTATAACCTTAACCATTTATAATTGATAAAATAACTTTAATTGGTTATAATTTGACTATTAACCATTATTGGTTATATTTGATGGATGAAACAAAATGGAGAAATAGCTGTACTTACTTGCGATATTATAGAATCGTCGTTGTTGTCGGCTGACGAGTTAAAAGAATATCAGCAGAAAATTGAATCATTTATTGATGAGCGGATTCTTATACTTCCTCGATTTTACAGGGGTGACAGTTTTCAATTGGCAACAAAACCAGCTGAAGCTCTTGGAATGGCTGTCAGGATTCGGATTGAAATGAAACGGTTGCACGAAAAAAACGATGTTCGCATTTCTGTTGGAGTTGGACAGGTTTCAAATTTAAATGAGAATGTTTTGTTTTCGACAGGTTCTGCATTTGAAATTTCGGGTAAAAATCTTGATCAATTAAAGAACAGGAAATTGAATTTATTGATCCAGACTGAAGATCCTTTATTAAATGATGAACTGGAAATTAATTGTTATTTCGCTGATACAATCATTAACGGTTTCACGAAAATCCAATCCAACATTATCTTTTACAAGCTTCAGGGATTGGATCAGGCCGAAATTGCAACCATTTTAGATATTAGTCAACCAGCGGTGAGCAAATCGTTAAAAACAGCCAATTGGCATACCATTGAAAGATTTCTGAAGCGATACAAAACGCTGATTGACCAAAATTATTTATCCGATGAATAGTCTCTTCTTTTCCATGCTTGCCGGTCACCTTATTGCTGACTTTTGGCTGCAACCAGCAAGTTGGGTTTCCCATAAAAAGGAAAATGGATGGAAATCTAAGAAATTGATCCTTCATACGTTGATTGCTGCAATTCTTCCGGTGGTATTTACTTTAGAATTTAAACTTTGGTGGTTTGTGCCAGTTATTTTTTTGACACACTATCTGATCGATGTTGTAAAATCGAAAGTCAAACAAACTATGTGGTTTTTTTTAGCCGATCAATTGTTGCACATCGGCATCCTTTGGATATTGGCCACTTTCTATACAGAAATCGCCATTCCTGAAAATCTTCTTCACTTCTGGATTTACGCCTCTGGGTTTATCCTGATAACCAACCCGCTGGGGATTTTGACCGGAATGTTTTTAAAATCAGTCACCAAATCAGAAAGTAACGCTGTTCAATTGAATGCCTCTGCCTGGATTGGAATATTTGAGCGGATACTCATTGTAATATTTGTAACCACCGGGCAAATCCAGGCAATCGGATTTCTGGTAGCCGCCAAATCGGTTTTCCGCTTTAGTGAAATTCAGCATGAAGGAAACCAAAAAGCCGAGTACTTCTTGCTCGGAACGCTGGTGTCGTTTACTTTGGCGATTGTGGTGGGGCTGGGAGTTAAAACTTTAGTAAGAAGTTGAACAGGCAGAAGGTAGAGGCAAAAAGGAAAATCACAAAATTCAAGAATATGCAAACATATAGGGATTTGATAGTTTGGCAAAAGTCAATGTCGCTTGTGCTTAAACTTTATACTGAAACGAAATATTGGCCAAAAGAAGAAATTTATGGATTGACTTCACAAATTAGAAGAAGTTCAGTTTCAATTCCCAGCAATATTGCTGAAGGATATGGACGAAATAGTACAGGTGATTACATCCGATTTCTTCAAATTGCATCGGGTTCATTGTATGAGTTTCAAACTCAATTGGAAATAAGTTTTCGATTGGATTATATAAGTGAAGAAAAATATGTTGAGATTAATTCCCTCAGTATCGAAATTGAAAAAATGCTTTCGAGCTTGATTTCAAAGGTGAAAGATAGTAAGAAGTGAAAAAGGCAGAAGTAAAATAGAAAGAAGGCAGAAGTAAGAAGTAAAACATAGAGAAAATGGAAAGTACAAATCTTGAGATATTTATTATAACATTAGTTGCAGCATTAGTCGCTTCTTTCATTGGGTTTATTGCCAAAAGTATTTTTGAAAAGTATTTTTCCATTGTGCCTAAAATTAAAATATCAATATTGGGGAAAGGTTTTGGTGGGCATAGTAATTTTGATAATAATATCTCATCTCCAATGTATTTTATAGAAAATAAAATTTTGCGAGGGTTTGAATCAGAGGATAGATTTATAACTCATGAAAAATTGATAGATAAAGAAAAAATAACCGATAGAAATAAGATACTTTCCGATTTTATGCCTTCCGAAATAGGAAATCTAACTTTTCTATTAACTTTTGAAAACGAAAAGCAAAAGAAATTATATTCTGAATTTAAGAATGGAGAGGCAAGAACTTATAAAAGGAGAAAAACAATTAACAGCACTAATCCTTCTGCCTTCTGCCTGTCAAACTGTGCATCTCTACTGCCTGCTCCCTGTCGAACTATTTTTCAACTTCTGCCTTCTGCCTGTCAAACTGTTAAACTTTTTTAAAATGCTTGCAAAACGAATTATACCTTGCCTGGATATTAAAGACGGTCAGACCGTTAAGGGCATCAACTTTTTGAATATTAAAAGTGTGGGCGACCCGGTTGAACTGGGTGCGCTGTATACCGAACAGGGGGCTGACGAGCTGGTTTTCCTCGACATAACGGCCACGCACGAAGGCCGCAAAACCTTTGTGGAGCTGGTGAAGCGCATCGCCCGCGAGATCAACATCCCGTTTACAGTGGGGGGTGGCATCAGCGAACTGAAAGATGCCGATGTTTTGCTGAGTGCCGGAGCCGATAAGATCAGCATCAACTCATCCGCAGTAAGAAACCCAAAGCTGATTGATGATCTGGCACTGAACTTCGGAAGCCAGTTTGTAGTTTTGGCCATCGATGCGCGCGGCGAAAACGATTATTGGACAGTGACGGTGAATGGCGGCCGCATTCCGACCGAAAAAGAATTGTTTTCGTGGGCCAAAGAAGGCGAAAGCCGCGGTGCTGGTGAGATCCTGTTTACCTCAATGAACCATGACGGGACCAAAACTGGTTTTGCCAACAAGGAACTGGCTAAAATGTCTGATATGCTTCGCATTCCGATCATAGCTTCAGGTGGCGCCGGAAACATGGAACATTTTGTTGATGTGTTTACTAACGGAAAAGCCGATGCGGGCCTGGCTGCGAGCATATTTCACTACAAGGAAATTGCCATACCCGATTTGAAAGCCTATTTGAAAAACAAAGGAATTTCCATACGATAAAATTTAATTATTAAACTTGTCAATAGAAGAAAATAAAGATATAACCATGGAAAATACACAATTAGATTTCAGTAAACTGAATGGCCTTATACCAGTTGTTATTCAGGATAATACAACTTTAAAAGTACTGATGCTCGGCTTTATGAATGAAGAAGCATTGGCGAAAACCGAAGAAACCGGCAAGGTGACTTTTTTTAGTCGCACCAAGAACCGTCTGTGGACGAAAGGCGAAGAATCAGGCAATTTTCTGAATATCGTTTCCATTGCATCCGATTGCGACAATGATTCACTCCTGATCAAAGTGAACCCGGTTGGGCCTGTATGCCATACCGGCGATGATACCTGTTGGGGCGAAGAAAATGAGGAAAGCGACATTCTGTTCCTTGAATATTTACAAGATTTTATCGACCAGCGCAAACAGGAAATGCCCGAAGGTTCGTACACCACTTCTTTGTTTCAGAAAGGAACATGCGCAATTGCACAGAAAGTGGGAGAGGAAGCTGTTGAAACCATCATTGGAGCCATGGCCGACGACGATGAAAACTTTCTGTACGAAGGGGCCGATTTGCTTTACCACCTGATCGTTTTGTTGTCGCACAAAGGTTACCGCATTGAAGATTTAGCGCGTGAATTAAAGAAACGGCACAAATAATCACTGACGTTTAGTGCGATATACTATATTGATTTAATTTGTACCTTTGAATTTAAAACAAATAAAATGGATTTAGAAACTCGAAAAATATCGTTTGTTCAGGAATTTCTCAGACTTCAGAACGAAGAAATTGTCAGTGGATTGGAAAAAATGTTGCGGAATAGAAAAGCGGAATTGATTGAAAATAACCTCAAGCCAATGAGTATGCAACAATTTAATGACGAAATTGACCAAGCGTTAAATGATTCTAAAAATGGACAGATTATTAAAGCAACAGATTTAAAAACTAAAGTCCAAAAATGGAGCTAATTGTTTATTGGACTCAACTTTCAGAAGATAAACTTGCAGATATTTTTGGGTACTACCAGCTGAATGCTGGTCAAAGAGTTGCTCAAAAACTGATAAACGGAATTGTTGATACCACAATTGACCTCGAAAAAAATCCGTATATCGGACAGAAAGAAAGCCTACTATCTAACAGAACTCAAGAAATTCGATATTTAGTTTATAAAAAATTTAAAATAATCTATTGGATTAATGTTGAATACAGTCGAATTGAAATCGCAAACGTTTTTGATTGTCGACAAAATCCAAAAAAAAATGAATGAAGTCAAATAAGAAGCCAAATCAAACCAAACAACTGATTACAGTATAAATAAAAAGCGGATAATTCTGGTTAAAGAGTTCTCCGTTTTGCTTTTTAATGTGGTTAAATTGTTAAAATAGTAGTATTTACATAAACTTAACCTCCTGCTAACCGTAAAACCAATTTTGATTGGATTAATCGGCTATCTTTGCGCCTTCATTTTTGAACCCTATGCAGAAGATTAGAAACATTGCGATAATTGCCCACGTTGACCACGGTAAAACGACATTGGTCGACAAGATGATTTACTCTTGTAACATCATGAAAGAACACGAGAAGATACAGGAATTGATTCTCGACAGCAACGATTTGGAACGTGAAAGAGGAATTACGATTCTGGCAAAGAATGTATCAGTTATTTATAACGACATTAAAATCAATATTATAGATACTCCCGGTCACGCTGATTTTGGCGGAGAAGTTGAGCGGGTACTAAACATGGCCGATGGCGTTTTACTATTAGTTGATGCTTTTGAAGGCACCATGCCCCAAACGCGTTTTGTATTGTCAAAAGCGCTGGCTTTAGGCCTGAAACCTATAGTTGTAGTAAACAAAGTTGACAAACCAAATTGCCGTCCTGAAGAAGTGCATGAGCAGGTTTTCGACCTGATGTACAGTTTGAATGCTACCGAAGAGCAGTTAAATTTCCCGACAATTTACGGATCGGCCAAACAAGGCTGGATGTCGGACGACTGGAAAGTTCCTACTAACAATATCGAAGCTTTGTTGAAAGCGATCGTGAAATATATCCCCGCCCCGGTTGCAAATCCCGGAACACCGCAGGTCCTGATTACTTCGCTTGATTATTCATCGTATGTTGGGCGTATTGCAATTGGCCGCATCCACCGTGGCGAAATTCGCGAAGGGATGAACGTTTCACTGGTCAAACGCGATGGTTCAGTAAAAAGATGTAAAATAAAAGAACTTCATACATTTACCGGATTGGGCCGTCAAAAGGTCGAACAAATGATTTCCGGTGATATTTGTGCCATGGTCGGAATCGAAGGGTTCGATATTGGTGATACCATTTGTGATTGGGAAAATCCGGAACCGCTGGACCCGATTGCCATTGATGAACCTACCATGAGCATGACGTTTATGATCAACAATTCGCCTTTCTATGGAAAAGAAGGAAAATATGTGACTTCGCGCCATTTGAAAGACCGGTTGGAAAAAGAACTGGAGAAAAACCTTGCATTGCGCGTTTTGCCGACTGACTCGGCTGATTCATATATTGTTTACGGCCGCGGGGTACTGCATTTATCGGTACTTATTGAAACCATGCGCCGCGAAGGATATGAACTTCAGGTGGGCCAGCCTCAGGTTTTGTACAAAGAAATCGTTGGCGAAAAATGTGAGCCGATCGAAGACTTGCACGTTGATGTTCCGGACGAATATTCAGGAAAAGTGGTTGAAATGGTTTCATCGCGCAAAGGCGAAATGCAAAATATGGAGCGCAAAGGCGACCGGATTCACCTCGAATTTCGGATTCCTTCACGCGGTATTATCGGTATGCGGACCAACATGCTGACTGCCACCGCCGGCGAAGCGGTTATGAACCATCGTTTTATTGAATACCAACCTTATAAAGGACCAATTGAAAATAGAAATAATGGCTCATTGATAGCTCTTGAAACAGGGACTGCATTTGCTTATTCCATCAGTAAACTTTCGGATCGTGGTTCATTCTTTATTGACCCTATGCAGGAAGTATATGAAGGACAGGTAATCGGAGAGAGTACCCGTGGCGATGATTTGACTATTAACGTGACCAAACCGAAGAAACTCACCAACATGCGTGCCTCGGGAACCGATGATAAGTTAAGGCTAATCACACCGATTAAATTCAGTCTCGAAGAAGCGCTTGAATATATCAAAAGTGATGAGTTGGTTGAGGTAACTCCATTGTCTATCCGTATGCGGAAAATTTCGCTGAAAGAACACGAACGTAAAAGATCTGCAAAAAACAGCTAAAGTTCTGGCAGTTAATAAAATCATTACTGACCGAAACAAATTCTGCTCAGCTCTTGGTTTGCCATATTTTGTTTAACCTCTACGAGGTATGACTTTGCTGGGGGTTGTTTTTTCTATAATACTTAATCTCCTACGGAGAAGCTTCCGCGTAGCGGATAAAGTATTGTAGAACAGCAGCAAAGGTCAATTTCCTTTCCGCGTAGCGGATAAACTTTGATTATCTCCGGGCAATAATGAATAAAAATTTATAAAAAAGTCCGAAGGTTTTTGCCTCCGGACTTTTTTATTTGTATTTCTAATAAATCAAATTTAAGCCGTTTATCCCTGATTATCAGTTTCTTCGTCCATTTCTTCCTCTTTGTATTCCTCATCATCCGCCGAGTAAACTACATCCAGATCTTCATCTTCAAAAACTGGCTGTTTGGTCACCTGTTTGAGTGGTTTCAGGTTTGAAGGAATCTTTGCATTCACTTTATCTTCAAAATAAGGAAAAACATCCACGATATTGCATATTGCCAGTGAAGTAGTCTGATAGGGTACCAAAATGTATGAAAGTCCCTCTTCAAGCCGCTGGAGAGCCTGTTTCAGATCATCGGCCGCAACCAGAAAATAGTTGTTGATCTTTTTTTCTTTTCCTGCTTTTTCATCGATGGTCACAATACCAATCCGGGCTTTGTACCACCATTCGCCGTTTTCGTGAGGAAATATTTCAACGATATTCGATTTCTTGATATTGTCAACCATAAATTCGCCACGGACCATGGTTTCCATTTGCTTGATGATGCGTGTTTCGGCATCTGTAAACGATACGGCATCTACCAGATAAACTTCGCTAACTTTGCGTTCACGGCCATCGTCGTCAACCTTTACATATTTTACTTTACACTCGAACCAGGTTTGCATACTTTTAATTTTTTTTGATCTGCAAAGATATTTTCTCAGTCCGGATTTTCTTCGGAAAACAAAAATAGTTTTGCACAAAATGTATGTAGTGGCTCTAAGAAAACTACCCATTTTTTCGATGGCTGTATCTAGTGTCTCTAAGAAAACCCATTATTGATTGACTATCAACTAATTGCTGTTAATAACTATTTTGAACCTTTTGGGGTTATTGTTTTGATTACTTGATTAAAATGCAGATATTCATGGTATTGTTAATCACCACAATATGCGATGTTTGATGGGCGTGGGGAAAGGCTTTGGTTATGAACGTATTGAGTTTGAATACCAGGATATTTATGACAAT
>JANONW010000041.1:0-6202 GCA_031421065.1 Prolixibacteraceae bacterium
CCGGTAGGGAAACGAACATTGCTTTCTACGACAAAACTATCTGATTTTAAGCGCAATGCTGTACTTCTTTTTTTTTAAACACCTCTCCATGCCCGAAATCCAGGATTACTTGGTTTAACTCCGGCACCAGCTCATCACCGGATAGGGCCACATTGTCATAAATATCCTGGTATTCAAACTCAATACGTTCATAACCAAAGCCTTTCCCCACGCCCATCAAACATCGCATATTGTGGTGATTGTTGGCCTGATCGTGGATCACATCATAACTTAAATTCAGACACAACCGTACGTGCAACATAAATGGAGTGATCGATATAATTACGTTCTTTGGAAATATTCTCAACCCTGTCGTTGGACTGAAACGTCCTGCAAAGTTTAACCTCCTTCCATGCGTTATCTTTTTGCCGTGTGAGGACCATACTGCCCATACTTGTAAGAATGGTGGTCCGGCCGTTTTTCGATTTTGGTATATTTCCTACAACAGATTGAAAAACCGACTGCCCAAAATTCCGGATCAGATCATTGTACGAGGCTTCAAATTCATAACTTGATGAATCATTTGAAATAGTTTTTGATAAATCTTCTAGTGCTTCTGCAAAAGACACAAATATTTCATCTAATTTTGTTGCCATGCCCTTAGGGGTTAAAGGTTATACTTGTTTGTATTTTTTGTTGATTTACAAATGTATAGCCTTTTTTTTATAAAAGGGAATTTTGTCGTACACCCCTTTTCGTTTATACTCCGCTTCTTTCCCAAAATTCATTAGTAATCCAAGTTCTATTTTGGTTGCGATAGGAAACTGGCAGAAAGTTATTTCACTTTGATGTGTTGCAGAAACACTTATCTTTACCATCATAAATCAATATCACACAAATCACCATCAGTATGAAAAAATTAATCGGTTCGTTACTAATTGCCGGAATGATCGTTTCGTGTTCGGCACCAAAAAAGGAGTTTACCATGAGCTATTCGAAAGCTGATTTCGAAAAAGAAGTAAATGGCAAACAAACCACCTTGTTCACCCTCAAAAATGAAGGCGGAATTATCGTTACCCTTACCAATTACGGTGCAAAAATCGTTTCGGTATTTGCTCCTGATAAAAACGGTGCGTTGGAAGATGTTACGCTGGGATACAACTCGATTGACGGCTACGTTAACGGCGATGCCGGACAGGGCGCTGTTGTTGGTCCGTATGCCAACCGCATTGCCAATGCGCAGTTCGAAATTGACGGACAGGTTTACCAATTGCCACAAAACAACCACAACGCCTGTTTACATTCGGGACCCGAAAGTTTCTACCGTCAGGTTTACGATGCCAAAGAAGTTCAGACTGCCGATGGCCCGGCAGTTGAAATGACCCTGACAAGCGCTGACGGTGAATGGGGTTTTCCGGGCAACAAAAATGTAAAAGTTACTTATACCCTGACCCAAGACAACAGTTTGAAAATTGATTACGAAGCAACAACCGACAAATCATGCTATTTCAATTTGACCAACCATGTTTATTTTAACCTGAAAGGTGAAGGCATGGGCGACATTCTTGATCATATTTTGGTTGTTGACGCCAATTTCTCGACCGCAGTAGGTGACTCAACGTTAATCCCAACAGGCGAAATTGTTGACATTCGCGGAACTGCCATGGATTTTACAACTCCGCATACAATTGGCTCCCGCATTGAAGACCCCATGCCGCAACTTCGCATGGGTGGTGGTTACGACCATAATTACATCCTGAACAAAGATCAGAACGGCAATGAAATGACATTCTGCGCCAGTTTGTACGAACCGGTTTCGGGCCGCTATCTGGAATGTTTCACCACCGAACCAGCCGTTCAGTTATACACCGGAAACTTCCTGAAAGGGAATATCATCGGGAAACGTGGAAATGCGTACGATTACCGGAATGGTGTTTGTCTGGAAACTCAACATTATCCCGATTCGCCCCACCATCCAAATTTCCCGAATACTTTGCTGAAACCGGGCGAAACCTTGAAATCGACCACGATTTACAAGTTCTCGGTGAAGCAATAAAAAGAGGCAAAGGAATAGGCACAGGCGAAGGCAAAAAAAGTGATCATTGATCATTGATTATGAATATTGATGGGCAATAAGTATTAAGTTTTGTGAGTTTTCGGTGCAGGGCATATCTTATTTCAGGAATATCAAAATTTCACCTGAATTGGATATCGAAAGTGGTATTGAAAGCGAAATGCTGCTCGATTTTGATGTCAGCAAATCTTTTGTGGTACAGGGAAATATGGTTTGTGAAAAGGAAACTTACCTACCTGTTCTGGTTGATCTGGTGCCTGTGAAAGCAAAAGAAACTCCCGTTCAGTATTTCACCATAGTTCCCGACAACTTATCGTTAGTTTACCGATTGGCCTACCAAACCACACTGGGCGGAACAGTTCCCTTTTATTATCAATCGCAGATCATTACTTCGTTGTTGACCGGGGCTACTTCCGAAGGGCTTGGTGGCGCTTCAACCATTCGTGGCATTCTTCGCAACCGTGTTATTGCGATGGATTACGGTTTGGCCGCCGACAAACAAGACGGTAAACCAGGATTTTACATGGGACTGAACTATCTGTTTTAATCTGCTCAATATCCCGGATTCTGTGTCATTCTTGGGTTTAAATCCAGTTCATCCTGTGGGATCGGAAATACTTCGTTTATGTTTTTCCTGAATTGCCCTCCTTTTCCGGTATCCCATTTGGCCGCGAAACGGTGGAAATGAGTTTCAGGTTCTCCCCAACGGATAATGTCGTAAAACCGTTTGTTTTCCATGGCCAGTTCGACCCGTCGTTCATGTCTGACAGCATTCCGAAGTAATTGCTGATCATTGGTGGTCACATCAGATAGCAGATTGGCCAGGTCGTTATTGGCCTCCCAATAATCATATTTTACGAAATCGTATTTCTCATATTGGTTTTTTGAGACCTGGTATTTGTTCACATTCTTGAAGCTTATTTTTTCATCGACCGCGCTGCTTTGCCGTGCCCTGCGGCGAACCTGATTGAGCGACAACCGCGCTGCTTCCATATCTCCATTTTCGCAGGCAGCTTCGGCATGAATCAACAGTACTTCGGCGTAACGGATTACTTTAAAGTTAACCGGGGCATCAGAAGCTTCGAATCCAACCCGTTCTGATGGTGTTAAAAAAACTTTTCTGGAATGTAAGTGCGAAGGACTGTACTGGTTGAATTGTATTTCACCTTCAAAATTATCACCGTCGAACAGGATGGTATGCACCAATCGGGGATCTCCCGGTTCGAACTCATCAAGCAAATCAAGTGTCGGGCAATTAAAACCCCAACCTCCGGCGTTACGGCTACGGCAAAAAACAGGTATCACAGTTCCCTCGTTCTCGTCGCCCCATCCGGTGTTGGTCGAAATATGAGGAACTTCGAAAACCGATTCCATGCTAAAGTCAGTTTTCTGAACCTGGAACAGATCGCGAAACTCAGGTTCAAGATTGTATTCTCCGGAAAGGATTACCTCTTTGGCTTCCTTTTGTGCAAGTGCCCATTTCTTCTGAAAAAGATATGCATTTGCCAGAAACGTTTGAGCAGTTCCTTTTGTAATTCGTCCCAGATCGGTTTTTGCGTATCCTGATTTTAATGGGAGATGTTCTTTCGCGAAAATCAAATCCTCTTCAATCTGATTCCAGATAGCAGTTTTAGTCGCTTTGGGCAAATGATATTCGTCCGGAGAAAGGGTTTTCGTCACCAATGGCACTTCACCGAAAATATTGATCAGATAAAAATAAAAATGGGCCCGTATAAACCGAACTTCGCCAATCAGACGATCTTTCAGCTGCTGGGCCATATTTATTTTTGCAATTTGAGTTTCGGTATTGTTTACATGGTAAATGGCCGTAAAACACAGACTCCAGATGGCCCGGCACGATAAATTATCGGAACGGCCACGGAAATATTCCAGATCTTTCACGAACGGCCGGTCATTGTCTGATTCGCCTCCTTTTTCAGCATCATCAGAGGCAATGTCGCCAAACTCAAATTTACTGACTTCAAAGTCATAATTCTGAAAATAATTATAAACTGCAGTAACTGCTTTTATTGCATCTTCGTCGGTTTTATAGAAATTTTCGGATGTTTGCTTGGCAAGTTGAGGTCTGTCAATAAAGCTTTCGCTGCAGGCAATGCCCAACATCAGGAACAATATAATGTATATCCATTTCTTCATTTCAGAATTTTTAATTTTGTGTTCTGTGTTAAAACTTAATACTTAAGCCGGTCAGTATTGTTCTGGCCTGCGGATATTTGGCAAAGTCGATTCCTGAATTCAGCGGGCTTCCACTCAAATCGGCGAGTTCCGGATCAAGGCCACTATATCGCGTGAGTGTGTATAGGTTTTGCGCCCCGACATAAATGCGACAGGATGAGCTGGACAGTTTTTGGCACATCCACTTTCCAAGATTGTACCCGACCTGAAGATTTTTAACCCTGAGAAACGACCCGTCTTCTATGTACCATGACGATGCCCGAAGGTTATTGTTGGCAGTACTCGCCGAAATCATGAATTGCGAGTTGGAGGTTCCTTCGCCATGCCAGGCTTCCTGCAACATGTTGGCTGGGGCATTAAAATACCCGGTATTCTGATGGGTATAGTATTTAAAAACATTGAAAATATCATTGCCTTGAACACCTTGTAGAAAAATACTGAAATCAAACTGATTGTATTCGGCAGAAAAAATCAGCCCATAAGTAAAGTCGGGATGTGGCGAACCGATAAAACCGCGGTCTTCACCAGTCACCTTGCCATCTCCGTTCAAATCTTTAAACTTGAAATCGCCTGGTCTGGTCAGTATATCCTGATAGTATTCCCCTTCGGAGGAAAGAGCATTGGCCGCGTTAATTTCTTGTTGGTTCTGGAAAACACCTTCAACAATATAGCCGAAGAATTCGCCAATAGGATGCCCTACCATTGTTTTGGTAGTATAACCAAGCCGCTGTTCACCACCCATAATTGGTTCACCACCGCCCAGCGACACAATTCGGTTGTGGTAATTAGAAACATTCATGTTTACACTGTAATTCAGGTCCTCCCACTTATTACGGTAAGTGGCGTTTAATTCAAATCCTTTGTTTTCAACATCCCCGGCATTGGTCCATGGCGAACCCGGTAATCCGGTCGATAATGGAACAGGCAGCCTCAAAAGCATGTTTTTTGTTTTTTTTGTTGTATAGATCAATACTTCCGGAGAGTTTGTTTTTATAAAAAGTAAAATCAAAACCAAGATTGTCCGATTCGGTGGTTTCCCATGTTAAGCCCGGATTTCCGATATTGATGGGGGCATATCCCTGAACAAGTGAATGGCCAAACAAATACCTTCTTGAATTTCCTCCCGCAATTAAAGTCCTGAAGGCATTGTCTGATATATTCTGGTTACCGACCTGTCCCCAGCCCAACCTTATTTTTAGGTCATCCACATTTCCGGTAAGGATACTTTCTTTAAAAAACTTCTCGTTCGAAAGGCGCCAACCAACTGATAACGAAGGAAAGTACCCCCATTTTTCGCCGCCTGCAAATTTGGAAGAACCATCGGCCCTGGCTGAAGCAGTAAACAGATATTTTGATCTGAATGCATAATTGATGCGCCCCAGATATGAAATCAACGCATAATCGGAAACGTCGCCCTGAACGTTCGGATCGGTGGTGGCAGCGCTCAGGTACCTGAGGTAGTCATCATTACCGGGCACATTCCTTTTCGAAGCCTGAATAATATCGAAGTTGCCGGCCTCGGCAGTCATCCCGAGCAAGGCTGTAAAATCGTGGCTGTTATTAAAAGTGCGTTTGTAGGTAAGCATATTTTCGAACACCCAGTCGAAATTTTTTCCTGATTCTTTTACCACCTGATTAACATCGTTTTTCGAGTCGGAGTCCATCCAGTAACTTGGAATGAAATTATCGAAATCGGAACGACGGCTGTCTATTCCGTAGGTAGAACGATACGAAAGGTTTTTGGATAATTCGTACTGAAATGAAATGTTCCCGAAGAAGCGAAGTTGTGTCCATTTGTTCATCGAACGTCCGATCTGCGCCACCGGATTGAATTTATTGCTGTAAATTGATTCGTACCATTTGGAGAATTCGCCATATTTGACATAGATCGGATCATTCACCGGCCTTTCGCCGCCAGAGGTATTCGGGTCGAGAACAATGGACGTAAAAACT
>JANONW010000042.1:0-27103 GCA_031421065.1 Prolixibacteraceae bacterium
AATTAAGGCTGCAATCTCTTGATTGTAAGGAAAATCAACTTTAATACGAGATTCACCCCGGTGGATAATTTTTGATGCAAGCATAAGATCGAGTTGTGTATATACATCAAAAATAAGAAATAACTGCAATCGAAAACCAAATTCAGGAAATAAAAATGCCACTGAAATTATTCTAAAGTAGGCGGCATTTTCGTATCATCAGATCCTGAAAAAATGATTATCCTGTTTCATCATCCTCTTTCGAATATTTTCGTTTCAGGAAAAAATAGACAGGAATTCCTGATAGAATTAGAATCATTCCTATTACAGCTTCTCGCGGACGAGTTGCTATGGTATTGACAAACAAGCCAATGCAAAAAAGAACAAAAATGGCCGGAACAACCGGATATCCCCAGACTTTGTATGGACGGTGCGCATCGGGCATCTTGCGGCGCAAAATAAATACCCCCAATGTAGTGGCTCCGTAAAATATGAAAACGGCAAAAATTACCATGTCGGTCAACTGATCGAAGGTTCCGGACAAAACCAGCACAGAAGCCCAAACTCCCTGCCACAAAAGCGATGTAGAGGGCACATTGTTTTTATTCAATTTTTTAATGACTGAAAAGAAAAGACCTTCGCGGGACATCGCATAATATGGTCGCGAACCGGTAAGAATACTGGCATTGGTGCACCCCAGCGTTGTCAGGAGGATCAACAACGAAATAAACAACACGCCTCCCGTTCCCCAAAAACTGCGGACTGCCTCAACTGCGGCAATTTGATTTCCTGCCTCATGAATTTGAACCAATTGCGGAATAGACAAAAGAGATAGATAAGTCACATTGACCAGCAGATAAACGCCGATCACTACAAAGACACCAATCACGATCCCTTTTGGGATGTTTCTGTTGGCATCTTTAATCTCTCCGCCGATAAATCCTACAGAAACCCATCCCTGGTATGCCCAAAAAGCAGCCAGCATGGCCGTAAAAAAAGACGTGAACGTGACAGTTCCATTTGTAAGCTCTCCAACATCCATGAAATTTGCAGGCTGGTCAAACTTACTGGTCAAACCAAAGAAAATAATCAGGAGAAGACCTGTGCATACCAGTAAAAGGATCGCTTTACTAATCCCTGCACCACTTTTTAAGCCTGAAATGTTGAGTGCCGTTAATATTAAAATCAGCAGAATTGCGGTAAGTTTAACTCCAAAATCCTGGAAAGGGAAGAAAACGCCTCCGATCGAAAAATTTTGGAGAGAGGATAAAATTTCAGGAATGGGGATGATACTATTAAGCGACTGTGCAAAAACATATGCCAAAGATGAAATGGTTGCCGTTTGAATGATTGTAAACAGTGACCAGCCATATAAAAATGCGAAGAAACGGTTATAAATTTTCTTCAGATATACAAACTCACCTCCCGTATCGGCCAGTAATCCGGCAACTTCAGCGTTACTCAAAGCTCCAAAGAGGGTAATAATCCCTCCGACAATCCATGCCAGAAGTATCCATGAAGAAGACTGAAGCTCTGCAGCCATCGGAGCTATTTTTTTATATACTCCTGATCCAATGATATTAGCTATTACAAAAATGATTACATATCCTAAACCGAGCGCCTTGACCAAATTCCGTTGATTACCCATATAGCTGTGTATTAGACGATAAATAAAGATCCGAAATTAAGAAATAAGTTAGATTTTAGATTAACCATACTTTTACGCGGCTCCTTTTTATCGGCAGCCTCCGACTTTGCGAAGTCATATTGCTCACCGACCTGGCTCCTGGATTCAAGGTCTTCCCCACCCTCATCTGTTATCTGCTGTTTTCCCTGTATGTAAAAAGAGACTCTGTCTATTAATTCAGGAAGGCTTCATACGGCATTGGAATGACATTGGATATGGGTGATATACCGTATTCGGAGGCAGGCAAAGCAGAGGAGGGAATAACTCAGCCAAAGTATGATAAGCAGGCAGATGTATTTGTGGCTATACTAAAAGATCTTCAAGCTGCAGAGGTATTTTTTGCAGAAGGGAAAAATTTTGGCGGCGATTTCATGTACGGTGGAAATGCTGTTAAATGGCGCAAACTCTCTAATGCAATGCAGTTAAAAGTTTTGCAGACGATTAGTAAAAAAATTACTTCCGAACAAAAAGCCTGTTGTAACAGCAATACCGGCAAATCTTCATGGAATGGCCATTACCCAATCCTATATAGATGGTTATTTTACCGGTGAAGCAGCCTATAAAACAGGTGGGACTAAAACAGAACGTTTGCGGCAAATATGAGGAGGCATTACATGCCTCCTCCATTTTAAACTTTAAACGGGTTTGATTAAAGAGATTTCCAGAGGATAAAAACAGGCAGATCGCTTTAAATTAAATGTTTGGAATTTATAGTGTAAATGATCCTGATATATGGAAACCGATGAACTTCAAGAACGTTATTTTCTCTGTTTTGGGTTTATTATTATCGATTCATTGTTTTGCCAATCCAACACAAAAAAACGACTCAATTAGTAGTCCGGATATTGAATCCGGAAAATATACCGTTGAATTCCGTTCAAAAGGTGAACGGATATGGAACGATGCTTTTGTCTATCAAAGTATTAATGCCAATAAAATAGATCAGGATGTTTTGAATATCGACGAAATAATTATCCTCCTTTCCAAATCAACCTTACAACAAAAGGAACCATTTTTGGGAGTAAAATGAAATTCTGAAGTATATCGCTTATATTTATAAAAAATTACAACCTAAAAAAAATGCAAAAAACAATATTTCAAACATTATCAATTTTCCTTTTCCTGCTTTTCATCCAGCCATCAACGGCCCAAACCGGTAGTTCAGTAAATCAGGATAATTTTCTAAAAAATGGGGTCGTTGCCCACAGGGGTGCCTGGAAAAATGAGAATTTACCTCAGAACTCAATCGCATCATTGCAAAATGCAATACGGTTGGGTGTTGCCGGATCGGAGTTTGACGTACACCTAACCGCTGATGAGGTATTGATACTTAACCACGACCCGGTTTATGAAGGGATGCAGGTCGAAAAAACAGATTATTCCAGTTTGGCAAAACATCCGTTAAAAAATGGTGAAATTCTCCCAACCCTTGAAAGTTATTTAAAAGCGGGAATAGACCAGCAGAAAACCCGGTTAATCCTGGAATTAAAATCTTCTCAGATCAGCAAGGAGCGTTCAATTCTTCTTGCCCAAAAAGCGGTCGAAAAAGTAAATCAATTACGGGCGCAACCATGGATAACCTACATTAGTTTCGATTATGATATTTTGAAAGAAATACTTAGGTTAGACCAATCGGCAAAAACAATGTACCTCAATGGCAATGTATCTACAACACAGCTAAAAGCAGATGGAATTTCTGGTGCAGATTATCATTTCAGCGTTATTCAAAAAGACGAACAATGGATAAGCAATGCTCATAAAGCGGGGATTGAAACAAATGTGTGGACTGTAAACGACAGTTTTATGATGGATTATTTTCTTGCCCGCGACATTACTTATATTACAACGGACGAACCCGAAACGCTGCTTAAAAAAGTCACTGAAAAGAACCAAAATCCGGATTGGGAACTGGTTTGGTTTGATGAATTTAACACTGCGGGATTAGCTGATTCTGCCAAATGGGACTACGATACACGTGGCAATACCTACGGTTGGGGCAACAACGAAGCGCAATGGTACAATGTTGCCAATTTGCAAAATACGCAGGTTAATGACGGCACTCTAAAAATCATTGCCCGTCAGGAGCCAACTTCAGGCAAAAAATATTCCTCCGGAAGGCTAACGACCAAAAATAAAGGTGACTGGAAATACTGTAAGGTTGAGGTCAGGGCAAAACTTCCTTCAGGAAATGGAACCTGGCCTGCCATCTGGATGTTACCAACTGAAAATACTTATGGCGGATGGCCCAAAAGCGGCGAAATAGATATTATGGAACATGTCGGGTATGATCCCGACACTGTGCATTCAACGGTTCACACCGAAAAATACAATCACATGAAAGGCACGCAGGTTGGGAAGGCAATTGCTGTGAAAACCGCAACCACCCAATTTCATGTTTATACCACCGAGTGGGACGAAAATGAAATCAGGAGTTATGTGGACGGCGTTCTCTATTTTTCCTTTCAGAAAGAAAACAGCGGATTAGGTGCCTGGCCATTTGACCAACCGTTTCATTTAATTCTGAACCTTGCAGTTGGCGGCGGTTGGGGTGGCAAAAATGGAATTGATGACAGTAAATTTCCGCATACCATGGAAGTTGATTACGTTAGGGTTTATCAGTTACAGGAAACGGAAGGGCCGTTTTCGCTGAATATTGAGACTGCAACTGGCGGAACAATTGAAGTATCTCCAAAAATGGAATCTTATCCTGAAGGAACAATGGTTACAATAACAGCCAACTGGATGAAGGCGCAAGCCCTGGAATTTATCTGCTCCGATTGGCAAACAAGGACAATTCATTTATCCGGAAAGTAATACTGAACTGAATATCAACAATTTCAAAAACCATATAAAACCAAAACAAACCATGAAGCCAAAATCAACCTTCGTTATGACTGCATTTACCGTCATATTTACTGTTTCAAATCTTATGGCGCAACCGTATCAAGCCACCTGGGAATCACTCGACTCGCACAAAATGCCCGAATGGTACGACGATGCTAAGATCGGATTGAGTATGCATTGGGGTGTTTATGCAGTTCCGGCATGGGCTCCGCGTGAAAAAGGAATTTCTTATGCCGAATGGTACGGCAACAAGATGCACGATAAAAGCAACCCAACTTACCAATATCACCACGAAAAATATGGCGGTGCAACTTATGACGATTTTATTCCTCAGTGGAAAGCTGAAGCCTACAACCCAACAGAATGGGCGAAGTTTGCGAAAAATATGGGTGCCAAATACATGTTTATTACGTCGAAACACCACGACGGATTTTGCTTGTGGCCAACGAAATATACCGATCGGAACGCGATGAAAATGGGTCCTAAAAAAGATATTTTAGGTGAATATTTTGCAGCCGCGCGTAAAGAAGGGCTTAAAGTCGGCCTTTATTATTCGTTGTACGAATGGCACAATCCGCTTTATACTGGCAAAGACATTCCTTATGCCGGACTGAAAAAAGTTGATGATTATGTCGATGATTTTATGATACCACAAATCAAGGAACTGATTGAATTGTACCATCCTGATTTTTTCTATTTCGATGGAGAATGGGACCACCCCGAAACATTCTGGAAAATGAAGGAAGTGGTTGCTTATTACTACAACGAGGCCGCCAAAAGAAATCAGGAAGTATTTGTGAACGATCGTTTCGGTAGTGAAGATCGCGGGAAACACGGCGATTTGTACAATGTTGAATACAGCTACAATGATGCCAGTTTGGGTATTCTTACGCACAAATGGTCGTTCTGGCAAGGCATCGCAAAAACTTTTGGTTACAACCAGGATACCGACATGGAAGATTGCCTGAGCCCGAAAGAATTCATCGATAAAACAATAGACGGAGTGGCCCGCAATGGAAATTTCGACATCAATGTTGGGCCTACCGCTGCCGGTTTAATTCCCGAATACGAACAATATCCACTCCTGAAATTGGGCGAATGGCTGAAAGTGAACGGGGAAGCTATTTACGGAACCCGTCCATGGAAAATTCAGGTTGAAGGTGATGCGCGATTTACTTCAAAAAACGATTTTGTTTATGCAACTTTCCTGAAATGGCAGGGCGAAGAGTTTAAACTGAAGTCAGTAAAACCTGTTGAAGGTTCTAAAATCACAATGCTCGGTGTTCCCGGAAACCTGGATTGGACTTGGAATGAAGAAAATGGCCTGGCCATAAATTATCCGCGGCAAAAAGCCCGTCCAACTTCGTGCAGTTATGCATGGTCGTTTAAAATTCAGGTAAAATAATACCATAAACCATCATCGTAATATCTAAATTTACATTTAAAATCATGTAATTAGTTCATTCTAAAACTCGTGTCGATGAAACTCAATTTTATAAAACAGTCCGGAACTATTGGTATCGTTCTATTTCTGATTGCGATTTTTCCTTTCCCAGGAATGTCGCAGCAAAAACTTCCACCGAAATTAAAGACCAGCCTGAATGCCTATTCATTTAATGGTCCGCTGATGAAAGGCGAAATGAATCTGGACGATCTATTGGATTATTGCGCTGCCAATCAGTTTGATGCAGTAGATATTACCGCCTATTATTTCCCTGGTTATCCTGAAGTTCCTTCGGATGAATATTTGTACCACATCAAACAAAAAGCTTTTTTGCTTGGGCTTGAAATCAGCGGAACCGGTGTGCGCAACGATTTTACCGATCCAGATCCGGACAGGCGAAAAGCAAGTGTTGAGTTGGTGAAAAAATGGATTGTCGCTTCCGAAAAGCTAGGAATTCCTGTCATTCGGGTTTTCTCCGGAACTGCTGATGTTAAAGATATTCCTCGCGAAAAAGTGGTTGATTATATGGTCGCCGACCTCAAAGAATGTGTTGAATTTGGAAAAGCTCATGGGGTTGTGGTAGGCATTCAAAACCACCACGATTTTATCAAAACTGCCAACGAGACGATCGAAATCATCAAACGCGTTAATTCCGATTGGTTCGGACTGATTCTGGATATTGGCAGTTTTCGTACTGATCCGTACAAGGAAATAGAAAAGACAATTCCATACGCGGTCAGTTGGCAAATAAAAGAAAAACTGTATGTGAATGGTATTGAGCAAAAAACTGATCTGAACAAACTGCTGGCGATAATTCAGAAATCCGGTTACCGTGGATATATTCCATTGGAAACGCTGGGTGCAGGCGACCCAAAAGTGAAAGTCGCAGGCTTCCTGAAAGAAATCAAAGAGGTTATGAAATAAGTCTGAGAAAACAAAAGCTATAAATTACTGTTCTTAAGAAATCCTTATCAGAAAATCAAAAGCTGATTCTGTAAGTTCGATCACTGAAAATTAAACCTTAATCAGGAAAATTAATCTAACAGACCAGAAAAAATGATTGACAGAATATTTGTCAACCCATAAAAATCCGAAGTATTTATTTAAAATCTGAAGAGTATGAAAACGAAAATGATTGGTCTTATTCTTTGCCTGCTTTTAACCGCTACGATTGTTCCGGGACAATTAAAAGCGCAGGCTTTAAAGGAAAATCCTGTACTCGATGCACAAGTGAAAAAATTTCTTTCCGACAATTCCGGGCGATGGCAGGATATGAACGTCCCGACAAATGACGCGCAGTTACTTTATGATCTTATTCTAAAGGGGAAATACACAAGTGCGCTCGAGATTGGAACTTCAACCGGCCTTTCAGGAATATATATGGCCTGGGCACTTAGCAAAACCGGGGGAAAACTGATTACCATTGATATTGATGAAGGCAGGCATAAGGTTGCACTCGAAAATTTCAAACATGCCGGTCTTTCAGAATACATTGACGCTCGGCTTGCCGATGCCCATTCGCTTGTTAAAGAACTTAAAGGGCCTTTTGATTTTGTGTTCAGCGATGCGGATAAAAACTGGTATAAAAACTATTTTATTGATGTTGGCCCCAAACTAAAAGTCGGAGGTTGTTTCACCACTCATAATATATCGGAAAGAAGACGTATGGGTGAGGGCGATTACCTGGAATACGTTAGAAGCCTGAAAAATTACGAAACCACTTTGAATTCTGAAGGTGGCGGTTTATTGATAAGCTACAAAAGGGCAGAGAAATAACAGGTTTGATCATGGCTGAGGTTAATCTACATAGAAAACTGGGACTATTCCCTGCCACTAATATTGTTGTTGCCAATATGATTGGCGCCGGGATCTTTACCACATCGGGGCTTTTGATGGCAGGTCTGAATAATCCGCTGTTAATGTTGGCATTATGGGTCGTCGGAGGAGTTATCGCACTTTGTGGTGCACTTTCCTACGGTGAACTTGGCGCCGCAATGCCGGGAGCAGGAGGCGAATATCTTTTTCTGTCGAAACTCTATCATCCCCTATTTGGGTTTCTGAGCGGATGGGTTTCGTTCGTTGTTGGTTTTTCTGCTCCGATTGCAGCTTCGGCCATGGGTTTCAGCGAATATTTCTGCAGGGCAATACCTGCAATTCCAGGCTGGTTCGAGAGTACCGGAATCATGAATCCGGCAGCCACCCAGTCATTTCTTTCAGTAAGTGTTATCCTGATATTTACCTTTATTCATTACCGCGGAATAAAAACAGGCGCCCTCATTCAAAATATCCTTACACTTCTTAAGGTAGCATTAATTGTTTTCCTTCTGTTGGCAGGATTTATTTCAGGGAAGGGCGACATCAGCAATTTCAGCGCAGGTGGCGGGGTCTCTTCAGGATTTGCCGGTTGGAAGACCATCGGACTTTCGTTGATGTGGATCATGTTTGCATACAGTGGCTGGAATGCCTCAACTTATCTTGGCGCCGAAATAAAAAACCCGTCAAAAATTCTGCCGAGGTCGCTCATTGTTGGAACAGGCATTGTCGTGCTGTTGTATCTTGGCCTGAATGTATTGTACATATACAGTATAAATCCTGATGATATGAAAGGTGTCATTTCAATCGGTGGGCTTGCCATGGGAAATCTGTTCGGAAAATCTGCCGGCACACTCTTTTCTTTGTTGATAGCTTTTGCCCTTTTCTCTTCGCTTAGCGCGTTTATTATTATTGGCCCAAGAGTTTATTACTCCATGGCAAAAGACGGACTGTTTTTCAAATCGGTTGCCAACATCCATCCAAAATTTCAGGTTCCTTCCAATTCAATTGTCCTGCAAGGTATTATCGCGATCGTCCTTGCCCTTTCCGGAACTTTTGAACAGATCCTTACCTATATGGGATTCGCATTGGGTATATTTCCTATACTGACTGTGATAGGTGTTTTCAAATTAAGAAAAAATCAGCCAACCGCACATAGAATGGCCGGATTTCCATATACACAGATTATTTACGTAACAACGGGGGTTGCCATCCTTGTTCTGGCTTTTCTTGAACGGCCTGTTGAATCATCAATAGCTTCATTGACAGTTATTACCGGGATTCCGGCTTATTACCTGTTTCAAAGAAAAACCAACGATTCAGCGTAAAGAATATTTTGAGGCCATCTTCAATTGCTAATAATTTAAAGGCATGGCAGCAGCTATTGGCAACAATTTGTATTCAATATCGTTCAGGTATTCATATCCGGGCGTTGTCCTCGAACAGATCAACTTTACGCTTGAATTGATCCTCCAATGAAAACTTTAGGCCAAAGTAATTGTCAGCATAATCATACAAATCAACTCACTGAAAATCAACCAACAAATCTATATCACTATCATTTTTAAACCGATCAGTTAATACTGACCCAAAAGCGAACAATCTTCCTACCCTGCGGTTCAAACAAATCGCTAATTTTATCAATATTTCTTTCTGCAAGGTTCATAAAGCAACGATGTTAAAATTAGAATCCGTTATGGCCGATATCCTGATTGGTTTAAAATACCCTGGGAGTCTGCATTGTTTATCAAATCAGCCAGTTCAACATCTTTGTCCTGCTTCATGTACGAACGCACAATCTGCCAGCCCAGCCAAGCTCCGGTCCGGGCGGGCGACTGGTCGGTAAAGGTTGTGGTGTATGGCCCATCGTCGATAAAACGTTTAATGCTCATCCGGTCGGTTGAAAACAGAAGCTTTTGTTCGGCCATGAAAGTCCACATGGATGCTTCGTTTTTCCGGCAATAATCAAGCTGATTTTTTGTAAACCCAATTTTCAGTGTGTCCAAAATTTCAGGCAACATTGCATCCATAAAATACAGCATCTTCCCTTCGTGGATCATCTGACTTAGCAAGTTATTGGCATTGTCGGCTTTGGGCCATTCTGTGACCGCCCAGGCATACATCGCATCAGGAACTATCTTTTCAGGATGCATGTTTCTGCGCTTATAAACGGGCAAGCCCAATTGCCTGTAAAAACGGCTGTCGGCCCCCAAATATTTGTCCAGGCTAATGCCTATAATATTTTCAGCAGTTACCACCGATTGGTTAAATCCTGAAATACAAGTATAAACTACCGGAATTTCTTTCTCTGGGAAATAGTATTTATAATGCTTGAAGGCTAACTCCAAGTCTTTCCGGAGTTGGACTGTATCTATATTTTCGGCCACATTGGTTTCCAATTCCCGGATAAGCGTATCTGAAACAAAGGAATAAAGCATTTCAGGAAAATTTTCCTGCTCTGAACCACCAATTGAGATCATCCGGTAAGTAAAAAGGTCGAAAAACTCTCCGTGCGAACTTTTTAAGACCGGGATTGCAGCCTCCATCTGATCTTTTTCCAACTTCAGTAAATCCATGTCAAGATGTTTGACCTTCAAATCAATTACAACAGTTGACACATTTATTTTCAGAGGATTACGCGTACATGAAAAGCTGATAACCGTCAAACACAATAGTAAAAAAAACCGTTTCATTTCAGGATATTTTTGATAATTACGGACAAACTACTTTTTTATTGTCATTTTAAATTTAAAATTCGAGATTTGCAGCAAACAAAACTAAGTCATTCCTGCGTTATATTTATATATTTGCAGACATGGAAACTGTTTTTCGAAACAGGCCATTTGTACAGTTCTATTTAGTCAGTTTTTCAGCCCTTTAAACAGAAACATCAATGAAACGAATTACTTTATTTTCAATATTTCTTATCCTTGTATTGACCAGTTTGGGCCAAACGAGGTTGAAACTGTCGTTTACCGCAAGCCCTTCGGTAAACTGGATGAACACCAGCAACCAGTTTGCATACAAGGAAAGAATAGTGCCGGGATACGATTTTGGATTAAGCGGAGATATTTTCTTTACCGAAAATGAGCGTTATGCAATAAATACAGGATTACAGATTTTAAACACAGGAGGCGCTATCTCCTTTCGCACCAATGCGCCTTTCGACTTTTCCGGAGCTACTTTGCCACCGTCAACCAGGATCAGGTATCGCTTACGTTATGTTGAGGTACCATTGGCCCTCAAACTTAAAACCGATCAGTTCCACCGTACCCGTTACTGGGGCCAATTCGGGATGTCATCCATGGTGAATATCGGAGCCAATGGCGACAGCAGCGATGGAACATTAAAAAAAGACAATATCCACGATGAAATAAACCTGTTTAACCTTGCCATGAATGTAGGCCTGGGTTTCGATTTTGATTTTGGAGGAAGTAATTCATTGTCTGTCGGTTTGATTTTTCACAATGGACTTATTGATGTAACAACCGACAATACCTTCACAGATAAAGTCATCATCAACTCGCTGAAAATTAGGCTCGGACTGATATTTTAAGAAATACATTATGAAAATCGCTATTGCCCAGCTCAACTATCACATCGGAAATTTTGATCTGAACACTTCAAAAATCATTGATTGTATCAGCAAATCAAAGGCTACTGGCGCTGACCTGGTGGTTTTTTCAGAACTTTCGGTTACAGGTTATTACCCACATGATTTGCTTGAGCGGAAAGAATTTGTGGCGCAATCGTACTGGGCGATTGACCAGATTGCAGCCTGTTGCAATGGCATTGCCGCCATTGTTGGCGGTCCGAGCATCAATCCTGAACCTCGTGGCAAAAAGCTATTCAATTCAGCATTTTTCATGTACGACGGAAAGGTTCAGCAAATAGCAAACAAATCGCTGCTTCCGACTTACGATATTTTTGATGAGTACCGGCATTTTGAACCCAACAAACATTTTTCGGTTTTCGATTTCTGTGAAAAAAAAATTGCAATCACAATTTGTGAAGATCTTTGGGACGAGCAGGAAACGCAAAACGAGTTTGGCCGCGAAAAACTATACCAACTTTCACCATTGAAGGAGTTATCGGCTTTAAATCCCGATTTGGTTATCAATATTTCCGCATCGCCATTTTCGTATAATCAGGAAAACTGGCGCAAAAATATCCTGATCAAAAATGCCATTAAATACCAATTGCCAATTCTGTATGTCAATCAGGTGGGCGCGCAAACCGAACTGGTCTTTGATGGTGGGTCTTTCTTTCTTGATAAAAACGGTATAATTCAGGAAGAACTGAACTATTTTAAAGAAGACTTCAGGATCATCGATACCGAAATTCCATCGGGAAATCTTCAGCCCAAAACCGAAACCATCGGGAAAATCCATCATGCGCTAGTTTTAGGCATCCGCGATTATTTCACAAAAATGGGCTTCAAAAAAGCGACACTGGGTTTATCTGGGGGAATTGATTCTGCTTTGGTGCTTGTTTTGGCTGTTGAAGCGCTTGGCAAAGAAAATGTGCGTGTTTTGCTCATGCCCTCGCGATATTCGTCAGACCATAGCGTAAACGATGCTTTGCAATTGGCACAAAACCTGGGCATTCAGTATGAAACCATCCCGATTCAACCGATGGTCGATAGTTTTGAGAAAAGCCTTTCAGAAGTATTTGCAGGTTTGGCCAGCGATGTTGCCGAAGAGAACATTCAGGCACGCACCCGTGGAATTTTACTGATGGCCATTTCGAACAAATTCGGAGATATTCTGCTCAACACCACCAATAAAAGCGAATGTGCCGTTGGATACGGAACTTTGTATGGCGACATGAACGGTGGGCTTTCTGTACTGGGCGACGTTTACAAAACCGATGTATTCAAAATGGCCTGCTGGATCAATCGCGAACAAGAAATAATTCCTGAAAATACCATTCTGAAACCACCTTCGGCAGAGCTTCGGCCCGATCAAAAAGACACCGATTCGTTGCCCGATTACGATATGCTGGACCAGATACTGTTCGATTATATCGAACTAAACCTGTCGCCCGAAGAAATTATCGCCAAAGGATTTGATGAAGCAACCGTTTTACGGACTGTCAGAATGGTAAACAACAACGAATACAAAAGATTTCAGGCGCCACCAATCATTAGGGTCAGTTCGAAGGCTTTTGGATTCGGACGGCGAATTCCTTTGGTTGCAAGATATTCATGAATAATATCTGCCACGGTAACTCATAAACCTAACATTTTCGGAGTGTAGCACGCCCTAAAATAAATGCGCCATTTTTCTATATTTGACAAATTTACTATAACTTTGATGCTACATAACATGAAAATTTTATTTCTATGGCGAGTCTTGAAATGTGGATGGAAGAAGTATTTGAAAATCCAAAATCTATTTTCAGTACACTAACCCTTGAGGGAAAAGAGGATTTGCAGAAAAACATCACGCTGGTTTATTTCAAAAAAAATGAATTCATTTATAAGGAAGGCGAAAAACCGAACAGCTTTTTGTTTTTGGTAGATGGGAAAGTCATTATTTATAAAGAAGGTTTTGGTGGTCGCGAGCAAATCATAAGAATGACCAAACCCCTTGGAATTATTGGCTACCGCGCATTATTGGCTGATGAGTTGCACATAGGTTCGGCAATTACGCTCGAAGATTCTACCATTTGCGTGATTAGCCCCGATTACCTTTTTAATAAGTTACTGAAAAATCCCAATTTTTCGCTTAAGCTGCTACAAAAACTCGCCAGGGAACTCGGATTTTCAAATGCACGAACTGTTACCCTTACTCAAAAACATATCCGTGGCCGTTTAGCAGAATCATTGCTTTTGTTGAAAGAAAAATACGGTTGGGAAAATGATGGCGCGACCCTGAAAGTCTATCTCTCGCGTGAAGATATTTCCAACTTATCGAACATGACTCCTTCCAATGCCATACGCACATTAACTACTTTTGCAGGTGAAAAAGTGATCGCCATTGATGGCCGTAAAATCCGGATTCTCGACATTCACCGACTGGAAAAAATAAGTAAACTGGGATAAAATAAGTTTCAGGTTGAGTGTTACAAGTTGAATTTGTTTAGCTGAAAACTGTGACAGAACCCTATCCCTATTCATTAGGATCAGACCTCCAATACTATCGCAGAGTCGCATCGTTACATCGGTGTTATGTATTTGTGTTAGGCACACCGCTATGAAGATAATAGACCGTGCCATCCAACTCCCGAACCCGAACCCCGAGCGTCAGAGTGATCATTCGGGTATCGCTTGTAAATATCGGTAATAATAGTTGTCCCATGACCGCTAAGGCAAGGATTATTACTTTACGCTAATTATACTATTAAATGCTGATAATCAACCATAGGTCTTGGAGGTCTGAGCAACAACGAAGCGGCATACCTGACCCGACGATTTGACATTGATGACAACGGAACCAAATTGGGGAAAGAAGATTTTGCTTCATTGGCCGGAAAAACAGAAGAAAATGCGGGAAGTAATTTCAGGTATGAATATTCATGCGAAGGTATTGCCGAATTGATTAAAAAGTATGTTGGAGCCTGGAAAATTGAAATGGAAAAGTTTTACAATCTGGTGGTTTTTAACTTCCTGTTTTCCAATGGCGATGCACACCTGAAAAATTTTTCCTTACTGGAAACTGCGAATGGCGACTATGTTTTAAGCCCAGCTTATGACCTGATGGATACTCGGATCCATGTTGACGAAGAGGGCTTTTTTGCTTTGGGTGATGAGCTGTTCAAAGAATGGTATTGGTCTGATTGCCGGATTAAAAATTCGCAACACCATCCGTGCAAAGAGGATTTTATTGTATTCGGGGAAAAAATAGGGATAGCAGAAAACAGGATCGGTAAATTGATTAGCCCCTTTCTGAAAAAACAAGTTGATGTTGAAAATTTAGTAATGAAATCATTTCTTGACGAGGAAACAAAAGTGCAGTACTTGATTCATTATGAGGAGCGTTTGGAGATGTTGAACCTAGCTTGAAAAAGTTTAGGCGAACGATTGAGTTGGCTCGCTACATTGCCTGATTTGTATGGTTTCTCCTTTTGAGTTTTCGAGGGTTGTTGTTACTGGTTATCACAGGTATGGGTCTTTGTAGTAAATTTTTCCCGGATCGTTCATTGGGCGGGGCGGTTCGAACTTTACTGCACGCTCCATTTCAGCGCGGCCCATTAAAACAGGGATGTATCCCGAAACAGGATAGAAATCGCTGCACAACAATACAGCTGTTGCCAGCAACAAAAGGTATTTGTTTAAGTGCATTTTGTTTGGTTTTTTATTGAAGATGTATTTTATGCTCTTTAGGTTGCGTATGATTGAACGAATTTAACAAAATATTTACATTGTAAATTATCCGGTCGGTTTATTCTGGTGTTAAATACCGTTTAAATCCTGAATTTGAATTCAAATAATTCTGTTGCCCGGCTGATTTGACTTCACTTGTCCTTTAGTTTTGTATTTTTGCAAACGGAAAAAACAGATATGATGGAAACAAAAACTCTGCTCTTCGGAAAAACAATCAATGAACTCACCGCTTTGGCGATTGAACTTGGTCTGCCCAAATTTACCGGCAAACAAATGGCCGAATGGCTGTATCAGAAAGATATAACCTCGATTGAAGAAATGACCAACCTTTCGAAAAAAGCCAGGGAACTGCTGAGCGACAAATACGAATTCGGACTGGTTGATTCGACCAAAGTTCAGGAAAGTGTTGACGGGACCAAAAAATACCTGTTCCCGACCGCAAAGGGAAAATTTATTGAAACTGCCATGATTCCGGATGACGATCGCAAAACAGTTTGTGTTTCATCACAGGTGGGCTGCAAAATGGGATGTTTATTTTGCATGACCGGCAAACAAGGTTTTCAGGGGCAATTAACTGCCGGTGAAATTGTGAACCAAATCCGCAATATTCCTGAAAGGCACGAGGTAACCAACATTGTTTACATGGGAATGGGCGAACCTTTCGACAATCTGGAAGAAGTATTGAAAAGCCTCGAAATACTGACTTCGGAATGGGGTTTTGCCATGAGCCCGCGCCGGATAACGGTTTCGACCATTGGAATTGTGCCGGGAATGGTAACTTTCCTGAACCAATCGGAAGCACATCTGGCAGTGAGCATGCACACTCCGTTCGACGACGAACGTGAAAAGCTGATGCCTGTGCAGATTGCCTATCCGCTCTCAGAAGTAATCCGTGAAATAAAAAGCTGGGACTTTGGCCGTCAGCGCCGCATTTCGTTCGAATACATTGTTTTCAAAGGTCTGAACGATTCTTCACGGCATGTTCAGGAACTGTGCAAAATCCTGAATGGCATAAAATGCCGCATCAACCTCATCCGCTTCCATCCAATCCCCGGCACACCGCTTGAAGGAACCAACGAAACAACCCTCCAGAAATTCAAAGAACAGCTTAACGACAAAGGCATAATAACCACCATCCGCGCCAGCCGTGGTTCGGATATTTATGCGGCTTGCGGGTTGTTATCGACGAAGGAGATGGTGGGGCAGTAAGGAGTTTCAGGTTTCAAATTCAAAGTTCCAAGTCTGAGGCTAATCCGGAATGGGTTGAATGTTAAATCTGTTTGTTTACGGAAATCTAAAAATGATAAGTAATAGGAACAATATATTATCGCTATTGTTCCATTAATATTTTCCTGCTGCAAATCAGTTAGTTATGGATTACTCATGTAAAAACGTTTAAATGCCGGAAGATTTGGTGTTGACTTTTCAAAAACCATAAAATCCATCATGGTTTCCGAATCATTTTCCGAATCAAAGACCATCATCTTGCCATCCCAAAACCCCAGTAATTTGGCCGCTGAAATTAATTCATGCTTATTACTGTCAACAGAGTATTTAAAAATTTCACTCCCTAATTCTTTTCCTGATTCCCTAATGGCCCTGTAATCACTTAGTTTAATGGCTCCAGCCCTTTTTAATATATGTCGTTCCCGAAGCTGCGGCTATACTCAGTAAATCATTTTCTGCATATCTGATTTTAAGCGTTCTTTCAAAATCATCGCATAATTGGGTTACAATGTCCTCCGTTTCTTTTATGAAAAACTCACCCAAATCTTTATTCCGGCGGATAAACTTGCGGAATATTTTGGCAAAGTCGTCGTAAATTTCATCTGAAGCAAAGGCGAAACCATCGGCCTGCATTTTTGCTATGAGCCGTATGCCGGAATCGTCACTTTTTACATACTCAAAAAACAGATCAATTTTAGCTTCAATGGCTTTTATCAGTTCTTCAATGGCTTCTTCTTCCTGATTCCGCTTCTCAATTACTTTGAGAATATCGTATTTGTATTTTTTCTCACCTTGTCCGTTTGAGTGCCTCCTTTGACTTCACGTTTCGGTTTATCTTTGGGTTCGGCTGGTGCAACAATGCCAATTTTATTATCGAAGTAAATTTCAACATCATCGATAATTTCGTCCTGTTTGTTGATGTTATTGTATTCGTTATTGAACCTGCGCCAGAAATCTAAAAATATGGATTCGCTGACTTTTCATCAAGTTCGATAACGTATTCAATTAAATTGAGGATTTGAAAGAAATGGCTGATTTTACTTTTCAGCTCTTTTGCCTCTTTAGGTTTAGAATTAATAAAATCAGCAAAACCGTCCTCCATATCCATAATAATTGAAACTTTGGAGTCGCCTTTTTTATACCTGGCAAAAGGTTCGGAGTGCTTAATAAATACCTCATGTTTGGCCAAATCAGTATAGAATATCTCCAGTTTGGATTCATCACCAATTGGGTCAAAATCGCTCACTACCACGTTACTGAAATGCTCAAATGCAATCTTTATATTACGAACATTTACATTTTTGTAGGAGAAGTCAATGATTTTGCAATCGTTCTTGTATTTAGTCGTGCGGTCAACCCTCGAAATGGTTTGATTACTTAAAATGCTGTCTATCTTTTGGGTCTTTTCGTCGAGATAGGTGGCAATGGCATCTTGTTCAGGTTGAGGCGGAATACAAATAAAAAATGCAAGCAACCAATCTTTTTGAAGTTCGGTTTGATTAGTTGAGCCTTGAGCCAAAATATCATCTTCTTTTAATAATCCTCTTGGCTTAACTTCAAAACTTTTGGTAAATCTTAAACTGGATTCATCCCAGAATCCTTTGCTAAAGGTAGCTTGATTAACAACTTTATAAGAACCAGTTTCGTCATAGATTGGAGAAGTGCCTCTATTGATAAAACCACAAACATCCTTCAACCTCTTCACCTCCCAATGCTCCGGAATCTTCCCTATCCACTTGATGCCGCTATCTTTCAGCTTTACATTTTTATCTTCGCTTTTTCGACGGCGGAAAGCGGGCAATTATGAGATATTTCCGGGAAATTCGCTGAAAGAAATTCATTTGCGCAAACTATACGGACTTACCGTTGTTGCCGTAAAAAGAGATGGTGAAATTCTGGAAAACCCGGGTGCCGGTTTTGTTTTCAGACTAAATGATATCGTTTATGTTCTGGGGAAACCGGAAAAGATTGCACAACTGTCGCAGGTAGAATAAGTAATGACAGCGAGCTGATTCTCTATTCCAATAATGGATATCAATAGATTTATCTAATGTCAATGAAAGTCATTCAATTGTCATTGGTAGTCATTAAGTTGACTGGAAATTACAACGGAATTACAATAAATTACAACAATTGACTGATGCAAAATGCAAATAGGTTTGCAAACGGACAATCATCCTACAATACATAGTCTTCTGTCCCGGCCAATAACTCTGGTGGTTTCATTTCAAGACAATTAAATACTTCATTTAAATCCTCCTTGTTTTCTGACAATATAAATAGCTTGTCATTAGGTTCCAATATCGTTGAACCGTTTGGGGTAATGAACTTATTATCCCGCTGAATGATAGAGATTAATGTGGTCTTGGGCAATCCCAGTTCAACAATTTGCTTCCCAATAGAATTGCAATTATTCGGAATGATAATTTCGGTTAGCATTTTTTTGATAGTATCCGACAATTCAATATCGGTTTGTGTCAATTGTTTTGCGCTTTCGGGGATGGTGAGCTTTAGCCATTTAGCTACAATGGAAAGCGTGGAGCCTTGTATTAATACAGAAGTTAGAGAGATGAAAAATACAATATTGAATATCATGTGGGCTTTTTCGGCACCTGCAATGAGCGGGTAGGTCGCAAAAACAATTGGCACAGCGCCACGCAAGCCAACCCAGGAGATAAACAATTTACCCCTTTTTTGTCCTTTAAAGAAAATTAAGCTTAAAAAAACACCCATCGGCCTTGCAATCAGGATTAGAAATATGGAAATAACCATGCCAATACCAATCACCGGAAGTATTTCACTTGGAAATACCAGAAGACCCAATGTAAGGAACAGTACAATTTGCATTAACCAGGCAAAACTATCGAACGATTTAATAAACTTCTTTTTGTGGATCAGGTCATGATTTCCAAGGTAAACCGCACAAATATATACCGCTAAAAATCCGTTACCACCCACGAAATCGGTTGCCGAAAAACTGAAGAACATAATGGCAATAATCAATACGATATACAAACCTTCGATGTCGAGCTTAATCCCGTTAATTATTATTTTTCCAAGTTTCCCAAATGCAAAACCAAGCACACCACCGATCAATAGCTGTTTCAGCAGAAAAGGGATCGTGCTTAAAAAACTGGCATCCTGACTTACAACAAACCCGGTCAATACAATGGTCAAAACATAAGCCATTGGGTCGTTGCTTCCGCTTTCCAATTCGAGCGTGGGCCGCAAATTACCTTTAAGGGCAATGCTTTTTGATCGTAATATTGAAAATACAGCAGCCGAATCGGTTGATGAAACAATTGAACCAAGCAGCAATCCTTCATAAATCGTAAAATCGGTAACCGCCCAAACGAAGACACCAACGGTAGTTGCCGTAATCAGCACACCCAAAGTCGATAAGGAAATACCATGCCAAAGAATGGGTTTTACGGTCTTCCAGTCGGTATCAAAACCACCCGAGAAAAGGATAAAATTCAAGGCGATAATTCCAATAAACTGTGCAGTTTTCGGATTGTCGAAGTTAATACCTCCAATTCCTTCCGAGCCCGCCAGCATGCCAATTGCCAGGAATAATATTAAAACCGGAACTCCAAATTTATAGGAAGTTTTACCAGCGAATAGAGATATGAAAAGTAATATCGAGCCTACCAATAATATGTTTTCAGTCGTCAGATTCATAATTTCACTTTACTGTTTCATTTTTTAAAGATAAAAAAAATCTTGTCAAGTTGGCCTGTTCGTGTGCATTAAATGTGGCTGACAAAAAAAGCCGTCTCTGAATTGTTTCAGAGACGGCTTTCTATATTGTTGTTATGGTTTTATTTCTTCCTGATATAAATCTGGACCGGAACTCCCGAAAAATTAAAATTCTCGCGTATTTTATTCTCAAGATATCGACGGTAGGGCTCTTTAACGTATTGGGGCAAATTGGCAAAAAAAGCAAAACTTGGAGTCTGGCTTGGCAACTGGACCACATATTTTATCTTCACGAATTTACCTTTAATTGATGGTGGCGGATAGGCTTCGATTGCTTTCAGCATTACCTCGTTCAATTCCGAAGTTTTAATTTTCTTGCTGCGGTTTTCATATACCTCCACCGCCGTTTCAAGCGCTTTCAGGATTCGTTGTTTGCTGAGCGCCGAAATGTAAACAATCGGAACGTCCACAAACGGCGCGATCCGCTCTTTGATGAGTTTGGTGAAATCGTTGGTGCTCGCATTGTCTTTCTCGATCAAATCCCACTTGTTGACCAGAATTACCACACCCTTTTTATTGCGCACCATCAGGTTGAAAATCGACACGTCCTGCGATTCCATGTTGCGTGTGGCATCAAGCATCAGCATACAAACATCAGAATCTTCGATGGTTCGCACCGAGCGCATCACCGAATAAAATTCAACGTCTTCCTTTACTTTGGTACGTTTGCGCAATCCTGCCGTATCGACAAGAAAAAAGTCGTGTCCGAATTTATTGTAACGGGTATGGATGGCATCGCGTGTGGTACCTGCAACATCGTTAACAATGTTTCGTTCTTCACCGGTAAGCGCATTTATGAACGATGATTTTCCAACATTCGGGCGGCCTACCACTGCAAAACGCGGAACATTATCTTCCATTGCTTCTTCAACTTTCTCCGGAAATTCCTTGACGATCGCATCGAGCAATTCACCTGTCCCACTTCCTGTCATCGACGAGATGCAGTATATTTCGCCCAGTCCTAGAGAATAAAATTCATGCGAATCGATGATCCGCTTGTTGTTATCGACTTTATTGACTGCAACGAATACTTTTTTCGATGAACGGCGCAGCACGGCAGCCACTTCTTCGTCCATATCGGTAATGCCATTTTCTACATCCACCACGAATAGAATAACATCGGCTTCTTCGATGGCCAACATCACCTGTTTGCGGATTTCACCTTCGTAAATATCTTCCGAGTTTACTGCATATCCACCGGTATCGATAATCGAAAAGTCGAGACCGTTCCATACACCTTTTCCGTACTGACGGTCACGTGTTACCCCTGACGATTCGTCAACGATGGCTTTTCTTGATTCGGTCATCCGGTTAAAGAGGGTCGATTTCCCTACGTTTGGCCTACCAACTATTGCTATAATATTGCTCATTTTATTATTTCTTTATTCCATATCGTATCCAAACCCGCCCAATGTGCGGTCTTTGTCGCGCCAGTCTTTGTTCACTTTCACGAATAACTGAAGGAATACTTTTTTCTGAAAGAATTCTTCCATGTCCAACCGGGCTTCGGTTCCAACCCTTTTGAGTGCCTGTCCCTGATGTCCGATAATGATTCCCTTCTGACTGTCGCGGTTCACGTGAATCACACACATCAGGTTCAGTATCTTCTCTTCTTCTTTGAATTCTTCCACTTCCACTTCTACCGAATAGGGAATTTCCTTTTCGTAATAGAGCAGAATTTTTTCGCGGATAATCTCGCTCACAAAGAAACGTTCGTTGCGGTCGGTCATTTCGTCCTTCGGAAAATAGGCAGGGCCTTCGGGCAGCAATTCCAGGATCCGGTCGAAAATAGGTGCAACGTTGAATTTTTCGAGTGCCGAAACTGCATACACATCGGCAAGTGGTAATTTTTCGCGCCAGTAGTTGTACAATTCCATAACCTTTTCCTGAGTTGACAGGTCGATCTTGTTGATCAGCACAATCACTGCAGCTTCCGAGCTTTTTACCCGTTCAATATATTCTTCGTTTTTTTCAGGACTTTCAACCACATCGGTCACATAAATAATCACGTCGGCATCAATCAAAGCCGTGTTTACAAACTTCATCATGGTTTCCTGAAGTTTGTAATTCGGTTTCAGGATTCCGGGCGTGTCGGAGTAAACAATCTGAAAATCATCGCCATTGACGATTCCTTTGATGCGGTGACGGGTAGTTTGCATTTTAGAGGTGATGATCGACAAACGCTCGCCAACCAGCACGTTCATGATGCTCGATTTCCCGACATTGGGATTTCCGATGATGTTTACAAATCCGGATTTATGTACCATTTATTTCATGTGTTTATAAATTGTTTTTTAATTGCCACATTGAACTCGTCATGATAACTATTATCCTGTTTATGAGGTCTTTTCTCATGGCTCGTTTCTGAATGAAGGTTTTGAAAAATCTGCGCAAAGATAGTCAATTAATTCTTTTAATGGTAAAACCCTCAGAGCTGGATTTCTGATTTGATTTTTGGCGATTTAAATATTTAAATCAGTTACCGAGGTAACTCTTTTATAAATTACATCATCAAAATCCCTGAAATGTGCTTTTCCACATTCAATTTTCAATTTCTCGCTGCCTCTCAATTCCTGACCGGAAGATTTCGTTTCGGCAACAAAATAGATTTTCTTTTCTCCTTTGAAAACTATAGCCCAGTCAGGATTATACATACCAATGGGAGTCGGAATTTTAAACCAGAATGGAAGTTTGAAATAGAATTCAATTTGTTCACTGCTTTCACAATCCCTGGCAAACTGATTTTCTGCTCCGCTGTCGAGCGGCATGTAGTTTTCATAAATTGTCTTTGAACTGTCGGCAACTGTGTGCGTAAACTGGTCAATGTAAATTTTAAAGTCACTATCATCGAACAAAGCCATTTTGTAGAACTTGTCCCCTATTTTCTCATACTTTATACCGTCAATCATCAACTGATGCAATTCGCCTTTGATTGTTGAAACAGCATTGTCCATAAACAACTGTGGATTGATTAATAACTCTTTCAGTCGTTTTGAGTTTTTCAGTATTTCCAAAATAGTGCTGTGTGTCAATTCTGTTTTTTTGGGTATCGTAATCGATGCTGTATTTTGTTTGAAACCGTACCTTCTCCCAAATCTGTAAAAATTTAGGGTCTGCTTCAAATCCTTTTCTGAAGTTAACCTTTTCACTTTTGCTTTTATCTTTTATTTTGCCCGAGAAATTTACGCCGCAATCTTCCTGAATTTCTTTTTGCAATGCCTTTGCAAAATCCTCATAACGTTCGTTCGCAATAACTGTAAGCTTATTGATGTTGCGGTCAAAAATGCGTTGCCCTTCCTGATTTACCGACAAGCGCAGGCCCCGCCCAATTTCCTGCCGTTTTTTTATGACCGATTTCGTTTCGTTCAAGGTGCAAATCTGAAATACATTGGGATTGTCCCAACCTTCGCGCAAAGCAGAATGACTGAATATAAACCGGAGCGGAACATTTGCATCCAGCAACTTTTCTTTGTCATGCATAATCAGTTTATAGGTGTCGTCATCTAACTGCGTTTCACCTCCTGTGTCTTTTACCCTGCCTTTGTTGTCTTGCGAAAAATATCCGTTGTGCAGGTCGTCAACCGTATAAGTATTGAACCCTTTATAAATTGGTTTGGTAATTTCCTTCTGATAAATCTCTTCAAACCATTTTGCAAACTTTCCTTTTAGTGGGTTTCCCTCCAAATCGTACTCACGGTAATTTTTCACTTTATCAATGAAGAAAAGCGACAGGACTTTTATCCCCTTTTCCTTGTAGCTTTTTTCTTTTTTAATCGCATTACCGGTTCGGGTAATATTTTCTAATTGAAGAAACGGACTGTTAAAATCATTTTCACTCACTACCGAATCAACCTCTATCTGTTTTACCAGCCCCAAATCATACGCTTTTACCGGGTTGAGAGAATAGACCAGGTTATAAAGGTTTGTATGTGTTGCAGAATAACGAAGCGTGCAAAGCGGACTGAGGTTGGCAATTGCGCGCTTGCGGATTTCAGTTTCCATGTTCTGTGGCTCGTCAACAATTACAAACGGGTTACAGCTTTGTATAAATTCAATAGGTCTTTTCCCGGTTAGTTTGTCGTTTGGTTTGTTGATGATGTTTTCATCTTTTGCAAACGAATCGATGTTGATGACCAGTACCTGAATGGTATTTGCCGATGCAAAACCGCGCAGGTTAGAAACCTTTTTGCTGTCATAAACATTCGACGTTACCGGTACTTTGTCGTAAAGATTCTGGAAATGCTCCTCCGTAATTTCAAGATTTTTCATTACCCCTTCACGAATGGCAACCGAAGGCACAACGACTACAAACTTTTTGAAGCCATAAAGTTTGTTCAACTCATAAATTGTGCGGATATAGACATACGTTTTACCGGTGCCAGTTTCCATTTCAACCGAAAAATTCCATCCATTACTGATGATTTCATCTTCAGTCGAAATTTTTAATCCGTTATTTTTCTGAACCTGCTGAATGTTTTCGGTCAACTGTCCGAGCTCTGAAAAACGCAATTTGTTTCCGAACCCGTTTTCGGTAAGTAATTCGCCTGACTGCCTGATTGAGAATTCAAAATCACTATTGCTTAAGGGTTGCCCTTCAAAAATATCGGTTATTCGCCTCTTCCTCCTTTAAGTTTCCGTTTGTCGCTCAGGAGTTTTTTATTGTCCGATTCAAGCCGCCTTTTCAGTTTTTGAATATCTTCTTCAGGAGGCAATTGTTCAGGCTTTATTCCGCTTTTCCCTAACAGGGTTCTTACATCCTGATTGTTCTTTACATGCTCAATGGTAATTTTATTTTCGCCTTTCAAGTCATTTTTATTTACATTAAAATTGGTAATCTCGGTAGCCAACTGTTTGGCTGAAATGGTAATGGTGGGTAAAAAATCAGCCAATGGCCTGTTTTCGGCAATACCCAATTTGCGTTTCATGGCGCTGGTATTGTTGCCGCCAAACAAAGCCCAATCGCCTTTGCTTCGGATGGTGGCAAAGCCTTTATTGTCAACACCTCTTTCGTAAATGTTTTTTGATAATTCCGTTTCGGCAGCAGCTAATTTTTCACGTGCCTGAAGCCGTTCCATCAATTGGATACGTTCTTCCAACAATTCCTGCTTGCGGGTTTGAATTGCAAAATAGCTTTGCGCAAAAGCAATTTGTTCTTTCTTGGGGTCGCCATTTTGAGCAATAAGGTAGCAGGCATACCGGGTAAGCATGATATCATCTTGCTTACGTTCTGCACCGGAGCCAATCCTGACCATTTTGTTGACGTCAACGAAATGGTCGGAAACCGCTTCACCAGTGGTTTTGCAACTTTCTTTTGCCTTTTCAACTGCATTCAAAAAATTGCGCCAATCGGCATACCCCAAAAGCTCCTGTAACTCTCTTGCAAGCCAATATTCTACACCATCTTGCTCGTAGGCATATTCTTCAAAAGATAGGTTGAGCTTGGCAATTGTTCCTTTTTCCATTTTTGGTTGGTTTTTATCGTTTTGTTGAGTTCAACGAAATGATCAGCTTTTCCAACTGATCTTAAACTATCCCGATGGATCGGGACAAGTTAGTTAAAGAGTCGCCTGTCATTGTCTAAAATTGAAATATTTTTGATGTAAATATCATTCCGCTTCAGGCACAGGGCTGGAACCCGCTGATGAATAAAATTATCATTAGTGGTTTTAATATAAGTGGCAATATATTGACTTTGAACATATAGAGAAAATGAACTGCAATCATTTAAATGATGCTCATCAATATATGACATTGATATCTTCTTTGCAAATTCTACGTAATAAGAAAGTTGTAAATTATCATCCTTTTTAATTAACCGCCACTTCAGGGAAAAAGGAACTTTATGGATTAATGCCGCGCGGGAACTTTCTTTTAAATCATTTGTCAATTCTCTCCAATTCCCTTCTTCAGCATCATATGGGAGTAATTCATCATTTTCCTCATATATAGCTCTGGCAATTAGCAAACTTAGCTCGTAGATTCCTTCATTTTTAAATGAATCTGGTAAATAATTTGTACATGATAAATCCTCAATAAAACTTGAATTATACCAATTAACCGAAACGTTTTGAGTATGGAGTATCAGACCTTTTAGAAATTTCCGATATACAGTAAAATCTTCTTGTGAATTTTGAATATGATGCATCGGCAATCCTCCTTGGATTAATAAGGAACGGAACCAAAGCGTATTCTGTCTGATTATAATGGGAATATTTAACCTTCTGCCACCTATTTTGGCTAGCTTATAAAGTTCATCTGAATATTCAGGTATATTCAATGTCTCTGCAAGCGAGATTTCTTTGGTTTTGCCTCCATCGTATTCTCTTCTCCACCATTCTGCATAATAGAGAGCCGCTTCTTTAGCTAAACCTTGAATACCCTGCTTGTTTGGAGAAATGAAGGCATTATGTAAATTTTGTTTCAGCTCCTCATACTGGCCATTGGTTATCTTCATTTTCCACAATGGAATTTGCCATACTATATTTTTCATAGTCAATTGATTCGGGTTGTCATTTGGTGTAAGTTGTGTATTTTTACGGTATTAGAAATAAAAACCTGTATTATAGATGGTTGCGCTTTTTCTAATGTGAATAGAATTCAATTATGAATGCTCGCTGCAGTGAACTAAGCTCAAATTTAGCGCACTATATCTTCCGATTTTTCTTTCCAATCCGAAGTGGTTGGTTGGAATACCTGTTCCTGTCGCAATTTGTTTTTTTATCTGGGTAATTCCTAACAATCTCTTCCATGAAAATGAAAATCCACGCATGTTTGTAGGTTTTATTGGTTTATTGATTGTGGTCTTTTTGCCCGGAAGAAAGTCAAGGTGAAAAACCACACCAAATTTAATTAATTGAGTTACCTGGCAATCTTTTTTACTAAATATAATTCTGATAAACATATACCAAAGATTGGTGTCTGCTACGTTCGTAATATTGGCCATTAAGCTATATTTTTCTGCATCTTTTTTACATGAATCCCCCGACAAATCTCACCCTGTCCAAGTTTTATCTACCCTGTTAGA
>JANONW010000043.1:0-1520 GCA_031421065.1 Prolixibacteraceae bacterium
GCTGGAGCTCGGCATCCACCGCCGGGGTGAAGGCCGCGAGCGCGGCGTATTGCGCCGGCGTGCTGGGCGCGAGAAAGACATTCTGCGCCAGGCGCTCGAGCGGCGCGCTAAAGTCCGCCGGCGCCACCAGCCAGCCAAGTCGCCAGCCGGTCATACCGTAATACTTCGAGAAGCTATTGACCACAAACACTTGGTCGGAATGGGCGAGCGCGCTGCGTGGCGCAAGCTCGTACGTCAGCCCGCGGTAGATCTCATCGACGATTAACAAGCCATCCCGCCGCTCGACGGTCGCGACGATCGAGGCAAGCTCGGCGTCACTCACCACGGTGCCGGTCGGATTGGACGGCGTCGCCAGCAGCACCGCGCGCGTCGCCGGCGTCCAGTGACGTTCAATCAAGTCGGCCGTGAGTTGATAACCGGTCGTGGCGTCTACCGGAATGAGGCGCGCATTGCCGCCGTACAACCGCACCAAGTGGCGATAACAGGGATAGCCCGGATCGGCCATCACTACCCCGTCGCCGGGATTCACGAGCGCGCCGAATACTAATTGCAGCGCGCCGGAGGCGCCCGGCGTGATTAACACGCGGCTGGGGTCTATCGGAGTCGGCGCATAGCTCTGGGCGATGGCGGCGCGCAACGCCGGCAATCCGGCGGTCTCGGTGTAATGTGTATGTCCGGCGGTGAGCGCGTCAATGCCGGCCTGAACGATACCGGCGGCCGTCGGGAAATCCGGCTCACCGATTTCCATATGGATAATCGAACGGCCCTGGGCCTCCAATGCGCGGGCGCACGCCAGGATCTCCATCACCTGGAAACCGTGGATATCGTTCATGCGGGCGGCGGGTTTTTTCATTCAGAGCCGTATCAAAGTTAGGAGTTGTTGGACGCACAGAGAGCGCGCAGCACGTCCAGCGTGACATAGGACGCGCGATTCAGCGCTGCGCCGGAAAGTACCGTGGCCGGTTGTTGCGGGTCGCCGAGATGGTCGAGCACCAGCACCGCGCCGGCGAAGTCGTGATCACGTGTGTAATCGTTTACGGTCACCACGGTTTTAACACCCGCCGCGCGCGCCGAACGCAGGCCATTCTCGGAATCTTCGAACGCCAGACACCGATCAGGAGTTAAGCGCATTTTCTGCAGTGTATAACGGTAGATATCCGGCGCGGGTTTTTTAGCGGCCACTATATCGCCGGCCGCGATCACTTCGAACCAGGAACAGAAGTCCGGTGCCAGGCTGTGCTCCAACAAGGCCGTGACATTGGCCGGCGTGGTGGTGGTGGCGATCGCCAGACGCAAGCCCTCGGCGCGCGCCGCGCGCAACAACCGCGCCACGCCGGGACGCAGGGGTATGCCGCCGTCCGCGAGCATGTTGGTGTAATGACGAGTCTTGGCATTATGCAGACGCGCAATGAGCGCGTCGAAATCGGCGGGCGGCCGGTAATCGGTGCGATAACGTTCGATGTAATGGCGCATCCGCTCCTTTCCGCCGGTCACCGCCAGCAGTTTCCCGTAGAGTTCGA
>JANONW010000044.1:0-1696 GCA_031421065.1 Prolixibacteraceae bacterium
TGGCGAAACATACAATATTGGAGGTTTCAACGAATGGACAAACATCGACCTGATAAAAGTGATGTGCCGGAAAATGGACGAAAAACTTGGACGTCTTTCAGGAGAATCTGAGAAACTTATTACTTATGTGAAAGACCGTGCCGGACATGATTTACGTTACGCTATAGATGCAACAAAAATCAAGCGCGAACTGGGATGGGAACCCTCATTGCAATTTGAAGAAGGTATTGAAAAAACCATTGATTGGTACCTCGAAAATTCAGTTTGGCTGGAGAATGTGACTTCCGGTGACTACAAAAAATATTACGAGCAACAATACGAAAAAAGGTAAAAGGCACAGGCAAAGTCGAAGGCAAAGTGAAAAGTAGAGACATTGCATGCAATGTCTTTTTTATGTATGGAAAAACCCGAATAGAATCTATTTATCCCCATATTTCTCCATTATTAATATTGTGAGAAATAACCAGGGCTGTTCAATTCTAAGTTGAAAACATATTTTAAAAAAAGCAGGAATGTTAACAAAATAGGTTTATTTTGGATTTGTCTAATAACCAACAAAATAAAGAGCTATGATATTAACATTCCTCGACAACCTAAAAGATCATCGGCGCGCGCAAGGGCTAAGGTACGAATTAAAATATATAATCCTTTTTTCGATTATGGCAATTTTGAGCAATGCCAAATCGTACCGACAAATATCAAGTTTCATAAAAATGCATTATAAAACATTGGATAAAGATTTTTATCTTAACTGGAAAAGACCCCCATCATATTCTACAGTACGAAATATCATACAAGGAACTGCCTCTAAGGAGCTTGAATCTTGTTTCCGCTCCTATTCGCAAGCCCTCTCCAACCAGGGCAATAACAATGCAGGGGCGAGCATTGCCGTAGATGGGAAGGTACTGAGGGGAAGCTATAATAATTTTGAAGACAAGAAAGCGATCCAAGTTTTAAGTTTTTTTGAAACAGGGCAGGGATTAATTTTAGCCCACGAGGTAATAGAAGAAAAAACAAATGAGATACCTGTTTTTCAAAGGCTGATAAACGAATTGCAACTTGAAGGTGTTGTCTATACTTTAGACGCTTTACATTGTCAAAAAAAACTTTTGACATAGCTAAAAGAAATAGTAGGAAGTTAATAATACAACTGAAAGACAACCAGAAAGGGCTTTTGCAAAACTGTAATGATATTATACGTTTTTGCCCTGTTGATAATACATTTCAAAATGCAGGGGAAAAAAGCAGGAACCGGATTGAGGACAGGACCGTTAAGGTCTTTTACAAACAAGGTGGTTTCATTGAAGATAGGTTATGGGCAACAGAAATCAAAACAGTAATATTGGTTGAGCGTAAGTCCCAAATATACAGCACAAAGGAGAAAAAATATAAAACCAGGCAAGAAAAGGCCCTATACTTATCGAATTATAAATTAAATGCAAGAAAAGCACATCAACACATCAGGAACCATTGGTTTATTGAAAACAAAAACCATCATGTAAGGGATGTAACATTAAGGGAGGATTATTCCAGGATTAGGGTAAAACCTGAAAACATGTCGGTACTAAGAAGCTTTGTTTTGAATATTTTACGAAAAAATAAAATCAATAATATAAATAATGAGTTGTACCAAAATAGCCTACAATTCTACAACCTATACAGTTATCAACAATTTATTTAGAATTGAACAGCCCTG
>JANONW010000045.1:0-1741 GCA_031421065.1 Prolixibacteraceae bacterium
TTCTTTTTTGTCGAAATGGCGCTGCAAGGCCTGCCGCCCCTATCGGTCGTATGGGGGCGGGTTTCGCTGGGGGCTGTGCTGTTGGCACTTGCATTGTTGATCACCAAAGGCCGCTTTCCGCAGGGGCGCGCGGTGTGGACCGCATTGATCGGCATGGGTTTTTTGAACAACGTGGTGCCCTTTACCCTGTTTTCTCTGGCGCAAGGCCAGATATCGGGGGCGATGGCGGCGATCCTGAACGCCACGACACCTTTGTTCAGTCTGGCGATTTTGCACAGCATGACGCTGGATGAAAAGATCACGGCCCCCAAGGCGGTGGGTCTTGGTCTGGGATTTGCCGGCGTGGTTGTGATGATGGGGGGGATGGAGTTTGACGACATCTGGGCCTCGGTCGCCTGTCTTGCGGCGGCATTCTCCTACGGGCTGGCCAATCTGTGGAGCCGCCGGTTTCGCGCCCTTGGCGTGGCCCCGCTGACGATTGCCTTTGGTCAGGTCACCTGTTCGACCCTGATGCTGTTGCCGATCTGGCTGTGGGTCGATCAGCCGATGGCGATGGCACTGCCTGCCCCGAATGTGATCGGCGCTGTCATCGGCATTGCGGCCCTGTCAACGGCAGTGGCCTATCTGATCTTTTTCCGGTTGCTGGCCTCGGCGGGCGCGATCAATCTGTCGTTGGTGACGTTTCTGATCCCGGTGTCGGCCACGCTGTTGGGGGTGGTGTTTCTGGACACCACATTGCAGGCCCAGCATCTGGCGGGGTTTGGGTTGATTGCGGCGGGGTTGGCGGCAATTGACGGGCGGATTTGGCGCCGGATCAGGCCAAAGTAGCGCTCAGGGTTTCCACGTCAGGAAATTGGCTATCATCCGCAGGCCAGGGCCTTGGGATTTTTCGGGGTGAAATTGCATCCCGATCATCGTGTCACGGCCAATAATGGCGGTGATATTGCCGCCATAATCGCAATGCGCCAGCCTTTCCAAGGGGTTTTCCACCTGCATGTGATAGGAATGCACGAAATAAGCATGATCGCCGGTGGAAATGCCCGCCAGAACCGGGTGCGCAGCGGCCCGTTGATCCAGTATCAGATCGTTCCAGCCCATATGCGGCACTTTCATTGAACGGTCTGAAGGCGCGATTTTCACCACCTCGCCACTGATCCAGTCAAAGCCGCGGGTATCGCTGTATTCCCGCCCCCAGGTGGCCATCATCTGCATGCCGACGCAAATGCCCATAAATGGTTTGGCCTGCCGGGTAACGCCGTGCTCTATCGCCTCGAAAAGCCCGCCAAAACTGCCCAAGGCGGCCCGGCAGGCCGGAAACGCGCCGTCGCCGGGCAACACGATACGGTCAGCGCGGGCCACGTCTTCGGGGTCAGAGCTGACCAGTATATGACCGCCCCCTACCTCAGCCGCCATGCGTTCAAACGCTTTGTGGGCGGAATGCAGATTGCCACTGTCGTAATCGACCAGAACCGTCAGCATCAATTATAGACTGCCCTTGGTCGACGGAATGGCCCCGGCACCGCGCGGATCGGGCTCAACTGCCGCCCGAAGTGCGCGCGCAACCGATTTGAACGCGGCCTCGGCAATGTGGTGGCTGTTCAGCCCGTGAATTTTATCGACATGCAAGGTGATGCCGCCATGGGTGGCCAAAGCCTGAAAGAATTCGCGCACCAGTTCGGTATCAAAGCTGCCGATTTTGGCAGTTGGAAACTCGACGTTCCACACCAGATAGGGGCGCCCC
>JANONW010000046.1:0-19620 GCA_031421065.1 Prolixibacteraceae bacterium
GGTGACCGTAAACTGATTGTATGATCCGCCATACAAAAATGGTGAACTCACAAAATTATCGCCAATACCCATGATGTTGGTAAAGGTTAAAAACTGGGCTGCATGCCCTGAAGCGACACCCAGAGCTGCAACTCCGCCTTCAAGCGCTGCTATTCGCTGCTCAAAAACATCGGTTGTCGGATTCATGATCCGGGTATAAATGTTCCCGAATTCTTTTAGGGCAAAAAGGTTTGCGGCATGTTCAGCATTTTTGAACACATACGACGATGTTTGGTAAATTGGAACTGCCCGCGATTGTGTGGTTGGGTCAACCTGTTGTCCTGCATGTAATTGCAGTGTTTCAAAATGTAATTTTCTTTCAGTCATATTAATTTATTTTAAGGGTTAAAAAATCTAGTTAAAAAATATTTGATGAATTTCTTTAATGGCTTTTTGTGTGTCTTTCTGATCAACTATTAAATAGCTCACAAGGTCTGAAGCACCTGAGCCACTAAGTAATACGTTTATTTTGTGTTGGGCAACGGCTGTAAATAATTTGGCCGATACGCCGTGGTGTTGCTGCATCCCAAGACCAACCACCGCGATGAGCGAGACTTGATCTTGGACAATAATCTCACTTACCGAACTCAAAGGCAACTCCTTGCAAATCTGCATTGCCTGGGCTATTTCATTTTTGTTTAAAATAATATTAATGCTTACCTGTGAGGTAATTACAGAACGGATATTTATTCCGGAGCGATGAAATGCAGTGGTTACTTTTGCCAGGATGCCTGGTTTAAAACCAACTCCGGGGCCATTCAGTTTCAAAACCGCAATATCGTCGGTATGTACCACACTTTTTACCACGTTCATCGTCACAAATGATTCTGAGTTGATTATTGTGGTCAATTCCTTGCTTTTATTGACCAACCGGAAGACATGAATGGGAATATGGTTGTCAATCAAAGGCTCAACAATGCGTGGATGGATGGAAAGTTCGCTGAAATAAGATAATTCGGAAGCTTCGGAATAAGTCAGACGGGGAATCAGCGCAGCATCAGCAACTGATTCTGAATCAGATGTTTTGAATTCTTTGTCGAGTTCCCAAAGTTGAAGCGAACCAGCCCCAATAAGCCGGGTAATTCCCGCTGCAGAATAGTCAGCCGATCGTTTGCCCAGCCTTGCAATTTTGCCGCTTTGGGTAATTCCATAAGATCCGGGCATGAGGTATATTCCTTCTGACAATGAATTTTTTACATTGCCTGACTCTTCAAATAAAATTGTCGCATTCCCGAATTCCTTGGTAACTGTTAACCCAAGATCTTCAGGATAAATGATGGTTGAAACCAGCTGGTTCTTCGATAAAAACAATTGCAGAACTGCAGCTGTAATCCGCTCTGAAAAACTAATGACCTGATCTTTCAGCGAAAGCGAGAAATCACCTGTAAATTCAATCCCTTTCAATAGATTTTGAAGGGCATTCAACTCATTTATCAGTTGTTCATTTAATTCTGTTTCCTGAAATACGCACAATTTCTGAAGGACGGAATCATTGATCTGCTGCATAATTATTGCAGATGATGCGGCATTGCTGATTAACAGTTCGATGCCTTGTTCGATACTTTTCTGTATTTCTGGTATAGCGGAAACTACTACTACTACTACTGCTTTATTCCCTGATGCACTCAACAGAATGGCGAATGCTTCCAGTACCGGGAAATTAGATAAACTGTTTCCGCCAAATCGTACGACACAATTTGACATGATCAAAATTTAAAAATAAATGAAAATGGAATATTTTTTTTTAGATCGTAGCCTTTAAACAATATGCATAATCACACTGCCTAAAGGCTAACGCATTATCATAGGCATGGCAGACATCATAAAATCATTGCAACCTTTGGAAGAGGAAACGCAGTAAAAGCTATATTTTGCTGAATGATTCATTTTTTATAACCTGATTTTATTGAGTGCAAACATAAACAGTTTTAGCAAATAGACAAAACTATTTACAAAATGTTCAAGGGAAATCAGGTTAAATCAATATTAATGACATTTTCAATTCCAAATAGACGTTTGAAATTTCCAAAAATAATCGCCTTCAAAGTTTCGTGACCGATATTTAATATTTGTGCGGCCAGTGAATAAATTTCGATGATGGAGGTATTTCCGTCATCGGTTTCCATAAAAAGCCGTTCGGGAGGAATGAGGTTCAAAATATCCTTTTTAAAATGGTTGGTAAGCAATGTTTCGCCAATAGAAAAATAAAAATCGTGCCTGATAAGTTGTAAAACTGTTTGAAAATTGCCTTGAAAACCATGAATAATCCAGGGAATGTTTGATTTGGTTTCTTTTTTAATTTTCATTAGCTCTGGAAATGCCCGTACACAATGAATAATCAGTGGTTTAGAATGTTTCTGGGCAATCTCTGTTTGCTTCCTAAAATACAACTCCTGCTTTGCGAAGTCGGTTGATATTGATCGGTCGAGGCCACATTCGCCGACCGCAATCATGTTTTTTTGACCTGTTGCAAGATCAATCGAAAGCAAACATTCTTCCGGATCGACCAACCCTATATGCCAGGGATGAAGGCCTGCAGAATAGTATGATTTGTTGTTAAGAAAAGGTAAATCCTTCGCAAAAACATTCAGTATCCGGATCGAAGTTTCACTTTTAAACTGATGGGTGTGGATATCAATTTCATGCATAAAATACTGGTTTATTTGTCAAATTTACTTGAATTTAACAGAATTTGGAAGATTTTGAATCCACTAAGGTAAATTATCTTATTTTTGGGCCTCAATGCGTTAATAACATGATTTTTTCAAGACTAATATTCAAGGCTGGCATTTTACTATTGTTACTTTTTCCGGGAATGGTTAAGGGACAGATTTCACAGGGCGGAACGCCAGTACATATAGAAAAGCTCAAATCAGCTTCTACGACCGACCTTATCATTTTACCTTCAGTTGATAACAACAAACTTCGTCGGGACAACATTAGTACGCCGGATGAATCGATGTTAAAACCATTTGTTTTCGCGCACCCATTTGATGTTTCGTTTAACCTGAAAAATTCAGGCAAGTGGTATTCAGATTCTGAGATAAATGTTTGGCAGCTGAGAATCAGATCGGTAGGAGCCTATTCGTTGAATGTGATTTTTGGCCGTTTCAATTTGCCCGAAAATTCCCGGCTTTTTCTGGTTGGCGCCAATAGCGGTGAAATAAAGGGAGCTTATACTTCAGCAAATAATTCAATCAGTCAGGTACTTGCAGTAGAACCATTGGCTGATGACGAATTGATAATTCAATACGAAGAACCAAAAAGTGCAGTATTTCAGGGCGAAATTGAAATTTCCAGGATTTCACATGATTTTGTTGGGGTCACTTCGTCAGGAACCCACCGACCGTTGGGCATATCTGGTGTATGCAATGTGAATGTGAATTGTGATTTAGTCAACGGAACCGAAAAAATCAGGGATGCGGTTTGTCGGATCATCATTGAAGGAACTGAAATTTGTACCGGAACATTGGTGAACAATACTTCACTCAATGGAACGCCTTACCTGTTAACAGCTTATCATTGCATTGGTACGGAAATAAAAGCAAATTCATCTGTATTTCTTTTCAATTACGAATCGCCTTTTTGTTCTTCCATCGATGGAGATGTAAGTCGTTCATTATCTGGAAGTACACTAAAGTCCTCGTTTGATCGTCTCGATTTTGCATTGGTGCAGCTTAACAACACATTGCCTTACAATTACCGGCCATATTTTGCCGGTTGGAACCGAAAGAATCTGCCTCCATCGTCTTCCAAAAGTATTCATCATCCACTTGGTGATATAAAAAAGGTGTCGATTGACATGGATGCGGCAGTAACTGCCACGTTTAGCAGTACCTATCTGACAAATGGATTTTGGAGAATATTGAGATGGGACAACGGTGTCACAGAAAACGGTTCTTCAGGTGGGCCATTGTTTGATCAAAATAATCAACTGATTGGAACACTGACTGGTGGATCTGCCACTTGTTCCATGCCTACAAATGATGATTTTGAAAAATTTGCCTTAGCATGGGATTACAATAGCGAGACTTCCAAACAATTGAAATTCTGGCTTGATCCTGTAAATTCAAATGTGGAAAAACTTGATGGGATGTCCCCTAATTCGGGGAAAACTCTTTGTAATCCCATCACCAATTTTAAAGATACCGAGACCTATTCGGCCATTCAAATCACAAACGGGATCACAAAAAAAGGATATTTCAGTGGTTCAAACCTTGCTGGGTTCACTGATTTTGCAGAGCAATTCAAATTTTCAAAAACTTGTGATGTACAAGGAGTTACGCTCGGAATTGCCAAGGTGAAAACCAATCCGTTGTTTGGCCAGTCTTTCATTAATGTTCAGGTTTACGAAGGAATAGACAAACCCACAACTTTGCGGTATTCTGAAAAATTCGACATTAAAAAATTCTGGCCTGATGCAATGAATTATTTACAGTTTGAAAATCCGGTAAAAACCACCGGCAACTTCTTTATTTCCTATAACATTCAGGGATTACACGATGGCGATACGCTGGCAGTTTATTTGGCCAACAGGAAAGCAGATACCTCCAATAGCTTTTTTCTGAAAAATCAGACTGGCTGGATGGCCTATAATTCGCAAAACCTGAATGGAGATGGATCTGCTTTGTTGACCGAACTGATTGCCTGTAATATTGATACTTTAACTGGTGATTCAGTAATAATTGATAAAGAATCCAAAGCCATATTTTACCCAAATCCGCTCAAAGGAAATATGAATTTGACAGTTAAAACTGTTGATCAGATTGAATGTGCGGAAAATGTGGTTGTTTATGATTTGCTTGGTAAATTGCAAAATATTTCGTGCATTTCTAATGGCCCTAATGAATTGATGCTGAATTTCACAGGTAAAAGGCCGGGACTTTATTTTGTTCGCATTGAAGCCGGCGGCCGGACGATAGTAGGAAAAATTGCATATATCCCTTAATTTTGCGTTTTTTCCATTCAAAAATGAAGATCCATATACTATTTCTATTTGCCCTGTTTTTTTGCCTGATTTCATGCGAAAACCATCCACAAAAAAAAATTGGGGCCAATTCCAATCAATTTGCCAAGGGATTTCACATTAATGAGATTGTTATGGAGTACGGCAGTATGAAAAAAATGGTTTCAGCAAGCAATCACAAACCACGGGTGTACGACAATTTTCCCTTTTAAACCTGCTTGATATTTGAGTATCGGAATAGGTTGTCCATTAAAATTATTTACGTTTTTCTCACTCGCCCCAAGCCCTGCAAGCAGGGCTTTTCCCCTCTCTACGAGTAGAGAGGCAGGGTAAGTGTTGGTAATTTGTGGTTGGCACTGTCAGGCATTAAATCGGTGACATACAACTTTCCGTAAATATACATCACATCAGCCTCAAAATTAAGGATGATGTTGTATAACCAAATGCCAGCATGATAATCGTAAAAACCAATTCGTGTTTTAAACATTATAACTACATTTGTGGCTTGAAAATTTTGATCAATTAAAACCTGTATATGGCATTTTTAAATAAAATTCTGGGCAAATTTTTTGGCAATAAAGCAGATAAAGACATGACTGAGATAACGCCTTTGCTTGAAAAAACAAAAAAAGAATACGAACGCGTTAAATTGCTTTCGAATAACGAACTGAGAGCCGAATCGGACTGTTTAAAAGCATTGATAAAAGAGCGGATTAAACCTGAAGAAGACAAGATCGCTGAACTGAACGAACTGGCAGAAACAGTTGAAATTCAGGAAAGTGAAAAAATTTATCAGGAAATTGACAAACTCGAAGAAAAAATTGATGACAAGCTCGAAGAAGTTTTGAACGAAATACTTCCGGTGGCATTTTCAGTAATTAAAGCAACAGCCAAACTTTTTAATGACAATGAAAGGGTTATTGTAAAAGCAACCAATTTCGACCGCGATCTTGCAACAATGAGGAACAGCATCCTTATTGAAGGCGAAAACGCTGTTTGGCTCAACAAGTGGATGGCTGGTGGAAACCAGGTTATCTGGGACATGGTTCATTACGATGTGCAGTTGATCGGTGGGATCGTACTGCATCAAGGGAAAGTAGCTGAAATGGGTACTGGTGAAGGAAAGACACTCGTGGCAACCCTGACTGTTTTTCTGAATGCTTTGACCGGAAAAGGGGTTCATCTGGTAACTGTAAACGACTACCTGTCGAAACGTGACTCGGAATGGATGGGACCAATCTTTGAATTTCACGGACTGAGCGTTGATTGTATCGACAAACATCAGCCCAACTCCGAAGGCCGCCGCAAAGCTTACCTGGCCGATATTACCTACGGAACCAACAACGAATTCGGTTTCGATTATCTGCGCGACAACATGGCCATTAATCCAAATGATCTGGTCCAGCGCAAACACCACTATTCAATTGTCGATGAGGTCGATTCAGTTTTGATTGACGATGCCCGTACTCCTTTGATTATCTCAGGCCCGATCCCAAAAGGCGAAATTCAGAAGTTTGAAGAGCTTCGGCCAAAGGTTGAAAAACTTTATGCAGCCCAGCGAAATGTGGTCAACCAATGTTTGTCGGATGCAAAAAGAATTCTGAACAACCCGAATGCTACCAAGGAGGAAAAAGAACAAGGCTCAATTTTATTGCTCCGTGCCCACAAAGGATTGCCGAAAAATAAGGCAATTATCAAATTTCTGAGCGAAGAGGGCATTAAGTCCCAGATGACAAAAACAGAGAATTTCCATATGCAGGATAATAACAAGCTCATGCATATCATTACCGATAATCTGTTTTTTGTAATTGAAGAGAAACAAAATTCAGTAGAATTGACTGATAGGGGAATTGACCTGATTTCGGATGACGTTGAAGATCAGATGTTTTTTGTGTTGCCTGATGTTGGTTCTGAAATTGCTGAAATTGAAAACAATAAATCGCTCACCAAAGAGCAGTTGTTGGCAAAGAAAGATGATCTGCTTACCAATTATTCCATCAAGTCGGAGCGAGTTCATACCATTAACCAGTTGCTGAAAGCGTATGCGATGTTTGAAAAGGATGTTGAATATGTGGTTATTGAAAACAAGGTGAAAATTGTGGACGAACAAACCGGCCGTATCATGGAAGGCCGTCGTTATTCGGATGGTTTGCACCAGGCCATTGAAGCCAAAGAACGGGTGAAAGTGGAGGCCGCAACCCAAACCTTCGCAACTATTACACTTCAGAATTATTTCAGGATGTACCACAAACTGGCTGGTATGACCGGTACTGCCGAAACTGAAGCAGGTGAGTTGTGGGACATCTACAAACTGGACGTGGTTGTAATCCCGACCAATAGAAAAGTAATTCGTGATGACCGCGAAGACATGGTATATAAAACCAAACGCGAGAAATACAACGCGGTGGTTGAAGAAATTGTAGCACTTAACAAGGTAGGTCGTCCTGTTTTGGTTGGTACAACTTCCGTAGAAATTTCGGAATTGCTGAGCCGCTACCTAAAAATGCGTGGCATAAAGCACAATGTACTGAATGCCAAATTACACGCCCGTGAAGCTGAAATTGTGGCAGATGCAGGGGTTTCAGGTATGGTGACCATCGCAACCAACATGGCTGGCCGTGGTACCGACATTAAATTAACTGCGGAAGTTAAAACCGCAGGTGGTTTGGCCATCATTGGTACCGAAAGGCATGAGTCGCGCCGTGTTGACCGCCAGTTACGCGGACGTGCCGGTCGTCAGGGAGATCCGGGATCATCTCAGTTTTTTGTTTCGCTGGAAGACGATTTGATGCGTTTGTTCGGTTCTGGCCGCATTACCGGGATCATGGATAAAATTGGCCTGAAAGAAGGCGAGATGATCCAGCATTCGATGATTACAAAGTCGATTGAGCGTGCGCAACGAAAAGTGGAAGAAAACAACTTCGGAATACGTAAACGTTTGTTGGAGTACGATGATGTGATGAATTCGCAACGTGAAGTAATCTACAAAAAACGCCGTCACGCCCTGTTTGGCGAACGCGTTGAAGTAGATCTCCTGAACACCATGTACGATGTGATCGAAAATCTGGTGAGTGAATATCAGGAAAACGGAATGTTCGAAGAATTCAACAGGGATCTGATTCGGTTGATGTCGATGGAATTACCTGTTACTGAACAGGAATTCATGAAAATGAAAGCGGATGATCTGGTTGATAAAGTTTATCACGAAATGGTTGCGACTTACACGCGACGGATGGAAAATATTGCCAAACAGGCTTATCCGGTTATCCGCGAAGTTTATGAGCAAAAATCACATCTATATACGAACATTGTTGTCCCAATTTCCGACGGGAAACATATTTTCCAGATAGTGACCAATCTTGAAAAAGCATATAAAAATCAGGGTAAAGAGCTGGTTAAATCTTATCAGAAGCAAACCGTTCTGGTTACCATCGATGATGCATGGAAAGAACAGCTTCGCGAAATGGATGATCTGAAACAATCGGTTCAGAATGCCACCTACGAGCAAAAAGACCCGTTACTGATCTACAAATTTGAATCGTTCAATTTGTTCAAGATCATGATCACCAAGGTAAATAAATCAATTGTCTCTATTCTTGCAAAAGGCCACATTCCAATCAGCGATCCGCAACAGGTTCGCGAAGGTCATGAGAGAAGAGGACTTGATCTGAGCAAATTATCGACTTCAAAATCTGAATTACCTTCAGGTTCGTCAAGCCAGAGCAGGCCGGAACCACCACAGGAGCCCAAACAATTGCAACCAATCAGGGTTGAGAAAAGGGTAGGGCGCAATGATCCTTGTCCTTGTGGAAGCGGCAAAAAATTCAAGGCCTGTCATGGCAAAGACCTGACTGATTAAAACACTAATATTATGGATATTCTGGCATTTATTCAGTGGAACGTTAGCCCCGATATTTTCACATTAGGGCCTTTGCAAGTTCGTTGGTACGGACTTTTGTTTGCCCTTGGTTTCCTTTTCGGTTACAATCATGGCGAGAAGATGTTCAAACACGAGAACATTGACCTGAAATGGCTCGAAAGTTTGTTTATTTATCTAATTGTTGCCACCATTGTTGGCGCCCGTTTGGGTCACGTATTTTTCTACGGATGGGATTATTATTCGCAGCACCCCATTGAAATATTGTATGTTTGGCAAGGTGGCCTGGCCAGCCATGGCGGTGTACTTGGGATAATTATTGCCATGATTATATGGAGCATGAAAGTTTCAAAACGCTCAATTTTATGGGTTTTGGATAGGGTAGTGGTCCCGAGTGTTTTTATTGCTGCATTGATCCGTTTGGGAAACCTGATGAATTCTGAAATTTACGGTATTCAAACTTCAATGCCCTGGGGATTTATTTTCGAGCGAAACCACGAAACCGTTGCAAAACATCCGACACAAATTTATGAAGCATTGAGCTATCTTTTGACTTTTGGAGTTTTGCTTTACATGTATTGGAAAACGAAGGCCAAAGACTATCAGGGCATGTTGGTCGGCGTATTTTTTATCATGGTATTTACATCTCGTTTCCTCATTGAATTTATCAAGGAAGATCAGGAAGCATTTGAAGCTGGCATGAGCCTGAACATGGGACAATGGCTAAGTATTCCGTTTGTGGTTACTGGAATTATTTTAATTGTTCTGGCTATCCGAAAAGGGCCTGTTTATTACCAGAACAAGGTAAATTCAGGCAAAAAATAAATATTCAAATTATAAACCGCATCGCGGTTTCTTCGTCTTGCTCATTGGCCAACTCTACTTTATCGTTTACATATCGGGGCGTAAAGTACTGTCCTTTTTCGCCTTTACTGCTTTTACCGATCAGATATTCGAAAGCATCGTCAATAACATCGGCAAAGGTAGAAGCTAAAAAAAAAACAGAATGAATATCAAAAAGAACCTGACTTTTACCGGATTTGCTTGCCCAACCGTTTTATTTCCTTTTCCCGAAGTGCAAGTACACATGATGTAAAACCCAAAGTTACAATTAGTAGAAAGAAGGAAAATTTACAATTCATAGTTCATCGAATTTAACTTTGCCAATTCGATTTTTCTCTTCGCCAGAACGGCTGAATATTTTCTGATGATTTCATTTTCATTGGCAAAAACAGGAGACGGGCTGATTTTTGACGCCTTGTTGTTAAGTTCAATTGCTGCTTCAATATTGCCGTCCATTTCACTGGCAATGGCAAGATTATAGAGCGCATGAATTTTGTAGCGTTTGTTTTTGCTTTCGGTATATTTTTCCCATAATTCAGATGCTTCTTCCCATTTGTTCATTTTTGCAAGTTCGGCCGCTTTCTTAGAATCAGCTTGATTGGAAGATAAAGTATTGCGGTAAACGGTGGCCCAGGATGGAATTATATTTTTCGAATAATTTACGCCCACCAATCCTGCTGCAATTTGCATGGCCGCTTTTTTATCCGGAATTATGGAAGCCAAATAGTTTTGCCGATTATCCAGGCCATCCCAGTAAATTGTGTCAACCAACGAGATATGGTTGATCATCCGGTTTTTTGAAACATCATAAATTGTCCATATACTGGCAGTTACAACTTGTGCGATAGAACGGCCATCGGTTGAAAAACTTCGATAGGGAACTCATTTAATGTAACACATGAACTTAAAAAGAATAGCGAAACAATTCCTGACATTGTTATCAACTTCTTCATGGCCGGGTTGGTTTTATTTGGTTAGTTTACTCTCTTTTAATGCATTAAGTTTCTTCAAATATACTTCTGTTTGATATTGGTAATAAGAGTAAAATGATTTCAGCCCCCATTAAATTGCCTGATCAATATTTCCATCCAGTTCGCTTGCCAATGCCAGGTTGTATTCGGCCCTGCCTCTTATTTTCTTGTTGGCCGATTGCGCTTTTTCCAGCCAAAATGCTTTTGCTTCCGCTGTTCTGTTTTCATTCATCAATTGTCGGCCAAGGTCGTTTTTCAGGTCGAACAAGAAGTAACCGCGTTTCTCGGAGAACCAGGTTGGCGATAATTTACTGTCAATATCCAATGCGATTTTGATGCCGGCATTGGTCAGGGCTTGCTTAACAGATGGCAGTTTAGCGAAAAGTCTTTGCTGTGAGTAATCGGCGCTTTCCCAATATACTGTATCAATCAGCTCAAATTCTTTAATCAGGTTTTTCGTTCCCGGTTTATAAATCCTGAAAAAGGCATTGTATTTCAGGTCTTGCGAAGCATAGTAGGAATAACTACTGCCTGTAGTTGCGTCTGTGTATTTTTCAGCAGAAAAATCGGTCATTACTTTGGCTGAGAATCGCTCCAAAACCATCAATGCATCAGTATCGTATTGTTTGCAAATCTGGCTCACCTGCAAATTGCTCAGGGTATCCGGAAGTAATTCGTATGGAAGGTCGCGTTTGATATTTCGTTCAACCGGAATAACCACATCGTAGCGGCCCGATTCAAATAAAAGCGCTGCGAGTGCCTGAATGGTGGTATCGGCAGCAGTGCTGTCGAGTACAATTTTTGAAAGCTGAAAGCCCTGCCGGTAAAAATACAATTGCAGCGAATCTTCCTGATAATTCTCAAACTGATTGTTCATGCTTCGGTTCATCAGCGTAAGACTTTGTATGTCAGAAGGCAATTCCTCTTTTGCAGGACGCGCGTTTTCTATGGTTAAAGTGGTATAGTAGCTTTTGCAGGATACAATAGCCAATGCAAACAGGCAGAAGAATACTATTTTATATGTTCGATATTTGCTAATTAACAGCATTTTATGTTCTTTTTAATAAATTCCCCAATACTTTCTGAAAAACCATTCAACACCCAACAAAATTATCAGCATGAAAAACATGGTTTTCAGATTAATCCATTCCGTTAAAAATGTTTGCTGATGTTGTTGTACTGCAATTTGTTTATTGTCGCCGATTGTGTCAAGTAATGTGCCATATTTATCAATCGGAACAAACCGACCTCCGGTTTGTTGGGCCATCTGATACAATAACCCAAAATCAGCCTGAATATTTTGCAATTCAACTTCATTTTTCACAATACTGAAGCTGCCATTTTCTTTGAATTGCTGATTTCCCAGTTGAGTTTCAGCCTCAAAGGTGTAATCGCCCGGTTGTAGGTTGCCCGCGTTCAGGCGGTAAAAATCGGCTGTCCGGTCAAAAGTGTAATTGTATTCTTTCAGACTGTCGCTTTTAATCCTGATGTTCACGTCAGGAGTATTTACCAGCTCGTAACTATCGTTGTACAATTCAGCCGTAAATTCAATGTTGTCGGTTTCCTGATAAAGCACTGTATAATTTACATTGAAATTGTCTTCATTTTCCTTTAACGAAACGTATTGTACAATTTTCTGCACCAGTTCGTTAAAGGCTTCATGATTACCGCCGTTCTGGTAGTTGAACAAACGCCAGCGCCAAATTCCTTCACCGACGATAAAGCCAATTTTCCGGCCTTTGTCATTTCCAAATGCCATGATTGATTTTGAGGTGCGTATATTTTTTATACTTTGACTGGCCATGCTTTGCAGAAGGGGCGAAACTTCAGTATTCCCGAACGGACTGATCAGCGGGGGAGCCATCGAAAGCAACTCTTTTGTTTCGTTTGAAAGAACGAACAACGAAAAGTTATCATCAAAAATGGCCTGTACTTCTTCGGTGTTGTTGCTGGCCGAAACCTTCATTCCCATTTCAAGCGTATTCAATTGCTCAAGCAATGTATTTGGCCCAATCAGAAATAAAACCGGTATTCGGCTTTCCCTTATTTTTGTTAAAAGTGTGCTTGCAGCGTTTTTTTTCGAAGGAAGTTGGTTCAAAACTATCAGGCTGTATGTTTTCAGGCTATCTGGAATATTATTGCCCGTAACTAATTCTGATTCATAGTTTTGAAGTTCAGAAAGACTATTGCGAAGAGCGCCCAGATCAGGATGTGGGCCATCACTGAGCATCAATATTTTTTGTTTGTTTTCCAATACCTGAATCACAAATTCATATTCGTTGTTCTTGATATTCGTTTCTTCCGTAAACGGCCTGATCCTGATTTTATAATGTTGAAGTCCGGTTCGAGTGGCTTCGGGGCTTGCAAAATCAAGCTTAAAATCATCATCGGAAACAATCGGAACAGAGCTTGAATAAATTATTTTACGGTTGTTTTCAATTTCGATGTAGGCAATTTTATTCTTTAGTTTCGAAAACTTCAGCTCAATTTCTATCGGAAACTTATTCTTCAGAAATGTCACTTTATTGGTTTTTACACTTCTGATGGCAGCATCAACTTTGTGGGCCGTATCGCCAACTCCGATAGAATATACCGGAAATTTCAGACCTGAAGCAAAATTGACAGGGTTTTGTCCCTGATTGTAAATACCATCTCCAACCAGAATCAACGCGCCAATATTTTTATTGATGTAATTGCTTTTCAGTGTTTTAATCATTTGTCCGTAATCCGATCGTCTTTCAGTCCCGGTAATTGGGCCATTGGATTCAACTTTTTCGCCGAACGACCAGAATTCAACCTGATAATCCTCAGAGAAACGCTCTTTGATTGTTTTCGACAATTCTTCAAAAGCCTCAGTTTGTGGTTTTACCGACATCGAATTATCCAAAGCAACTGCCAGAATTGGCAACATTTTAATTTTTTTCACCTTCTGGATTAGCGGAGAAAGCAAGAACAGAAAAATTAGGAAAAGGGAGGAGAACCGGAGAAATGCCAGAAAACCTTTTTGAATGGTTGAAAGGCTTGAATTTTCCGAATTTCGGTAGTAAAGCAGAAAACTGATACATAAAGATAAAAGCAAGGCCAGCAGAACCCACCATCCGGAGAAACTATGATCAAAACTGATTTCCAAAGCGTATATTTTTTATAGAGAGCCAAAATTAATAAACTTGAGCTATAATTTCCTATATTCATCACCTTTAATCATCGACAATACATGAAGTATATATTTAGTTTTGCTCTGATATTTTTCATCCTCGCAAATGCTGCGAATGCCCAGTTTTTCCAGACAGGGCAGGATCCTTCGCAAATCCGCTGGCGGCAAATCAATACAGATCAATTTCAGATAATTTATCCTGAAGAGTTTGATAAAGAAGCACAACGATTAACGTTCGTTCTGTCAAAAGTCTATGATTACGGAGTAAAAACGATGAATTTCAATCCGCGTAAAATTTCGGTGGTTTTGCATACGCGTACAGTCAAATCGAATGGTTTAGTTGCATGGGCGCCCAAGCGGATCGAGCTTTTTACCACCCCACACCAGCAAATTTACGCCCAAGATTGGCTCGAACAACTGGCTTTGCACGAATTCAGGCATGTGGTGCAGATGGATAAAATACAAAACGAATTGCCATTTTTGCTGAAGTTTATTTTGGGCGAACAGGCTGCTGCTATTGTAACAGGAGTTTATTTGCCATTCTGGTTTTTGGAAGGCGATGCCGTGGTGACTGAAACAGCTTTATCGCATACAGGCCGTGGCAGAATGGCTTCCTTCAGCATGGAATACCGCGCGCAATTAGCCGAAAAGGGTAAATACTCATTCGATAAAGCATTTCTGGGTTCGTACAAAGATTTTGTGCCCGATCATTACAAATTGGGTTATTGGATGGTTGGTAAAAGCCGGGAAAAATATGGCGCTCAAATCTGGTCGGATGTGTTGGATAAAGTTGGAAATCAACCATTTTCAATAACTCCGCTTAATTCGGTCCTGAAAAAAGAAACAGGAATTAACAGCAATCAGTTGTACAATCAGATTTTCGATGATATGAAAACTGACAGGCTAAAAGATTTGAGTTTGCAATTAACAAGCAGTATCTCAACCCTTTCACCATCACCAAAAGTTTATACAGATTATCTCTATCCGGAGTTTTATAAAGATTCGTTCATTATTGCTTACCGCACTTCGATTGATGACATTGGCCGTTTTGTTTTGATCAACCCTGATAAAACTGAAAAGGTAATTTATACTCCGGGGCCAGTATTTGAAGAATCGGTTTCAATGAAGGATCAATTAATCATTTGGGCAGAAAGACGGGCAGACATTCGATGGGCACATGCCGACCGTTCGGTTATTTTGGTTTACAACATCGAAACAAAAACGAAACAGGAAATATTCTCTGAAAATAAGCTTTTTAGCCCTGTCATTTCTCCTGATTTAAAATCATTTGCAGCAGTTGAAGTTGATCCGGAAAATCATTTTTTTCTGTCAGTTTTCGATATAAATTCAGGAAAATTATTGGAAAGGTTCAATACCGACGATAACCAGTATTTTTTTACTCCATGCTGGGACGAAAAAGGGGAGAAGCTTTACTTTGTCAGCCTTTCATCAAAAGGAAAATATTTGGCTTCTTTCGACCTTCAATCAAAACATTTTCAACCGATTACCCCCACAACTTTTGGCAACCTTAAAAATCCGGTATTCACCAACAGCCAAATAATTTTCTCTGCCGATTTTTCAGGAACTGATCATCTGTATTCAGTTGACCCCGACAGTCAGCATATCTTTAGAATTTATGAAGCTAAATTTGGGGCTGATTATCCATCGGCTGAAAATTCAAAAAATCAAATTCTGTTCAGCAATTATTCAGCTTTAGGATTTCAGCTTTCAACGGTAAATCTGAATGATAAAAGCAATCATTTTAAAGTTACCGATATCAGCCTTAAATCAAATGAATTAGCTGAGAACCTTGCAACTCAGGAAAAGGGAATTCCTGATTATTGTAATAGAGATTCAATAAAATACCCTTCAAAAAAGTATTCCAAATTGGGCCATTTGTTCAATTTTCATAGTTGGGCCCCAGCATATATTGATGTTAACAGCTACGAAATTAGGCCCGGTGCCTCAGTTTTTTCACAGAATACACTGGGAACCGCCGAAACCCGGCTGGGCTATAATTACAATGTAGCCGACCTTACTGGAAAGTATAGTGCAGCATTCAATTATTCAGGTTGGTTTCCTGAAATCAATACCGAATTGACTTTTGGAGATGGAGCTTCCAATTATTATCAGATCACAAATACTGTCAATCAACAAAACCAGATTATCCGAAGCGATACAACTGTTCGACGTTTTACCTGGAATGAATTGACCGCTGATTTGGATATCCGGTTACCATTAAATTTGTCGAAAGGAAAGTATTCTGTTGCTCTTTTTCCTGAAATAAAATATAGTTTCAATAAGGTAACCCACAATAAATCAACACCTGATAATTTTTATTCAGGAAACTATCACGCATTGACCTATCGATTGTATTATTACCACTTATTGAAGCAATCTGGTCAAAATATTATGCCCAGATGGGGGCAGCAATTTGATGTTATTTTTAGGCACACACCTTTTATTGGCAACAATCTTGGCTCGCTTTCCGGAATTCAGACTGTATTGTATTTTCCTGGCTTGGCAAAAAATGATGGAATTAAAATTTATCAGGGTTATCAGGAAAAAATATTTAACCAAAACCATAGTTTTTCAAACTTTGTGCGATTTCCCCGCGGTTTTCAAGGATTCCAGAACAATAAAATGTATTCGCTGGCAGCTGATTACCGGATACCTCTGGCTTACCCGGATTTTAGTTTAGGCAAGTTAGTTTATCTGAAACGTATAAAAACTTCATTGTTTTACGATTATGCCTGGTTATCAGTTCCAGCAAGAGATAAGAATGGAAAGATATATCCCAATTATAAAGAATTGGATATGAATTCTTTCGGTTTGGAGATAACTTCTGATCTTCATGTTTTGCGTTTTTTTGCCCCAATTGACCTTGGAGTCAGGTCAATTTATCTGCCTGAATCAGCCAGTTTCAAATTTGAATTGTTGTTTTCAATCGATTTCAACGGTTTGTAGTTCGGAAAAGAGTCAATACGGTAATCTCAGGACGCATTTCAATCCTGCCAGGAAATCCAATTGTTCCAAGACCTCTGTTTACGTACAGAAATTGATTATCAGATTGATAAAGACCTCCCCAGTGCTTCTGAATAAAGTAGATCGGACTAAATTCGATTCCTGCAATTTTTATCCCGAACTGGCCACCATGGGTATGGCCCGAAAGTGTTAGCGGAATATCGGTTTGTGGAACCACGACTGATTTCCAATGAGCGGGGTCGTGTGACATTAAAATCTTAAACGATTGATCCTGAATTCCTTTTATAGCTTCATCCAGATTGGCATACTGTGGAAATGGTGGATGTCCCCAGTTCTCAACGCCAATCAATGAAAATGAGGTATCTTTTACAGTTATTTTTTCCCATTGGTTCAGCAAAATTTTAAATCCGGCATTAGTTAAACTGCCATGAATTTGCTTCAAATTTAATCTCTTACTTACAGTATCAGGCCAGGCGGAGTAGTCTCCATAATCGTGGTTACCTTGAATGACATATTTACCGTATTGAGCCGAAAGTTGTTTCAAATAGGGTTCAAATCCTTTTGTTTCTTCGCTGAAATTATTCACCAAATCGCCAGTAAATAACAGTAAATCAGGTTTTAATTGATTAACAAGTCTGACTGTTTCTTTCATCACTCTTGTATCTTTTCCAAAGCTTCCCAGATGAATATCAGACAATTGAACAATTTTAAAACCATTGAGCTGCTCCGGCAAATTTTCAAAATACAGTTCTTGTTGCCTGACATTCACATGGTATCGTCCACAAAAAGTACCATAAATAATAACTATAAAAAATCCTGTACAAATCAGAAAGGAACCAGTAATAAGGATCATTTGGGAACGCTTACCAGCCAACCATCTGAAAATAAATGAAATAATGGTTGTTGATGCAAAAATGAATTTGGGAAGCAAGTTCAAAAAAGTAACAGTTATTACCACAAAAAAAAGTGCGTAATTTCTGGCTTGGCGTATCACCTCCGGATTAGCGAAAGAGTAGAGTAGAAGTCCTGTCGTTATAAGGCTAATGATAAAATATAAGATGGCAAGATAGATCTTGGTATTCTTTGAACGTTCATTGATTAAAAGCCGGAGTCCGATGTAGGAGACGAGCTCAACAAAAAAAACAAAGGCAAAAAACAAAATTAAAAATGAAGAAGGAATTCCTCTCATAAATGCAAGTTTTAATCAAAAACAGAAAAATACACTTTTTAAGATCGACTTTAGTGCACTCAAACCAATTTTTAAGTCAATTGTTGAAAAATTAGTCATTTTCTTCCAGAAGATCGTAGATATAAAAAAGAATGTTTAAGGATTAAATTTCACAATTTCAGCAACTTGAATTAATAAATATTGATTTTTAACTGTCCGAGAATTGGATATTTTTCTCGAAGTTGAGATAGGGAAGGGAATAGGTGCATATTTCTACTGTTGATGCCAAATACAAAAAGACATAGTCAGTATCGAAATAGACTTTTACTCTCAATAGCATTTCCCACGTCAATTCACAAATGGCAACAGCGAGTAAATACAAATCTTCGGACACAAATGTAAATCAACAATCAGTAAATTAAAATGTAAATAGAATTAATTTAAAATGTTTCATTAAAATATCCTAATAATTAACATCAATAACACAGTAAAAAGTTTATTTAAAAATCACTAAACATTTGGCCATATAGTATTCAATAACAATAAATTATATGACATTATATCTTTGATGAATTGAATATAGTATTTATATATGTGCATTTTAAGTATTTATTCAAACAATATTCATTATAAATAACTATTAACCAATATTTTAATTGATATACCTAAAGTATAAATCAAATACATTTACAGGAATTATTTATAAATACCGGACAGTAGTGCACAAATGTAATCAGCAGTAATGCACAATTGGCAATCAATAATTGACGTACTTTTATTACATTTGTATATTCGTTAATTTACATTTATATGGAAGACCGGATAAGGAAATTTATGGAATACAAGGGGATTTCTCCTTCAGAATTGGCCGATGCAATCGGAGTGCAGCGATCGAATGTTACCCATGTTCTAAAAGCAAGGAATAAACCCAGTTTTCAGTTTATTGAAAAGCTTTTACAGATCTATCCTGAAATAAATGCTAAATGGCTTCTGCTTGGCGAAGGCAACATGATTGAAGGCGTTTCAAAATCAAGAACATTGTTCGACCCGATTCCTGAGCCTACGGTGAAACCGATAATCGATCAGATAATCAATAATCCGATAGGTAAGGAAAAAAGCATCGAGCCTGACATAGTCAAAGATTTGCCAACACCTGAACCGAAAGAAAACACTTTATCCACATCGGTACAGGAAAAAAAAGTGTCTGAGAATGAGTTGTATGATTCATTTTTTGGCTCTGAAAAGCCCATAGAACGGCTGATTGTATTTTTTAAAGACCAAACTTTTAAGGTTTATAATCCTTCCCGGTAAGTTTTTTGAACTATATTTGCCGTCAAATTATACTGCATGAAAAAGACGGTAATTGATTTATTGTTGCTTGAAAATAAGCAACTTAACAAGGATAATTTTCTACTTAAACTTCATTCACCTGTACCTGTTTCTGATATATTTCCTGGTCAGTTTGTCAATGTTGAAATTAAAAATGCGCAGGAAATATTTTTGCGACGCCCCTTTTCTGTTCTGGATGTCGATTATCAGAACCAAACCATTTCATTGTTGATTAAGATTCTGGGCCGAGGTTCAAAAAAGTTAACAGAAGCGCAAGCAGGAGTTAAA